>JAIVJJ010000276.1 GCA_020200095.1 Acidobacteriota bacterium | reverse complement strand
CCGTTAGCGAATGTAGAAATAAAACTCGAAAAAGATTCGGTTGTTATCAAAGAAGGCTCAACTGATGAGAAAGGAAACTTTTTTCTTGACGATGTGCCAGATGGCGTTTATTCATTCGTTTACACGGATGAAAACGGCAATGCGGTAAGAGAAATTATTGAGGTGAAAAACGGGCGCAATATAAACCGTGTTTCGGGCAATCGCATCAGCGAACTGGTTACAATTTCCGCCGATACGAACCAAACCGTTGAGGAAGTTTCAAAATCGGTAAATCTAATCGAAGCGCAGGAATTGCGCGAACGAGCCGATTTCGCATTAGTCGAAACTTTGCGAATAATTCCGGGCTTTCGCGTGCAGCAACTTGGCGGTTTCGGCAGAACGGCGACGATAAAAACGCGCGGGCTTAGAAATCAAGACACCGCAGTTTTGATTGACGGAATCAGATTTCGAGACGCTTCTTCAATTACGGGCGACGCTTCGGCGTTTTTGTCTGATTTTACTCTGACAAGTGTTTCGCGCATCGAAGTTTTGCGCGGTTCGGGAAGCTCGCTTTACGGCACAAACGCTATCGGCGGCGCGGTTGATTTTCAAACGCCGAAACCGCAAACAGGCTTTCACGGACAGCTTTCCGGCGCATTCGGCGGACTCGGCTTGAAACGCATTCGGGGAAACGTCTCTAACGGAATTAAAGATGGAAAATTCGGATTTAATCTGGGCGTTTCCCGAACAATTTATTCGGAAGGAATTGACGAAGACGACGACGCACACAACACGAATTTTCAATCTCGAATCGAATACAATCCGTTTGAGAAAACAAACATTTCCGCGAGATTTTTTGTATCGGACGCTTTTGTAAAACTTAATTCAAATCCCGACACAATCGGAAATTTACCGACAACAAATGCAACAATTATAAACGCCGTTCCGCTTTCGCGCTCGGAACTCAAACGCTACGAAAACGGAACGCCATCTTCGCAATTAAATGTGGGAAATGGAAACTTTATTCCCGATGCAAACGACCCGGACGCTTTTCAAAAATCTCAATTTTTTAACGGTCAGCTTGTTTTGACGCAAATCTTAAAAAGCAATCTTGTTTTTCAAGGCTTTTATTCGGGTTTGAAAACGAACCGGAAAAATACAAACGGTGTTTTGGGAATCGGATTTCAGCCTTTCGGCAGCGCGGAAAACAGCGTTTTCGACGGGCAAATCCACACGTTCAACGGACATTTTAATTGGACGCCAAACCGCTCAAACGAAATTACATTCGGCTACGAATTCGAGCGCGAAAAATTCGGTAATGAGGGCTTTACATCTAATGTCACTGACAGTTTTACGACTCACGCCGGGCAATCAAGCAATACGCTTTACGTGCAGGATTTGCTGAAATTTTTTGACAACCGATTGCAAATCGCGGGCGGTTTTCGCGCTCAGTTTTTCAATCTGGAAAATCCGACTTTTAGTGGAACAAACCCGCCGTATCAAAACGTGAGATTGGAAAATCCGCCGAGCGCATACACATTCGACGGCGCGACTTCGTATTATTTTGCAAAGACGGGGACAAAAATTCGCGCCCACGTCGGCAACGGCTACCGCGTTCCGTCTCTGTATGAACGCTTCGGAACTTTTTACGCAACATTTTTAACGCCGAATCGCTTTGTTCCGCTGGGCGCACCCGATTTAAAACCAGAACGCTCAATCGCTTTTGACGGCGGCGTTGACCAGACACTTTTCGACAATCGCGCAAAACTTTCCGCCGTTTATTTTTATACACGTTTAACTGATACAATCGGTTACGGAACGCTGCCGCAACCTGACCCGTTCGGACGAATTAATTCATTATCGGGCGGCGGTTATTTCAATACGAAAGGCGGAATCTCGCGCGGCGCGGAATTCAGCGCGGATGTAAAACCTTCTGATTCGACGAGCGTTTTCGCGTCCTACACTTTTACGAACAGCGACCAGCGCACGCCGCAAGTTTCAGGCAGCCGAATCTTGCAAACGCTCGGCATTCCCGTTCATCAATTCACGCTTGTCGCAACACAGAGATTAGGCAAAAGATTTTCGGTAAATTTCGATTTTCTGGCGACGAGCAATTACCTTGCGCCGATATTTGATACAAACAATTTTACTTTTAGAAGCTACGTTTATCGTTTTAACGGCGCGCGAAAAGGCGATTTAACAGCAAGATATGAAATTCCCGCTTATCAAGAGAAATTGCGCTTCGTCGTATTTGGAACAATCGAAAATGTTTTCGATTACGATTATTACGAAAACGGTTTTCGGACGTTTGGTCGGATAGGGCGGATTGGATTTGGCGTCAATTTTTAAAACTTTTTTGAACGCAGATTTGACGAACTAGGCGGACAAGCACGGATTTATAATTGCGAGAAGAGCAACAAATTTTAGAAAATGAAGTTCATCAAGCTGAAGTGAAAACGAATTAGACGAAGGTCCGGTTTGTTTGGGACTTCCTGGCGCGTTGCCGGTTTTAAATCGGCGCGTTGTGGATTTGGGAGCAAGAGCGGCGTTGGCGTTGGGTTTGAAAATTAATGAAACTTCGATTTTCTCTCGAAAAAATTATTTTTATCCCGATTTGCCGAAAGGTTATCAAATTTCGCAATACGATAAGCCTTTTTCTTCGGACGGAGTTTTGGAAATTATGACCGCCGAGCGCGACGAGCAGGGACGAGCGAGTGATTGGAAACCGATGAAAATCAATATCATCCGGCTTCATCTTGAAGAGGACGCAGGAAAAAATGTTCACGAAGGCTTACCCGAAGTCGAAAAGTATTCTTACATTGATCTTAATCGCGCCGGAACGCCGCTTGCGGAAATTGTAACCGCGCCGGATTTTCGCTCGTCTTGGCAAGCCTACGATTATGTCAATCACGTCCGCCGCGCTCTGCAATGGATTGGCGCATCGGATGCGGATATGGAAAAGGGAAATCTGCGCTGCGAAGCAAATGTTTCGGTTCGGAAAGTTGGCGAAACCGTATTTAGAAATAAAGTCGAATTGAAAAACTTAAACTCGGTGCGCTTTATGCAAAAGGCGATTGAATACGAGATTGAACGCCAAATCGAAGCGCACGAAACGGGCGAAACGGTTAATCAGGAAACACGGCTTTGGGACGAGAAAAACAATCGAACGCGCGTGATGCGTTCAAAGGAAGACGCGCACGATTACCGTTATTTTCCCGAACCGGATTTACAGCCGTTAGTTGTTTCAAGCGATTTTATCGAAACAGTTAAAAGGGAAATGCCCGAATTGCCCGATGCAATGCGCGACAGATTTATGAGAGATTATGAACTCTCGTTTTCCGACGCTTCGCAGGTTGTTTCCGATAAAAGTTTAGCCGATTTTTTCGAGATAACGGCTAAAAATTCAAACAATCCGAAGGCGTCGGCAAACTGGATTTTGTCGGAACTGCTTAGAGAGTTAAACAATGCGGGAAAAACTGCCGACGAATCGCCCGTTTCGGCAGAAAATCTGGCAGAACTCATTCGTTTTGTTGATGACGATAAAATTAGCGGCAAGCAGGCAAAAGAAGTTTTAATCGAAATGTTCCAAAACGGAAAATCCGCTTCGGAAATTGTCAGAGAAAAGGGTTTGGAGCAAGTTTCCGACACCGCCGCGATTGAAAAAATTGTTGACGAAATTATCGAAAAAAATCAAAATCAAGTTGAAGCATACCGCAACGGAAAGGAAAGTCTTATCGGGTTTTTTGTCGGGCAAGTGATGAAGGCTTCACAAGGCAAAGCAAATCCGAAGGTCGTTAATGAAATCTTAAAGGCAAAGCTAAAATCATAATTTTTTGCGGTCGCAGAATTAAAGGTAAAGGTTATGAGAAAATCCGTCTGTTTTGTAATTTTAATCGTCGCTGTTTTTTCCGGCAAAATTTTTGCGCAAACCACGTCGCAGCAACAAGAGGCGCAAAGAACAATAGGCGAGCGACAAGCGCAGCAAAGAGAATTCGGAAAATTTAAAGATGTCGTTCAGCCGAAAGCGATTTTAGCCAAACGCGCGGCTTTGCCTTTCAAAACAAAACGCACGAGAGAGCAAAATAAGCGTCTTTCGCCCGACGCGGGAGATTTGTCAAAATTTGCCTTGTTTCTCCGACAGCCGAAAACCGGTTTGGTTAAACTTTTTTCTGATTTGGGTTGCGAAGACAACGCCAATGTTATCTACGCCAGCGAAGAGTGTCTAAGATGGATTCCGAACAGCGCGTTTTATTCGTTTCGGGAAAGAGAGCATACAAATGAATATCTGTCCGACCTTCGCGTGGAAAAAGGTAATTTTATTAGCGACGGTATTCTTTCTCAGGGGATATTGGTTTCGCTCAGCGACGCTTCGCTGGACAATTTGACATTGAATAGTAACGGAATGAAATTTTTAGTTGACTTTGCGCCCGAAGCAAACAGCAAAGAAGCCTTGAGGCAAACGCAGCAACTCACGAAAGGCGTTAAATCAAACGGATTTGTCTATAAAAAATCTTTGCCCGTTGTCGAAAACACAACTTACGCAATGCGAGTAGTTGCTTATCGCGGAAAATTCTTTCGGTTTTTTCGCGGGTTTAATTTTAATGTGCTTGATGGCGATGAGCGAGCGGATTTAATAGTAGCTTTTCAAGTAGTTGGAAAACCCGATAACGGCAGTGTTACTTTATTATGGAAGGAATTGCAGCGAAAAGAAGCGCCGAAAGTTATTTTTCCGCAGAAATCAAAGAAATAAAAGTTAGAAGTTACGCAGTTGAATTTCAGTAAAATGCAGAAACGCGCACGAAGTAAGGGCGCAAAAAACACACTTACTTCGTGCGCGTTTCTGCAACTGCGTAACTTCTAAAAGTATTAAGCCGATAAAAATTATCAAAAATTAGATGAATATAGAAAACAAAATCGCCGTTGTAACGGGCGGAACAAAAGGCATCGGACGAGCGATTGCCGAAGGTCTGTTAAAAGCGGGCGCGAAGATTTTTATTTGTGCGCGGGATAAAGTTGAAATAAAATGCGCGTTGGAACATTTAAGTCAATTCGGACAAGTTGACGGCGAAATTTGTGACGTTCGCAGCGAAGAGCAGGTGAAAATGATGCTTGATGAATGCCAGAGAATTTTCGGTGGAGTTGATGTTTTAATCAATAACGCAGGCATCGGCATTATCGGAAAAACTGTCAAAGAAATGTCCGGCGATGAGTTTCGCCAAACTATCGAAACAAATCTTTTCGGCGTTTTCTACGCGTGTCATCACGCAATTCCGATGATGAAACAGCGCGGCGGAGGTTATATCATCAACATTTCAAGTCTTGCCGGACAAAACGCGCATCCGCGAATGGCGGCATATAACGCTTCAAAATTCGGCTTGAATGGTTTTTCGGAAGCGATGATGCAGGAAGTCCGCGAGGATAATATAAAAGTCAGCACGATTTGTCCCGGTTCAGTCAATACTTATTTCGGCGGCGACGAGCCGAGCGAAGAGCAATCATGGCAACTTCAACCAGAAGACATTGCTCAAACAGTTTTGGACTTGCTTAAGATGAACGAACGCGCTTTACCGAGCAAGATTGAAATTCGTCCGAGCCGTCCGCTGAAGAAATAAGAAGGAAAATCACAATGAAAAATTTAGTATTGTTCGTTTTAATTTCTTTTGCTGTTCTGTGCGTTTCCGCGCAAACATCGCAGCTTTCACCAACTTTGCAGGAAGCTCAAAAAATCAGCGCTGAAGTTGTCAAATTATATCAGCAAAAAAAATATGACGAAGCTCTGCCGCTAGCCGAAAGAGCGATTTCGATTCGTGAAAGTGAACTCGGCAAAAATCACATCTCTGTCGCACAAGCGTTGCGTAATCTAGCTTATATTCAACTTCAACGGGAAAGACGAAAAGAAGCCGGAAAGGTATTTGAAAACGCATTAGAGATTTATGAAAAAAATCAGCCGCTTTCGAGCAACGACGAGAAGACATTTGCCGAAGTGCTTGAAACGGTCGCCGTTTATCAAGCAATGAACGGTGATGTCGTCGGAGCCGAAAAAAAGTTTTTACGTGCCGTCGAATTACGTGAAAAGGTAAACGGTAAAGAATCGGCGGAAACCGCAAACTCATTGTTGAGATTGGCGCAGATTTACCAGCTAAAAGGCGACTATGACAAAGCCGCGCCGCTTCTGCTTCGAGCGCTTGATATTAAAACCAAAAGGAGCGTAAAGCTCGATGAACAAGCGGATGAAATTTATAGTAACGCTTACTGCACTTTAACGAAACTAAATCGGGAAGAAGAACGAATACAACTTCGTGAAAGATTTTATCCGAAGAAAGCAGATAAAGACTCGGATGTCGAAAATCAGAAAATAACCATCAATGGCGGAGTAGTCAACGGTAAAGCATTAAATCTACCGGCGCCACCTTATCCGCCCGAAGCCAGACTAAAGGGAGCGAGCGGCGCTGTCAACGTATCGGTTACAATTGATGAAACGGGAAAAGTCATTTTTGCCTGCGCGACAACCGGAGCAAAGGAATTCCACAGGGTGACCGAAGCCGCCGCATACCAATCAAAATTCCACCCGACAACGCTTCAGGGAAAACCCGTGAGAGTTACGGGAGTCATTGTTTATAACTTCAGACCTTAAATCTATAGATGCATTTAATAATTTTCTAAATGATGAAAACGAAATTTTTAATTTTCACAGTTCTGTTAGTTTTGTTGTGTTTACCGGCGTATTCGCACGCGATTTGCCAAAACACGAAAGCGAATTCAACCGCCGGCAAATTGGAAAACTACGTTTATAAAAAATACGTCAGCGAAAAGGGAAAAGAAAAAGAGCTTAACATCGGTTTAGTTCGTCCGATTGATAATCTACCAAACAAAAAAAGACCTTTGATAATTGGCGTTCACAGTGGCGGTTTTATTAATTTTTGTCCGTTTGAACCGTGTTATATCAAACACAGCGAAAATGTTTTGACACCGAACTTTACTCCTCAAGGCTACGTTACCGCCGCTGTTCAGTATCGTCTAACTTCGCCGTTGGATTTCAAATTTCCAAAAATCAAAGACGAAAAATTAAAAGAAACGCAGTACAAGGCGACGCAGGACGTGCGCGAAGCAATCAAATTTCTTTTTGAAAACGCAGAAAAATATGACGTTGATACGGAAAATGTTTTTCTTTTCGGAACAAGCGCCGGTGCAATAACAGCGCTCCACACCGCATTTCTCGACAATGAAGAAGTGCCGAAAGATTTGCTTGATAAATACAGACCGCTTGCGAAAAGAGAAAAAATAAAAGGCATTATTAGTTTTTCAGGAGCGCTTTACGATTTATCTTATCTTGACGGTGGCGATAAAATTCCGATGATGATTGTCCACGGAACCGAAGACGGTATTGTACCAATTGATAAAGGTTTTTATCTTGGAATGAAACATCTTACGCCAGTCTTTGGCAGCAGAGCAATTCTTGACGAAGCAAGAAAAAAAGGCATTGACGCGAAGGGGTTTTTTTACGATTTCGGACACGATTATCCGGGCAGATTCTTAAAGGATATTTTCAAAAACGCAAACGATTTTATTCGTTCAAATCTAAATTGTACCGATTAAAATTTTGCAGATGATAAAAGAGGAAAATCGGATTTGGAAAATATTTCAATCAAGTGTCAGAAAAATTTACTTTTCTGACACTTTTATTTACGTCTTAAAATTGTTTTGTTCCACTCGCATTCTATGATTTTAATACAAATTTGATTTAGAAAGATTAAGGTTTGCTGAATTCTGAATTTCTGCAAATTATTTTCAAGGTATCGAAAATTCTTTTTTATGGATACAGGAATTGATTGAGTTAGATTTCTCGATTTAAGTTATTTTCAAATGCTCCTCAAGTTTTCCTCAAGTCTCTCTTTAATAAAGTTAAGACATGGTTAAAGGTTAGTAAGTTTATGGCGCTAACTTACAACTTGATTTTATAAATAAAGGAGTCGGAAAAATGAAATTACAGATACAGAAAAACTCAAACGACGATAGTAAATCGAGAAAAATTACAAAAATAAATTTATTAAGCGTATTATTCGCTTTCCTTTTGCTAGTAAACGGATTTTCAACGGTTCAAGCTGCCAATCCGGCTTCTGGAACACTTGAAGCAGGAGCTGCCACCCCAGTTGCATGGAACGGGACATCGCCCGGCGGCGCATCCACTAAAGGACAAGGATTAGTAGAAATAGATACTTGTGTAGAAAACGTCAACTGCGAAACTTTTACATTGACGCTTGCAGGAACACCGGCAGACTGGACGAATAAGGCAGCTCGCGTTAGGTTAGATTGGCTAGCCGTGGCAAGCGATTACGACATGTATATCTACAAGGATTCGCTTAGTGGAACTCTTGTCGGACAATCAGCACAAGGAACAACAAATTTTGAATCAACGGATATTAACCCAGCAGTCAGCGGCACCGGAACATACCTTATCCGGGTCGTGTATTTTGCTGCCGTTGCCGCCGATCAATACCGCGGAACAGCAAGCGTGATTGGAACTTCTTCGGACGTGCCGATGCCTTCGACCGAACCGGCACCGAGATTTTTTAACTATCAGGCTCCGAAAGGAATAGGGCAAGGCGCGGGCGAGCCGACCATCGGAGCGAACTGGGCGACCGGAAACGCGTTTATCATTGCGGGCTTGGAAACTCTGCGCGTCAGCTTTGACGATTCATCTTCGCCGGCTAAGGCAACTTGGACTGATGTCAGCGCTCCAAACACTTCTGTAACGACGCTCGACCCGATTCTTTTCACCGACAGCGACGCCGGCGCGAGCCGCACCAATCGTCTTTTCGTTTCACAGTTGGCGGGCAAAGCTAGCTTGATGGCTTTCTCGGACGACGAAGGCAAGTCTTGGACTCCGAGTCAAGGCTCAGGTATCAATTCCGGCGTTGATCACCAGACACTCGGTGGCGGACCTTACGCTAAAAATGCAGACGGCAGTCTTAAAGGCGGCGCGGTTCAACTTCCCGGCGCGGACGGTCGTATATATCCGCACGCGGTTTACTACGCATCGCAGGACATCGGAATGGCTCAAATCGCCCGCAGCGACAACGGCGGGTTGACATTTGGATTCGCGGTTCCGATGTGGAATCTGACGCAGTGCGGCGGATTGCACGGTCATATTAAAGTTGCCCCGGACGGAACCGTTTACGTTCCGATCAAAGGCTGCGGCGAAAATCAAGGAGTTGCCGTATCGGAAGACAATGGCTTGACCTGGGAAGTTCGTAAAGTTCCGGGCAGCAAATCCGGCGATACAGATCCGTCAGTCGGTTTTGGTGCGGATGGCACTGTTTACTTCGGTTATGCTAATGGCGATGGACACGCTCGTGTTGCAGTATCGCGTGATAAAGGTCGCACCTGGGTTAACAATCAGGACGTAGGCGCGCAGTTAGGTGTTCAGAACACTGTTTTTGCGGCAGTTGTCGGCGGCGACGCTGATCGCGCGGCTTTCTTCTTCCTTGGTACGGATACACCGGGCGCTGCTGGTGTAGGAGATGATTCTGGCGCAGAGCCATTTTCCGGAGTATGGTACGGTTATATCTCGACCACTTACGACGGCGGCAAAACGTGGGTAACCACAAACGCCACGCCAAATGATCCGGTTCAACGCGGCGTCGTCTGCACGAACGGCACGACCTGCCCATCTGGCACGAGAAATCTGCTTGATTTTAATGACTTAACAATAGACAAACAGGGACGACCGCTGGCGATTTACGCTGATGGATGCACCAGCAGCGGTTGTATTCAGGGCGTTGATAAAAATGGAGATGGTAAGTTTAATACCCGCTTTGATAACGATGGAGCAGAAGTCGGCACTATCATCCGTCAGTCGGGCGGCAAAACACTTTTCGCGGCATATGACTCTGCCGTTACGAATGTTCCGGCTGCGCCCATGCTGACGGTTGCTGCAGACACTGCAACGTCAACCGGCGCATACCTGAACTGGTCAAGCCCGGACAACGGCGGCTCAGCCATCACAGGTTATAAAATTTATCGCGGAACAAACGGCGGCGCGGCTTCTTTGATCGCCACCGTCGGCGATGTCAATTCCTACACGGATGCTTCGGGCAGCGCGGCGAACTATTATCAAGTGTCGGCATTAAACGCCAACGGCGAAGGCGCGCAATCGGCAAAAGTTGTTCCAGCTGTAATAGTTAAACAAAGCCCGTGTCAATTACCGGGTGTTACCGTTATCCAAGACGCTTCTGATGCGGCTCCGAATACGCCAGCGGTAGCTCAAGTTAACATTAACTCGCTATCAATAGCCGAACCTTTTGATAACGGCGTTAATAAACTGGTATTTACCATAAAGGTTGGTTCGGGCGCGCTTCCGGCAAATAGCCAATGGTATATTCTCTGGAATCGTCTGAGTCCTGACGCTAATCACGACCGCAACTATGTAGCAATGAAAACAAACTTGTCTGGCGCGGTTACTTTCGAACACGGAAGAATCAGCTATCCGCTGCAGTACACCGCTCCGGCGACTAATCAAGGTAATCTCCCGACTAAATTCGGCGACGTTCAAGGCGTTTACGATGCAGCCACGGGAACGATTACAATCGCTGTGACCAACGACAAGGTTGATAACATTGGAGCCGGTCAAAGTATGCAGGGAATCGAAGTGAGAACGTTCCTGGCTCGCGCCGACGGTCTGCCGATTAACCAGAACACGAGTTCAGATTTCGCGGCGGGCGGTTCATACGAATTGGCGGGTAACGCTTCGTGTCAGTTGAAACCGGCGACGCCGACGGGACTCAGCGCAACGGTTCGTAAAATTAACGGCAAAAACGAAGTAGCGCTAGCGTGGACGGACAACTCGAACAACGAGCAAAACTTTGTAATTGAACGTTCGACTTCGGTCACTGGCGGTTTTGCCGAAATCGGTATGGTAGGAGCAAATACAAATGCTTATACAGACCAATCGGTAACCAGAAAAACAACCTATTACTATCGCGTGCGCGCCGTTGCTCAGGGTTCTTACTCTGATTACTCGAATACGACGAGCGCGGGAGTAAAATAGGCTTAAAGATAAAGTCAAGGTTTATAAACCCCGTGATAACAGACTCCTAATCGGCGGGTTAGCGCCAAAACCCTGACTTCTTAAAAAGCCATCAAACATTATTAAAATGTTTGATGGCTTTTAATCTGGATAATTTAAGATAATAATTATAAAATCATTAACTAAATAATGGAGATGCAAGTTATAATTCTTTAATAGTAGGATTCGACAAAAAACATCAAGTACGTTACGTGTCCGGTTTCGCGCGTAAGAAAGAGCCTTTTTAAAATAAAAAAGGGTGTCGGAACATTTATTTACACAAGATTCCGACACCGTGAAAATGATTTTACTTTTGCACTAAAGCAACTGGCGCCGGATAGCCTTTACCTTTTAACTCAGCAAGTTCAAAAACAATCTCTTTTTTGCCTTTTATATTTCGGGTGACGTTTTCCGATGTTGAATTATTGTTCAACTTAGAATTCGTGTTGGCTGTTTTTTCCATAGTAGTGTTAACGTTCGAATTGACGTTGCTGTCAACCGGATTTCCGGTTGCGCCAATTGCCATTTGCTCCAAACCCTTGAGAATTTTCTGGCGGTCCTGTTCCTTTAAATTATCAAAAGAAACACCAAAACCTTCTAAAACGCGGCGCAGATTTTCTTCTGTATTTGTACCGCGTTCATAAACGTCACGGAAAATTCTCAGCTTTCCGTCTTCGACGACGATTGTTTCATAACGCAGCTCGACCGGAATTGTTTTTCCGAGTTTTACGTTTTCAGTTCGGGTCTTTTGTTTTTCGTAGTTTTTTATGTCTTCATTAGTTAAAGTAGTGCCGGAAATTTTCGCTAAGTCCAAAGCAAACGCTTGAACCTGCTGGTTAGTTAAACCGACGCAACCGTGTGAGGCAAATCCACCGAGCCGGGCAGCAGATTTTCCGCCGTGGATTAATGACGGCAAGCCGATTGGAATTTTAATCGGACCGAGGGGATTTAGTTTATCTCCGGCAGCGACCTTTTCGCCTACTTTTACTTTGTTTGAAGCTTCAACCCAAGGCTCGTCGGGCGGCGTCCAAGTCGGATTAAATATAATCGTATCCGCACGGCGCGTTCCGCTCGGCAGAGGAAATTCCGGGTAACCAATACCGATTTTGTATGATTTAACGATTTTACCGTCTTGAAAAAGATCCATCCGGTACGCCGGAGCGTTTACCACAATTCGTGTGTCGGTTGGAATTGAATTGAGCTTAGAAGAAGCTCCGTTTGGCGAATTGTCCGCTGAATTTTTTGCTTCGTCGCTTGACCAGCGTTGACGAACAAGCTCAAAAAGCCCGTTTGCTTTTTCGTCGCCGAGAATTTGGCGAATTTGCTGATTGGCTCGGTCTGACGCAGCGCGCGTTGAGCCAGCCTTTTCGTCTGTATAGTCTTCATTCAAATTTGCTACGGCTTCGCGTGAAACGGTTTTGAGTTTATCAATTTGTTCATCCGTCAATTGC
>JAIVJJ010000275.1 GCA_020200095.1 Acidobacteriota bacterium | reverse complement strand
GTTCTGACTCGTATATGTTATAAACTTATAGTTTACTTACGAAAAGCGAACTTATAACCTAAAGTCCAATAATCAAATGGTGTTTTTGTTTTGATCAAAATATACACTTTGCCCGAAGAAATCGAACAATTCCGCGATAAAAAATGGCGGCGCGAAGAGATTTTAAAAATCGAAACGGCGCGGGAAGTTGAAGTTTTAGTCGAAGATTTAGGATTTTGTCTAGCTTTAACTGATTCACGTACGAACTTGCCGTCAGTATATATCGCCGTTTGCGGCAGACGTGACGCGCATTCACCGCGCAACGTGCAAAAAGATTATGAAATGAGTTTGGCTTGGACGCTCAAAGACGAAGTGATGCAGCGTGGAAAGGTTTATTACTCAAAACTTTGCAAAGGTCGCGCGATGTTTGTTTCGCCTCGCTTAATTCCTTATTTTAACGCGATTTGGGGCGTCCCAAAAAATCGGGAAGAAAAAGTTTTGTCCGATAGCGCAAACAAAATCTTGGAAGTTTTGCGGAAAGAGTGGGAAATGGGAACAGCGGATTTGCGGGCGGAAACTAAAATTGTAAGTCGTCCAAGACTTACCAAAGCTCTCGACAAACTTCAACGTACAATGAAAGTCGTGCCGCAGGAAGTTCTTTACAAGCCGAGATTTACGTATATCTGGACTTTGGCGGAAGCACGTTTTCCAAAAGAATTGTCGAAAAAAATTTCGCGTAAAGATGCAGTGAAAGAACTTGGGCGGGCTTTTCTGCAAATGTGCGGAACAACCGCCCGCGGCGAGTTTGCTAAAGCATTAGGACTTACGCGAAAGGAAGCAGGAAAAGCCAATCATACATTGGTGAAAGAAGGATTTGCAGAAAGATTAAGTGTTGGCGTTTATCAAATAAAGGCGAAAGGATAAAGGATGAAGGAGAAAGTGAAAACAATTCCTTAGCTTTTCGCCTTTCTCCTTCATCCTTTATCCTTTACAATAAATTATAATCAAATTATCTTACCGAAAATTTTCCGTTCCTAAATTAGTGAAATAAAATGAAAAATACCGGAACACAAAGAACCAGATTGTCCGAAAAATTATCTTCCGTCGTCGGTTCAAACACGCCTTTGCGCGATTTAGCCAGCAATTTTTCGCAGGTTGCCCGCAGCGCCCTGGCAGAAGCAAATACGTTGACTGTTGAAAAAATCTCGATTCGGCTTAAACGTCTGCCGAAAAAACTTGATGGCTTTCGTCTTGTTCATCTGTCAGATATACATCACAGTCCTTTTACCGATATTCAGCATATTTCGCGTGCAGTGGAGATTGCTAATCAATTGAAACCGGATATGTTCATTTTAACGGGCGATTATGTTTCGCACGAAACGAAATACATTTCGTTAATGGCACAGGTTTTAGGAAAACTGGAATCAGAATTCGGCAGTTATGCTTGTCTCGGAAATCATGACCACTGGACGGACGCGGGATTAGTAACGGATTTGATGCGCGGTGAGAATATAAAAGTTCTAATCAACGAAGGCTTTCGTTTTACGGCGCACGGCGCTTCGTTCTGGCTTGCTGGCGTTGACGATTATATGGTCGGGCAAACGGATTTGCGTTCTGCACTGCGCGGCTCTTTTCCAGATGAAATGAAAATTTTGCTGGCGCATAACCCGAAAATCTTAAATCGCGCCGCCCGCGCCGGAGTTGATTTAATGCTTAGCGGACACACTCACGGCGGACAAATAAAATTTCGCGATGACGAAAAAAGAATCTTGCTGCGCCGAAAATTGAAAAACGGCTTGCACCGGCGCAATGAAACGCAAATTTATATTACTCGCGGAATCGGCACGGTTGTTTTGCCCGTCCGTTACGGCTGTCCGCCGGAAATTTCGTTGATTGAATTAACACAATGATAGTAAGCAGTCGGTAGCACCTGCAAATCGCAATTTTCTGCTTATTGCTGCTAACGACTACCTGCGACCCAAGATGGCTTCAAATATTCTCACTGTTCCAAACCTGCTTACTTTTCTGCGAATGGCTCTTATTCCCCTCTTCGCCAGCCTTCTGTTTTATGGTTACAGCGGTTGGGCGTTGTTTGTTTTCGTTGTTGCCGGCGTTTCTGATGGGATTGATGGCTTTGTCGCGCGGCGTTTCAATCAAGAATCCGAACTCGGAACGATTCTTGACCCGATTGCTGACAAACTCCTAATGACGACGGCATTCATCATCTTAACTTTACCGAATGTCTTTCCTCCGACACGCCATTTGCCAGTTCCATTCTGGGTAATGGCGGCTGTCATTGGACGCGACGTTTTGATTATAGCCGTCGCCGCTGCAATTTTTATAATTACTGATTTTCGCGGTTTCGAACCGTCTTGGCTCGGTAAAGCCAGCACTTTGGTACAGGTTATAGCCGTCGTTCTAATTCTGCTCGCCGCAATTTTTCACTCTTTACAAAGCTTTTATCTTCCAACCGTTTATACAACTGTTGTCGCGTTCGCTTTTTTTTCGGGTATTCATTATATCTTTCACGTCGCACGTTTAATGAGAGTCGAAGATTTAGAAAAAAGTAAAGAATTAAAATAAACATCTTATATTTTCTTGCTCAACTAAACTTGACAATAACACACTCAAATTCTATAATATTTTTAGAGTTGGATAAGCCAAAAGGTTGTTTGTTATTTGGCAGAAGAATTTATAAAGTGGAGATTTAATATGAGTAAAATTATAGGTATTGACTTGGGAACTACAAACTCGGTTGTTGCTGTTATGGAAGGCGGCGAACCGGTTGTTATCACAAATTCAGAAGGCGGGCGAACCACTCCTTCGGTAGTTGCATTCGCAAAAGACGGAAATCGTTTGGTTGGGCAGGTTGCCAAGCGGCAAGCGGTGACTAATCCTGAAAACACGCTTTATTCAATTAAGCGTTTTATGGGACGCCGCTACGAAGAAGTCGGTGGCGAAAGGCATTGATTTAACATCGGATAAAATGGCTTTA
Organism: Acidobacteriota bacterium; assembly: GCA_020200095.1. GTDB lineage: Bacteria > Acidobacteriota > Blastocatellia > Pyrinomonadales > Pyrinomonadaceae. The sequence continues at coordinate 13,278 of JAIVJJ010000275.1, read as the reverse complement.
CAGCGTTTGAAGGAAGCGGCGGAAAAAGCAAAAGTCGAGCTTTCCAGCGCAATGGAAACCGAAATCAACCTTCCGTTTATTACGGCTGATCAATCAGGTCCGAAGCATCTTGTAATGAAGCTGACACGCTCAAAATTTGAGCAGCTCGTCGAGCCGATTTTGAAAAGATTGATGCCGCCTGTCGAACAAGCCATTAAAGACGCTGGTATTACAGCGAAAGATATTGACGAAGTAGTTCTCGTCGGTGGTTCGACGCGCATTCCGAAAGTTCAGGAAATGGTCAAAGATTTCTTTGGCAAAGAACCTAATAAAACTGTTAACCCGGATGAAGTCGTAGCAATCGGCGCGGCAGTTCAGGCAGCTGTTTTGGGCGGTGAGAAAACAGACATTCTTTTGTTAGACGTTACGCCTTTAACTTTGGGAATCGAAACACTCGGCGGCGTGATGACGCAGATGATTACTCGCAACACGACAATTCCGACGCGCAAATCGGAGATTTTCTCGACCGCTTCGGACAATCAAACTTCAGTAGAGGTTCACGTTCTGCAAGGCGAGCGCCCGATGGCGGCGGATAATAAAACACTCGGAAAATTCCATTTGGTCGGTATTCCGCCTGCACCGCGCGGACTTCCCCAAGTCGAAGTTACGTTTGACATTGACGCCAATGGTATTGTCAACGTATCAGCAAAAGACGTTGGAACTGGGCGTGAGCAAAAAATCACGATTACGGCAACTTCAGGACTTTCAAAAGAAGAAATTGACAAGATGATGAAAGATGCCGAATCGCACGCGGGCGAGGACGAAAAGAAAAAAGCTGAAATTGAATCAAGAAACCGTCTAGACAGTTTGGTTTATAACGTCGAAAAATCTTTTAGCGAAAATAAAGACAAACTCGATTCCGGCGCATCGGGCGACATCGAAGCTGCTATTTCGGAAGCGCGAACCGCATTAAACGGAAACGACACTGACGCGCCGAGCAAGCATCTTCGGCAACCGCAAGCGGAGACACGGCAACATCTTCAACGGGCAGTGATGACAATGTGATTGACGCCGAATACGTTGATGTTGACGAAGACAAGAAATAGTTAATAGTTGTAAACGGTGAGTGGTGAGTTGAAAAGCTAGGTTCTTATCACTCACCACTCACCGTTTACAGTTCACCACTAAATTTAATGGCAAAGAAAGATTATTACCAAATTCTTGGGGTAAAAAAGGACGCGAAAGCTGACGATGTCAAAAAAGCATATCGCAAGCTGGCGCGTAAATATCATCCGGATGTCAATCCGAACGATAAAACCGCCGAGGAAAAATTTAAGGAAATTCAGGAAGCCAACGACGTTTTGTCCGATGAGAAAAAGCGTAAGGTGTTTGACCGGTTTGGATACTATGCGGATAATCTCAACGTCGATTCGCCATATGGAGCAGGTACAGCGAGCGGCGCGGGCGGTTTTGATTTTTCCGGTTTTAATTTCGAGCCGGGCGGAAGCAGTAGCAGCTCAAGTTTCCGCGATATATTTTCAGATCTTTTCAGCGGTGCGGGCACGAGACGTGAACCCGAACCACCACGCCCGTTGCCGAAAAAAGGTACGGATATTGAAATGCCGCTTGCGCTTTCATTTGAGGAATCTTTCACCGGTTTGACGACCAATATCACGGTTAATCGTTCCGAGCAATGTTCACGCTGCCAAGGTGCGGGTGATACGGGCGGTCCCGTTGTAGTTTGTTCAACGTGTAAAGGAACGGGAGAAGTACAAAAAAGCGGTGGTCGCCTACAATTTTCGCAAGCCTGCAATGATTGCAACGGAACCGGACGCCGTCGTCAGCCTTGCAACTTATGTAACGGTAAAGGAGTAACGCCAAAAGCCGAACAAGTAAAAGTTCGTATTCCGGCGGGAGTTGACACGGGTTCACGTGTGCGGATTCCGAAAAAAGGGCACGGCGGACGACTCGGTGCGGAGCCGGGGGATTTATTCATTATTACAAATGTCGGAAAACATAAATTTTTTATGCGCAAAGGCGAAAATATTTATGTAACTGTTCCGATAACAGTGCCGGAGGCAACGTTAGGCACAAAATTAGAAGTCCCGACCGTCGAAGGTAAGGCGCATTTGAAGATTCCGGCGGGAACCGAATCAGGACAAAAGTTTCGTCTTCGTGAACGCGGATTTCCCAGCTTGAGAAATCCGAATCTGCGCGGTGACCAGTTTGTTGAAGTAAAGATTACTTTGCCGCGCGTTATCAGCGAAGAAACCAAAGAGATTTTGCGGCAATTTGAAAAGGCAAACCCGGAAAACCCGCGCCGGGCGATGGGACTAGAATAGTGGTGAGAGGTAAGTGGTGAGTGATTAGTGAAAAACAAAACACTCACCGTTCACCGTTCACCGTTTAACACTAAACGATGAAGAAAAAGGCAAAAACATACACAATTAGTGCAGTAGCTGAACTTTTCGATATTCATCCGCAAACCTTACGGCTTTATGAGCGGGAAGGTTTGCTGAAACCTTCCCGCTCCATAGGCAACACGCGCCTCTATGAAGATGCCGATCTTGAACGTTTGGAAATAATTTTATCCTTGACGCGCGATTTAGGCGTAAATTTGGCAGGTGTGGAAATTATTCTTAATATGCGCGAGAAAATGAACCAAATGCAGCACGAATTTGAAAGATTTTTTGAATACCTGCAAACTCATGCTGACGAGTTTTCAAATCACAGCGAAATAATTTCCAATTCCGAAGCTTTGATTCCTATTTCACATCAGCACATAATCACTTTTAGCCCGCGAGCAAATGAAGAAGAAAAAGTTTAGAATTGAGCGTAGTTAGATTCGAACTTTTCTCTTTACATTAAATCTGTTTTAAGCCAAAATACATTTTTCAAAAAAATCCCATTCAAAAATTTCAGGAGAAATTTAATGAAAAGTTTATTTGGAAGGCTCTCGCCTGCAATCTTTGCAGTTTGCCTTTTATTTCTTACATTTACTGGAACAGCTTTTGCACAAGACTTAGATGAAGTAACCATTAGCGGAAAAATCACCGACCCGAACGGTCTAGCCATAGCTGGAGCAACCATTACGGCGAGGCTCGTAGAAACCGGCGTTGAACGCACCGTGGTAGCTAATAAAGAAGGTATTTATCGGATTATCGAGCTTCAACCCGGAACTTATAACGTCAAAGCGACGGGAAGTGGTTTCGGCGTTAAAGAAAGCCAAGGTTTGATTACGATTGCCGGACAAAATCTGCAACTTAATTTTGGGCTCGCGCCCGCCGATGTCCGTGCTGAGCAAACTGTTACGATAACCGGAGAAGATGCTCCCGCTGTGGATACAACGCGCACAGTGGTCGGCGGAACGGTAACTCAGCGCGAGATTGAAGAACTTCCAAACATCACGCGCAATCCGCTCGATTTGGTTTTCACACTCGGCGGCGTCACGGAAGAACCGCTTTCGACTCGCGATTTATCTGGTGACCGTGGTCAGCGCGGACTTTCTGCTCCGGGAACGACTCCTGAAGAAGCGGGAACTTTCGCTCTTTCGGGCGGCGCGGCTTATTCAAATAACATTACGGTTGACGGGCTCGACAACAACGACGACCGCACTGCAGGTTTTCGTTTTCAGCCGTCGCTCGATTCAATTGCCGAAGTGCAGGTTATCACCAATCAGTTTTCCTCCGAATACGGACGCGCCTCTGGCGGGCGCGTCAACATCCGCACGAGTGGTGGCTCAAACCGTTTTCGCGGTCGCGCATACATGTTTTTCCGAGACGACAATTTGAACGCTAACACATGGAATAATAATCGTCGCGGCATTCCCCGACCGCCCTTTACCAATTATAATCCCGGCTTTACTCTAAGCGGTCCGATTATCAAAAATAAATTATTCTTTTTCACATCTTACGAATACGATAACATTCAGGAAGACACGATTATTGACGTTTATGTTCCGCTTGTTAACAATTCGAATTTCACTCTGCCCGCGCCGACCAATCCCGAACGAGCGGTTGTTTCAAATACCGGCACTAACAGCATTCTTGTCGCTCCGTATATCTCAACAGCTGACACGCCGTCAAGAAAACATATTTTTTCGGCACGGAGCGATTGGAATTTAAACGACCAGCATAATTTCACTTTCGGCTATCAACTCGGACGCTCAAACGATTTACGACAATTCAGCGGAACAAATCGTTTGGCTGACGCGCTCATCGGAAGAGTTCGCAACACCGACGCCTTTAATGCCACGCATAACTTCGTCGCTACTTCAAAACTCGTTAATCAATTTCGCTTGCAATACTCGCGCCTGCGTCCGAACGCCACGCCAAGTTCCGGCGCGGAAAGTCCTGTAATTTTAATTAGCGGTTTCAGAGCTCCGGGTGAAACTTCAAACGCCACGCAGATTTACAGCGCGTCTACCTCCGGCTCAAGCGACCGCAAGGAAGACCGCTGGCAATTTCAAGATACGCTGACGTATATCGTGGGAAATCACGGTCTCAAATTTGGTGCTGATTACCAGCGCGTTAATTCACAGTATATTGACCGCTTTGACGTAACGGGAACATACAGTTTCAGCAATTTCTTTTTCTTTAACACGAACTCGGTTTCGAGTTTTGCCCAAAATTTCAACACTGATTCAATCGTTAAAAACGATTATTACGGCGTTTTTGGTCAAGACGATTGGCGCGTCCGACCGAATTTAACCATTGGCTACGGCTTGCGCTACGAAAGAGAAACCGTCGTTAGCGACAACAACAATTTTGGTCCGCGTTTTTCGGTAGCGTGGAATCCGTTTCCGAAAGACGCCAAAACAGTCATTCGTTTCGGCACGGGAATTTTTTACAACCGCGTTTTGCTTCGCACGGTTGACGATTTCACCGCTGGCGTGCAGGAAATTCGTTTTAATTCGTTAAGTTTGAACTTACCAGCGGGAGCAGGTGCGGTAAGCGGCACAATTTTAAGGGATTTTCTCACCGCGCAATTTCCCAATCGCTTAACACTTGAAACGGTTGTTCCGATTAACGCCACACAAAGTTATACCGTGCGTCAACTGTCTCGTGAAGGGCAATCGTTTCGTAGTCTAGACCCGAATTTAAAGATTCCCGAAAGCTATCAATTCAACCTCGGATTTGAACGTGAGGTTTTCAAAGGCATTGTTTTTGAAACAAATCTGACGTGGAACAAAACCGCTCATCTCTGGCGCGAATTCAATATGAACGCGCCGATTCTGCCCGCCGGTACGCCCGACCGTGACAACAACGGAGAGGTAAATTTTACCGATTACTTGTTGGGAGTAACGACCGGTATTTCCCGTTTTGTTCTCGGTTCAACGACCGACACAACAGGTCTTACGGCAATCGGCGGCGGAAATTGCGCAAGCGGAAGCACAACCTGTATCGTAAACTTAAACACGCTTAACAACAGCACTTTCTGTTCGACAACAAGTGTGGTCAATACTCCAATTTGTCGAGCGTTCGCGGTCATCAACTCGTTGCGACCGGGAGCCGCGCAGGGAAATTTCTCGCAACAGGAGCGCGTCGCTTCAATCGGCAACAGCCGTTATATGGGCGCGACGTTTGAGCTCAGAAATCGCTACCGCAAATTAGGTTACGGTTTTGCCAGTTCGATGCGTTTCGTTTATACCTTGTCGAGTTTGAAAGATGACGGAATCGTCAATACTTCATCGGCGACGGTTCCGGGAGATTTCGACCGCGAATACTCGCGCAGTCTGCTTGACCGCCGCCACCGCGTCGCTTTTTCAGGGACTTTTGACACACCGAATTGGCTTGGCGGTTTGCGCTTTTCGCCGATTTTCCGTTTCGGTTCGAGTGCGCCTTTCAATATCTCAGCCGGCGGCAACGACCGCAATCTGGATGATGTCCTCAACGACCGTCCAAACTTTAGCGGAGATTTGAACAGTATTGTCTGGCGACAATTCAGCACGGCATATCCGGAAGGATTAGCCAACCAATTTACACAAGCTCCGATTGGAAGCCCCGGAAACTTACCGCGTAATGCGGGAAGAGGTCCGCGATATTACATTTTTGATCTCAACGTCAGCCGTCAATTCAAATTTACCGAAAGATTTCGGTTGCGTCCGTCTATCGAATTCGGGAACATATTGAATATGTCTGTTTTCAGCTTTGGTTCAAACTTTATTGATTTTGAAAATCTAAACGTCGCGGCTTTACAAACAAACCCGACACCGACACAAATTCAAACTCAAGCGAACGCGCGCGACATATTTCTAGTTCCGACCCGAACATATCGTCCGCGTCAAATTCGGTTTGGAATGAGGTTTGATTTCTAAATAAAATCAAAATAAAAATAATCAAGCGAAACTGTAATAAAAATGCGGCTTCGCTTTTTTTATTACAGTTATTGAAATCAATTTAAGACATTAAATTTTCTGTTGTAATAATCTCGTTCAAAATACGAATTTTCAGCTCGTTACTTAACTCAACATAAAGAGAGTCAACAGGCAAAGTTCAAGAAATTTAAGCAAAGAAGAATGTTAGTCAAATACGAATGAATTTTGAACATAGATTTTTGACGTTAAAAAAGAAATCAAAAATTAAACATCGAAGGTCAAAGCTCACTTCCTTTAATTCGTAATTTGAAATTCGTAATTAAATTGATTTGACTTAAACTGCTTAAATCAACAAAATATAGTGCAATCTTTCCCCGAAAGCGCTATACAATGTTCAAACTTCAGCGTCTCGAAATAACAGGTTTTAAATCATTCGCCGATTACACGGAAATAGTTTTTACCGGCAGCGGAATTACTGCCGTTGTCGGTCCGAACGGTTGCGGAAAAAGTAATGTTGCAGATTGTATCGCTTGGGTTCTAGGCGAGCAGCGCGCTAAATCTCTGCGCGGCGAGGATATGAAAGACGTTGTTTTTCAAGGCACGAAAAATCGCAAGCCGAGCGGAATGGCGGAAGTCATTTTACATCTTGTCCGCGACGAAGAATCAAGCTTTGGAACAGACGAAGATAATTTGAGCGACATTGACGAAACGCTAAACGAAATTGATGAAAATGCGGTTGTTTTGGAAGAAATAGAATCGCAAAATACAGATTTTGAAATCCGAGAAGCAGACACCTCTTTTCTTCATCCGCCGCTTATATCTGAAACAAACAATTTTCACGCCGAAGAAATCGAAGTTGAAAAAGCGCAAGCCGCGCAAATCGGTTCGATTCAAACAGTTCAGAAAAAAGTTAAAGCAAAAAGGCATTGGCGACCGCGCAATTTTGCGCTCGACTTTGCTCCTGGCGAAGCCGTTTCCGTTACGCGCCGTTTATATCTTTCAGGTGAGAGCGAATATCTTTTGAACGGGAAAACTTGTCGCCTGCGCGATATTCAAGATTTGTTTGCCGGAACCGGTTTGAGCGGAGCGCATTACGCGCTTATTGAACAGGGAAAAATCGGACAAATTTTATCTTCAAAACCTTCCGATCGGAGAAATTTAATCGAAGAAGCCGCCGGAATTTCCAAGTTTCGCACGCGCCAACGCGCCGCTGAAGCGCGTCTCGAATCGGCGAAAACAAATTTGAGCCGCATTTCCGATATCGTTTCCGAAATCGAAAAACAAGTCAACACACTTCGCCGACAAGCTGCAAAAACCAGACGTTATAAAATTTTGCGCGAAGAGCTTCGGCAGCTTTTGCGGCAGGTTTTTTCCACTGAAGGAAAACATCTGACCGAATTGGTTGACGAACTTGAAAAACAACTTGACGCGGCGCAGAAAGCCGAACGCAAAATTTTTTGGGACGTTGCCGAAAAAGACGACGCTTTCCGCGAAGGTACGCAAAAGGCGCGTGAAGCGGAAGAAAATTTATCCGAACTCCGCTCCAAACATTCGGAAAATGCTTTGCAGCGCGACCGAAGCCAGCGCGAGCGCATTTATAAAGAAGAACTAATCGCCAATTTAACAGCGCGTTTCGCCGTCTTAAAAAGCGAAATAGAAACAACTGAGCAGCGAATTAAAGTTTTCAAATCGGAAATCGAGCGGCTGAAAAAAGATGAACGAAAAGAACTTGTCGTAGCCGAAAAAGCCGAAACCACTTTGCGCGAAGCCGAGAAAAAATATCAAGCCAGAGTCAGCGATTTACGCCAAATCGAAACCGAACTCGAAACCGAACGCGCCGCGTTTGTGCGGCACGCGGCGGCAGTCGAGCGTTTCGGAGAAATTGAGCGACAGCTGGAATACACAATCGAAAGGTTAAAAGAACGGCTCGAAGGTTTGCAGCGCGAAGGCGAGCGCGCCGAAGAAACTTTCGCCGAACACGCAAAGGAAGCAAAAAAACTAGAAACGGATTTGAAAGCGGAACGCGAAAAATTATCAAAATTACAAACAGAAAAACAAGAACTTTTAATTGCTTCCAATGAAGCACGAACGGTTTTGCAAACAAGCGAAAAAAACTTAAACGATTTGCGCGAAGATTTTTCACGAACCAAACACCGGCTCGAAGCTTTGCGAGAACTCGACGAAAAACGCGCTATTTACACGCCGACCGTGCAAAAACTCTTTGCGGAGCAAAAACAAATCGGCGTTAAATTTCTGGGAACACTAGCGGACGAGTTTGAAGTTGAAGAAAGGGCGGAAAGAGCGGTTGAAAATCTTTTCGGCGCGTTTTTGCAGACGGTTTTGGTTGAAACAAAAACTGAAGTGCATAGAGTCATCAAGTATTTGAAAGAAAATAATTTAGGACGAATCGGAATTTTAGTTTTTAACGCAAAGACGCGAAGACGCAAAGGCGCAAAAGAAGACGAATTACGAATTACGAATTACGAATTACGAACAGAAAATGGAAAACGAGAAAGCGCCAAACCTAACGGACAAATCGCAAATCGCGAATCGCAAATCGCAAATTTTCTCGGTGTTTCAAACGAGTTTGCCGAACTGCTGACCGATGTTTTTCCGCGTGAAATGTCGTCGCGTTTGGTCGAAAATCTTGATGAAATCGAAACGGAAGAAAATTTTGCAACTTTTGAGGGCGATTTGATTGTTAAGGGAAAACTTTTTGTTAGCGGAAATGTCCAGACGAATGAAAAAAACAATTCGCTTCTTGCTTTCAAACGCGAGTTGCGGACATTGAAAACAGAGGGCGAAAAACTATCTAGGGAAATCGAAAAGGCTGAGAGGGAAACTGAAAAATCGCGTTTGATTTTGTCCGAGAAGGAAAATGAAATCGTTGATTTGCAGTCGTTGATTGTAAAAATCGAGCGTGAATTGCTTGGGCTTGAAATTCAGGAAAAATCAATCCGGCAGGAAATTGAACGCGCCGAACGCCACAAAAAAGTTGTCGCCGAAGAAACAAAGCAAATCGAAAGAGAGCTGGCGGAAACTCGCAAAAAACAAACAGAAGCCGAAATAAATGCGGCGAAAGCCGAAAAGGCGCGAATTGATTCCTCGGAGAAACTTGCCAAAATCTCGCAAAAATTAAATGACGCGCGAGCGAAAACCGAAGCCGAAAACGCTGTTTTGAATGAAAAAAGAACTTCGGCAGCGACCTCCGCCGAGCGCCGACGCTCGGCGCAAATTGCTTTAAGGCGCGTCGAAAATGAATTAAAAGAGTTAGAAAATCGCATCGCGCGGCAAAATCTGGAATTGTCGGAAATCAAAGGTAAGCAAAAAGATTTGACAGCTTCGATTGCGGAAATCGAACGCCGAAACGCTTCTGCCGAAAGCGAACTGGAAACCGAACAAGACGAACTTGCCGAAGCCGCCGCGCATCTAAAACTTGCGCGTGAACGGGCAGATTCGACAAGCACGGCATTGGCGGAACTCAATAAAAAATCAGCTGAAGCCAGAAACGAGCGTGCCGCGCTTGAAATCAGGCAAGCTGAAGCCGTTACAAAACTGCGTAATTTAAATGAAAAAAGTTTGCAGGAATTGAATTTGCCTTTGATTGAGTTGGTTGAAAAAGAAAAGACCGAAGATGATTTTGATTTGACGGAAGCGCGTGAAAGGTTGGAAGATTTGCGCGACAAACTTGAAAATTTCGGCGCAATCAATATGCTTGCGCTTGAAGAATTAGCGGAAATTGAAGAACGGCTTTTATTTTTAACTTCGCAAAGACAAGATATAATTGACGGCATCAATGCGGCGGAAGAAGCACTGCGCGAGATAAAGGAACGTTCACGCGAAAGATTTAAGAATGCGTTTGCGGCGATAAACCACAATTTTGCAGAGTTTTTTCAAGAGCTTTTCGGCGGCGGGCGCGGTGAAATGACTTTGCTCGAAGCCGAAGACGTTTTAGAAGCGGGAATTGAAATCGTTGCGCAGCCGCCCGGAAAACGCCTGCAAAATATCTTGCTTCTTTCCGGCGGCGAAAAAGCGATGACGGCGATTGCGCTTATTTTAGCAATTTTTCGATTTCGCCCCGCGCCGTTTTGTTTGCTGGACGAAGTTGACGCGCCGCTCGATGATGCAAACGTCGGGCGATTTGTGAATAAAATTGCGGAAATGTCCGAAAAAACGCAGTTTATCGTCATCACGCACAACAAGCGAACTATGGAAGCGGCGAAGGCTTTGTATGGTGTTACGATGCAGGAAGCAGGAGTTTCAAAAGTCGTTTCGGTTAGATTTGAATAGAAAATCAATTTGGTTTCAATAAAATATGTTACAAAAAACACTTTCAAAATTTTTATTCGGTTTTATTTTTTTCAGTCTGATTCTTGCCGCATCTGCTCAAACAAAACGAAACACGACTAAAAAAAATGTAAAAAAAACGGCTCAGGTTAAACCAATTCCAGGTGAACAAGCGCCGCTCAATCTTCCGATTAAAAAGAACGACCGTCCAATAATAGAAAATCAAGAACCTTCAACCGAAAGCGATACGAAAACGAATAATCGAAATCTGAATCCGAACTCGCCTTCCATTTCCGCAAATGAAATTAAGCCGGTTTATTATTACGAATTTTTACAGCCCAATTTTGTAATTTCGCAAATTTCCATTGAACACGACGAGAACGGAAAAGGGAAAATCACTTTTCTGAAAAAGGGTTTCAGTGAAGCCATTTCATGTTTGACGCGCTCGATTCTTTAGTTAAACGCGATGAGATTTCTGATGCGCCCCAGATGATTCCTTTTTTGCGCGAACTAAGCAACGACGAACGTATTCCGCTTATTGCCCGCAACCACGCGAGCCGCATTGTAAAAACGATTGAGAAAAAGAAAGAAGAGAAAAAATAATTACGAAGTTAAATCAATTACGAATTAGAAGAAAATCATTCCGATTCATAATTCGTAATTTTTGCTTTACGCTCCCGCTGGCGCGAGTTTCTCAGCAACTTCCGCAGTGCTTGCCGCCGAAATTTCGTCGGTTTCTTTGATTAGCGAGTCATTGACAAGTTTTTCCTGTTCGAGATTATGGATTGCATAAGAACCAGTTGCCGGAGAAGCCGAAGCCGCTCTGCCGACATATCGCAAACTCAAATTGCCTTTGATTTCCCTTAACCTTGACTCGACGAAAAACCAGCCGCCCATATTTTGCGGTTCTTCCTGCGTCCAGAACATTTGTTTTGCATTTTCGTAAGAAGCAAAAATTTCTTTCAATCTTTCCGCCGGAAACGGATAGAATTGTTCAAGACGAACAAGCGCAACCTTCAAATCTCGTGCGTTTTCACGCGCCGCATCCAAATCGTAAAATACCTTTCCGCTGGATAAAACGATGCGCTTTACTTCCGCTTTATTTGTTATTGAAACATCGTCAATAACAGGCTGAAATCCGCCCGATGTTAAATCTTCAATCGTTGAACTTGCCGCCGGAAGTCGTAGTAAACTTTTCGGGGTCATTACAATCAAAGGTCGGACAATTTCTTGTTTTGCTTGTCGCCGTAAAAGATGAAAATATTGTGCCGGCGTAGTCGGGTAACAAACCTGCAAATTATTTTCCGCGCAAAGCTGTAAATATCTTTCAAGCCGCGCTGATGAATGTTCCGGTCCTTGACCTTCGTAACCGTGTGGCAGAAGCATTACAAGGCGGCATTTTTGCTGCCATTTATCTTCTGAGGCGGTAATGTATTGGTCAATAATTACTTGCGCTCCGTTGGAGAAATCACCGAATTGCGCTTCCCACATCACCAACGTGTTGTCGGCGATTGTCGAATATCCATATTCAAAACCGAGAACGCCTTGTTCCGATAAAGAACTGTCAAAAACATTAAAACGCGCCGTTGGGTTTTGTTCTGATTTTAATTCGGCGAGCGGACACCAAACCGCGCCGTTGTTCGTGTCATACATCAGCGCGTGGCGGTGGCTAAATGTTCCGCGTCCCGAATCTTGTCCGCTCAAGCGAACATTTGTGCCTTCCAAAACAAGCGAACCAAACGAAATTGCTTCGGCAAATCCCCAGTCCATTGGCGTTTCACCCGTTCCCATTTTAGCGCGACGGGCAAGCTGTCCGACCATTTTCGGATTTACGTGAAAGCCTTCGGGAACAAGCGAGATTTTTTCCGAAACTGTTTGCAAAATTTCCTTAGAAACGGGCGTCGGCAAAACTTTTGAACCGTCTTCATCTTGAACCGGCGCGGCAAGTTTCGTTTTTTTCGGTTTTTCCGAAGCGATTTTCTTAGCGCGCTGCAAAATGTCTTCGTATTTGCCAACGATTTTATCCGTCATTTGCTTGAGTTCATCTTCGGAAATTACGTTTTCACGAATCAATTTTTGCGCGTAAAGATGACGCACGCCCGGATGCGCTTTAACGCGCGCATACATCAAAGGTTGTGTGTAGCTCGGCTCGTCGCCTTCGTTGTGTCCGAGACGACGAAAGCCGACCAAATCAAGCGCCACGTCTTTGTCGAATTTCTGACGATATTCGAGCGCGATTTGCACAACGCGCAAAGCGGCTTCAGGGTCGTCGCCGTTAATGTGAAAAATCGGAAGCTGTGTAATTTGAGCTGCGTCAGTCGAATAAATTGAACTGCGCGAGGCTTCCGGGTTGGTTGTAAAACCGATTTGGTTATTAATGACTATGTGAATAGTTCCGCCCGTGCGATAGCCGCGCAGATTTGCCAGTTGCAAAGTTTCCATCACAATGCCCTGACCCGCAAACGCCGCGTCGCCGTGCAAAAGCACGGGCAGAACCCTGTCGTTGACAATTTCGCGCGAATCGTCTTTACCCTCCAAAAGTTCGTCCTGTCTGGCTCGTGCCATTCCTTCAACCACCGGGTCAACAAATTCTAAATGCGATGGATTCGAAGCAAGCTGAATTTTTACATTGTTTCCGTTTTTCGTTCTGCGTTTACCGTTTGCGCCCTGATGATATTTCACGTCGCCTTCATCGG
>JAIVJJ010000155.1 GCA_020200095.1 Acidobacteriota bacterium | reverse complement strand
TCTATGTTATCAAACGCCTGACGAGTTCAAACAGGATTGGGAAAAGCGGCAAAGATTATTGAAATATGAATCAAGGGAGAAACTCGCCAGCCTAATGGCTCAAGGTTTGGGGTCTTGACAACCTGTTGGGCGGCGCGTTCACTACATACGACATCAGTTTTCAGAGCAAATTTCTTCATCTTGCACTTCATAAACATTTTGAAAGCTCGTGTTTCATATAACTATCCACAAGTTTTTGATGTCAGTCTTGGGAAGTTATGTTTTTCAAATCTTGGAGTGTATCCTTAAACTCGCTATCATCTGCCGTATTTGAATCGTCGCCAATGTCTGGCAAATCGCCAGTCGTTATTTCAGACGATGCATTGTCAATTCCTCTCTGCAAATCATCAGCAACTCTTTGAGCTTCTTCTTTTGTATCAAAGTCTTTTACACCAAGAGGCTCTCGAGTTTCTGAGTCTTCCTGAAGAACCATATACTTGCCGTCTTTGTTAGGCACATCATCTACAAAATATCTCTTACTCATAATAAGCCCTCCATTGATAAGTCGTATGTTTATTCGCTGAAACCATTCACCCTAAAATAACAGATGTTTGTTTATTCTTTTAATTCTAAATTGCTGCTAATAATTTTACTAATGATACTTGCTTCATCCTCAACACTATTTGCCCAATCCTGCTCACTCAATGATTTAACAATGGCGTTATATTGCGTTTTGGTGATTTCACAGGGCGATTCATTAAAAACCTTTGCAGTATATTTCACAGAATTTTCATCTCTTTCAATACCGATATAAGCTGTCTTATTACTATTGTCTGTCATTCCAATTTACACCCTTTACTTTCGATGGTTTGCCTCTTTCATCCGAGATAATACGCCTGTTTTATGTATTTGCCAAAACGTTTTATAAAGGGGACAGCAGGTTTTAGGTAAGGTGTTGAATAGATATTCCAGATAAACACCTCTCTCTATAGAAGGCTGGGGACTTATATAGGGCTGTTAGAGGGGGGTGATATGCCTAGTATGTGTATTTGCGTGGGGAATTCTGGAATTCCAAAATTATGATGCAGGCTGTTTCGCCCTCACGTCCATTGATTTGTTCGACGGCGCGTTGATTTAACCACTTTTCCATTCCATTAGAACATGCGTTTCAGTTCTATCAAACTCGCGGAAGCCTAGTTTTCGATAGAGATTTATGGCGCGGTTCGCCTGTTGTGTGCCAAGTCGCACTGGAACTTGGCGAGCTTCAGCGTCATCAATGACTTCTCTTAAAAGGAAAGTTCCTATTCCTTTGCTTTGAAATTCAGGGTCAATCACAAGTTCACGAATATGAATGTCCTCATCACGGTATTCAACACATATATAGCCGCATAGGACATTCTCATAAATGACAATTTGATGAGTTGCTGCATACCAGACATCAGCAAAAAAGTCGTTCTGTGCTTTTTCATTCCACGTTCCATATTGCTTTAGCACTACATCACGGTAAGCACGATGATGGACAGAGCGGGCAAACTCCATATCAGTAGCTTCTGCGGGACGTTTAGTAATTTTTTTCATCTTAAGCATTATGAATATTTGAATGCAACACAAAGTCGCCCAACGCCAGAATTAATCGGCGAGCAATTGAGCTTAAAGATAAAAGTCTAGCTTATTGCGAGTCCGGTTGAATGAGTTGTTAGGCTACTGTTGCAGCAAAAAGGGAAGAACCTCTTTATGCTATGCCGATCAAGCATCAGTGGCTTCCTTTCCAAGCTCTCGCCGCATAATAAGTTCTCCATCATCCTCTTCGCCAGTATACACAAACCCCATCTTCTCATAGAACGGACCTGGACCTCCTTCTCCCGGAACGCAACTCGTGTATAGAACCTTGGCACCCGGTCGTGTCTTGACGTACTCGAATAACAATTCCAATGCCTTTTGTCCAATTCCTCTCTTCTGATAGCGCGCATCAATCATAAAGCGCCACAGATAGTAAGACTCTTTGGCTGCGTTATCCTCCAACATTACAAATCCGACGGGGGTTTCACCGGCATAAATAGCGCGAAACCAAGGGACGTCCGGCGAGAAGTAAGCTTCTGCTATAGATTCAGCGTTCGTGGCAACGAGCCGTTCCTGATCAGGGCTCACCTTCAGGCGCGTGATGTCGCGCAACGTCTCCTTTGTGACCTCACGGAGCGAAACTTCTGAATTGGATTCTTTCATCTAGTATCTTTTACCTTTATACACCTTAGAGTTTGCCTCCGACAGTTACACATATGCTCAAGCTTAGTATGCAGCCCAACGATTGAGATTGTATGTTGACAGAAGATTGTCAAAGCCACAAACTTTGGCAACAAAAGGGCGACGGTGAAGACGAGATTGAGATATGACCAAACAAAAGAGTCAGCACGTCAGATACGCTCCCGTC
>JAIVJJ010000406.1 GCA_020200095.1 Acidobacteriota bacterium | reverse complement strand
TTTGTCATCTCGTAAAAAATTAGTTTATCTATTAAAAAAAAGAAGTTCTGCTTTGACGTTTGCGGTTTGGAAATATGCCGTCGGCAAGTTATTCTTGAAAAAAGCGAGATTTCAATAAAAAACCGATGGATGCAGCGACGGCGGAAGTTCAAGAATCAAAAGTAATCAGCGCAAATGAAAAACTAGCGGCTTACGTCGAGCTGACAAAACCGCGCATCGCTTTTATGCTGGTTTTAACGGCGGCGGCGGGTTTTTATCTGGGCGCTAAAAACGGTTTTGACCTTTTGCTTTTCGTCAATTCAATAATTGGTATTTCGCTGCTCGCTTTCGGAGTGGCTACATTAAATCAAGTTTGGGAAAAAAGAACCGACGCTTTGATGGAGCGTACGGCAAAACGTCCGCTGCCGACACAAAAAATAACCGGAACCGAAGCGTTGATTTTCGGAATTTTGTTGTGTGTTGTGGCGGAAATTTATCTCGCATTTCTAGTCAACGGTCTAACCGCATTGCTCGGATTAATTGTTATTATTGGATACGTTTTGCTTTACACGCCTTTGAAAACCCGAACTTCGGCGTCAACCGCTATCGGCGCGATACCCGGCGCGTTGCCGCCGCTAATGGGCTGGACTTCTTCGGCAAATGAAATCTCTTTGGGCGCGTGGGTTTTATTTGCGATGCTTTTTCTGTGGCAGTTTCCGCATTTTTTAGCGATTGCGTGGATGTACCGAGAGCAATATGCAAAGGCGGGAATTCTAATGTTGCCCGTTGTCGAGCCCGAAGGGAAAATAACAGCGCGGCAAATTGTAATTTTTACCATTTTGCTTCTGCCAGTAAGTCTCGCGCCTTTTTTTATCGGTTTAGCAGGTTGGGTTTATTTGATCGGTGCGAGTTTGTTGGGAATCTGGTTTTTATGGGCAAGCGTTAAAGCCGCACGTGCCAAATCGGTTGAAGATGCCCGCAAACTTTTACTTGTCTCAGTTTTATATTTGCCTCTGATTTTTGCTTTGATGGTTTTTAATCATTGATTAGGAGTTTTATGAAAGTCGGAACTGCCGAAACTAGTATAGAAGAAAAGAAAAAGCGAGAACGAAGTTCTCGCTTAACTAGCGGGACAGGTTCAAACGGCGGAAACCGAAATCGCGGTGGTGGTAGTAACGGCGGAGATGACAATAATCAAAACAACGATTTTTTTGAGGATACACAGGAAAAGTCTCTCGACAAAGTTCGCACCGGAATGTGGTTTCTATTGCTTGTCGTGATGATGACTTTTGGCGGTTTAATAAGCGCTTATATCGTCATTTCAACCAATCACGTTTTAGAATGGAAGCCTTTTGATTTACCGCCTCAAATTTGGATTAGCACCGCTTTAATTTTAGCCAGCAGCGTAAGTTATAAAATAGCGCAAAAAGCGCTTCATAACGAGAAGCAACAAAAAGCAAAAAACTGGCTTCTGGCAACAACTCTTCTCGGCTCGCTTTTTATTTCGTCGCAAATTTTAGCTTGGTTTGAACTCGTCCGGCACGGCGTTTATGTTCAAAGCAATCAATACGCCGGATTTTTCTATATTTTAACCGCCGTCCACGCCATTCACGTTATTGGCGGTATTTGTGGTCTCGGTTACATACTTTTGCGGGCGTGGCACGTAACCGGCTCCACGGAAGAACTAACCCGACGCAAATCAATCTCGAAAATCATCGGTTGGTATTGGCATTTAATGGACGGTTTATGGGTGGTTCTGTTTTTGCTCTTGGGATTTTGGAAATAAAAAATACTTTAGTTGTTAATTGTTAATTGTTGTTTGGTATTAACAATTAACAATCAACAATTAACATGGAATACCTGCAAATTTTCCCGCATTTAAACGCGGCTCTCAACGGTTTGAGCGGCGTTTTTTTGCTTTTGGGATTTTATTTTATCCGTCATCAACAAATTGCGAAACATCGCGCTTCGATGCTGACTGCATTCACTTTATCAAGTTTGTTTTTGGTTTGTTATATTACGCATCACGCTCTCCGCACATATTTTTTCGGGCTTGGACCAACAAAATTTACGGGCGAAGGAATAATGCGTCCGATTTATTTTACAATCTTGATGACGCATACGATTTTAGCGACCGGTATCGCGCCTTTCATTTTAGTCGTTTTGTGGCGGGCTTTGAAAGGGAAATTTGGAATCCACAAAAAATTGGCGCGTTGGGTTTTTCCCATTTGGCTCTATGTTTCGATAACTGGCGTGATTGTTTATCTGATGCTTTACCAATTATTTCCTACCAAATAAAAAATTAAGGGTCTAGGGAAGTTTAGAGAGTAAAAGGTAGTGCTAAACTTCTGATATGTCTGGGTTAAACCGCTATTATCGGCGTTCCCATATTAGCGAGAAGAAATTCCGTCTTCTCATTCGGTATTTT
>JAIVJJ010000035.1 GCA_020200095.1 Acidobacteriota bacterium | reverse complement strand
TTTCAAATAGCTTTGGCTATCGTAGATGCGACAGATTAGACAATATAGTTCAATAAGTTTGTGTTCCACAAACCAATCTTACGACTTCTTGTCAATCTGTCATTTCTACTATTGATTCGTATAGAAGACGATTGGATAGCAAATTTTTTTGATAAATGCCGCATCGTTTCTGATAAAGAAATGAAATCTCTTTGGTCGAAGGTTCTTGCGGGTGAAGCGAATAATCCTAATTCCTTTTCAAAAAGAACTGTTAATTTTCTTGCATCTTTAGATAAATCTGATGCTGAACTTTTCACTTCATTATGCAGTTTTGCATTCTTTTGGCAGGAAGTAATACCAATACTTTATGATGTTGAAAATTCTATCTACAACGATGTAGGAATAGATTTTTCTTCTCTAACACATTTAGATGCGATTGGATTAATTAATTTTAGTGAGCTTGGTTTTCTACAAAAGGGCAATTTTCAAAAATTTATAATTTATTACTACGAAATTCCTTTTGTAGTCGAGTTTGAAACAGAAAAAGTAAATTCAATTCAAATCGATAAAGTTTTATTAACGCAGATTGGGGAACAACTTGCCAAAATATGCAACTCCAAACCTGTTGATGGTTTTGTTGATTACGTAATTGAAAATTGGATCAAAGAACAGAAACTCAAGGTTTGGTCTCCATTTCCAAGAATTGAAAATCAAACAACTCGACAAAATGCGCCGTAAAAAGCTGCCGCAGAAGCAATCTTTTATACTCCGCCGAACCGCGCACGTCGGAAATCGGGCTGATTTCGGTTTGCAGAATTTCGTTTGCTTGTAAGATTGTTTTTTCACTAATTTTTTTGCCAAGCAAAAATTCAGAAGTCTTTTTTAGATACAAAGGAATCGGCGCAACGCCGCCAGCTGAAACATGCGCCTCAGAAATTTTATTGTTTTCCAATTTTAAAGAAATTGCCGAATTAACTGAGGAAATATCTAAGAAAGTTCGTTTGCTGACTTTCTCAAAATTAAAATGCTGAACGTCTTTGCCAAAACGAATTGTTTTGATAAATTCGTCAGAGGTTTTTGCTAAAGTTTTATAGCCGAGATAAAGTTCGCTTAAGCGAATTTCACGGTCGTTGTTAAAAACGATTGACGCATCTAAAGCCAGAAACCACGCTGTAATATCGCCAATCGGCGAAGCGTTGACGAAGTTTCCCGCGAGCGTCGCCATATTGCGAATCGGCGTTGAAGAGACGAGTTTCAGATGTTTGTATAAATTCAGGAAAATGTTTTGAAATATTGGTGAAACGAGCAAGTCCGTCACGGTTGCGGACCCGCCGATTTCGATAAATTCGCCGACTTCTTCGATATTTCTTAACTCGGAATAGTCGAAAAGATTTTGCGCCTCAGCGTGAATCATTTCGTCAGGGCGTTGAACATAAAGGTCTGTTCCGCCCCCAACGAAGAGTGGTCGGTGATCAGTGGTCAGTGGTTGGTTGGTTTCCTGTTTAAGTTGAACGAGTTTTGCTGTTATCTCAGAAAAATAAGCAGGAACGAAACCTCTTTCGATTGCAACGTCCAAATTATTCACGCTGTTTTTCTGACCACTAGCCACTGACAACTGATAACTGACGCGCTCTGCCGCGCGTTCGATTGATTTATAACCCGTGCAGCGACAGATATTTCCGTCAATCGAAGAAACTGCTTGCTCTTGAGATTTTTCTGTATCGTCCACACAAAAGCCGGTCAGTGACATTACGAAGCCGACAGTGCAAAAGCCGCACTGCGTTCCCGATTCGTCAACCATCGCTTGTTGAACTTCGGTTAATTCGTTGTTCGGTTTGTTTATTCCTTCGACCGTTACGATGTGTTTTCCGTTTGCATTAGCAAGCGGCATCAAACAAGAAGTTTGCGTGCGGTATTTTACGAAATTTTCAACAAGTTCGCCGACCAGAATTGTGCAAGCGCCGCAATCACCTTCGCGGCAGCCGATTTTCGTTCCTTTCAGATTTTTATGATAACGGACAAAATCCAAAACTGTTGTTCCTGCAGGCAAATCGGTTTCGATCGTTTGATTATTCAGAATAAATCGTTTCATACGAAATCATTTGCCTGCGAAAAACACGAAACATACAAAAATTAAAAACAAATTCCTTTTCGTGTTTTTCGCGTATTTCGCAGGCAAATCGGTTTTCAAAATTTACGAATCAAAATTGGTGAGTGTTAAGTTTCTGGCTTTTTACTAGCAACCTTCCACTTAATACTCAGTTTTGTCCGGCTTATTTACCCAATTTTGAAAAACAGTCAAGGCTTCATCACGCATAAGATTGACGATTTTTAATTGCCTTCCATCAAAATCTTTCTCTATCTCTTCGTAAATAAATTGGTCGTCAAATCCAATAATTGCCGCGTCTTTGCGCGTAGCGGCAAAAAAAACTTGTTCCGGACGCGCCCAGTAAATCGCGCCCAGACACATCGGACAAGGCTCGCAAGAAGTGTAAATCACGCAATCATCAAGTTGAAATGAGCCGAGTTTCGCGCAAGCATTTCTTATTGCAACAACTTCAGCGTGCGCCGTCGGGTCATTGGTTGAAGTAACACGATTGCAGCCTTCGCCAATAATCTCGCCGTTTTTAACAACGATCGCGCCGAAAGGTCCGCCGGCATTTCGGTCAATTCCGTTTTGTGCCAGAGCAATTGCCCGACGCATAAATTCTTTATCTCTTTCCGCCATTCTTTCAATAAAACGAAAGCGCGAATTCCTCAAATGCGATAACAAAATCGCAAATCGAAAATTCCTCTACTTCGGTTTTACCTTTATTTCAAAAAGTTTTTTCCAATTTTTACCCGTTACAAAAATTCTATCGTTTTGCGCGTCGTAAGCGATTCCGTTTAAAGTATTTTCATCACTGCGCTTGACATCATCAGGCGAAATTCCGTCCAAATTTATCCAGCCGAGAAGTTTTCCGCTTTGAGGGTCAATACGCGCAATGTGGTTCGGTTTGCCGAGAATATTAGGGTTTTCCGAATGCCAGACGTTTGCCCAGATTTCGCCTTTGACAAATTCCAGTTCGTTTATCTGCATCAGAGGCTTGCCGTCTTCGCGGAAAACAACCAGCGTGCGAATGGTTTGAAAAGTTTCCGGGTCAACAACTCTGATAACATGGGTGCTATCGGTCATAAACAGATTTTTTCCGTCACTGGTCAAACCCCAGCCTTCCCCCTGATACTTAAAATCTCCGAGCAATTTTAAGGTTTCTGCATCGTAAACAAAACCTCTGCCTTCGCGCCAGGTCAACTGATAAATTTTCCCATTTAAAATAGTTGCGCCTTCGCCGAAACTCTCCTTCGGCAAATCGAATTGCTGCAAAACCTTTCCGCTTTCGAGTTCAACCTTTCGCAAACTTGATTTTCTTTCCTGTCCGGTGCCTTCGTATAAAAAACCGTTGTAGAAAAATAACCCTTGAGTAAATGCTTTCGGGTCGTGTTTAAATGTATTGACAATTTCGTAAGTATAAACAGGCACGTTTGAAGCGTTTTTAATTGAATTGGTGTTTGTTGTACTGGGAGTGTTTAAGTTAGCGTTCGATTGTTTTGTTTTGTCATCGCAAGCCAATGAAAGAAGGAGAACAAAGTATATTAAATAAAGACGCATATTTTTATAGTAGTCAGTAGTTAGTGGTCAGTAGATGATTCCTTTTACTTAGGATTCTGGCTTCTGCCTACTTTTTCAAAGCTCGCTCAATGGCGTTTCTAAACGCTTCTGCCGAAAGTGTGCGAACCTTCACGCCGTTGACAAAAATAGTTGGCGTCGAGTTTACGCCGTAGCTTTTGGCGTCAGCCATATCTTTTTTAACTTCAGCGGCAAATTTTTCCTGACTAAAATCCGAATCGAATTGCTTTTGATTTAACCCCGCTTCACCAGCATATTTTTTGAGCGATTCGAGGTCGAGCCGTTCCTGATTTCGAAACAAAATCTCGCCGTATTCAAAAAATTTCCCTTGCGCGTTTGCCGCATTTGCCGCAAGCGCGGCGTTAAAAGCATTTTCGTGCATTTCGGTTAGAGGAAAATCGCGCACGACAAGTCGAACTTTATCTCCATATTCTGCCGTAACTCCTTTCAAAACCGGATCAACCGCTTTGCAAGCCGGACATTGAAAATCCATAAACATCACAATCGTTACTGGCGCGTTCGGTTTGCCTTGCGCCGGATCGTCATCGATCGAGACGTTTTGCCCGACCGGTTCAAGGTCTTTCAATAAAATTTTCGCGTTGTATTTTTCGAAGAGTTTATTACGCAGCTCCGCTTGCAGCGCGTCGCGCTCGTCCATAGAAAACGCGCTCATTTTGTTGGTGATTTCACGCGCAATCAAATCGCTCGAAGAAATGCCTGATTTTCGCGCTTCGGCGTTAACCAAAGCCAAATAAATCGCTTCTTTCAAATTGGAGATGACATTGTCAAAAATATCAACCTGATTTTCATAAAGCGTTAATTTATTCTTTTCCGCAAAGTCTTTTGCCGTAATAGATCTGCCATTTACGGTGGCTAAAATGTCTGTCGGTTTGAGGTGGGAGGAGTTGACATCTTTTCCTACTGTTACTTTATATTTAGTTTTTAGGCTGGCAATATAATTTATTAAGGCTTTTTGCTTAATGTCTTGTTTTAGAAAAGCGACAATTTGCGGGCGAACTTCTTCCAAACTTTTATTTCCGACCGCAGCGCGGTTAGCATCATAAACTGCTTGAATTTGAGCTTTTGTCGGCACTGAACCTTTCCCCGCAACCTGCGTTTCGATAAGTTTTTCCACCGAAACTTTTCGCGCTGACGCTTCGACTTCAAGCAAAATATCAGCGATTTGCTGCTCTAAAAGCGCCTTACGAGTTTCTGCGTTTATCACCGGCAAATTTTCAAACGCTTCACGCACGTTGGACGGCAGGTCTTTGGAAGTAAAGTTTTGCCCGTTTGCCGTTGCCAAAGTTTCGTCCGGTTTTTGGGGGAAAGCTGAAAAGGCAAATAAAATCAAACAAAAAATTGCGGTGTTAATTTTCATAAAATTAGGTTAGTTAGACAAATTTTGTAGCGGTTTCGCCCGCGAATACAAGCAAATCTTTCGGAACTCGGACTGCTTCAGTTTCATTCGGCGCGCCGAAAGTTTCAGCGTGAAAAATCTTTGCTAAAATTTCCGCTCCGTCAACAATGCGCGGCGCGGGACGCGAAAAATAAGAGCTGGCATCCAAAGCCCAAACTTCAGCGTTTTGCACGGCAGGAATCTCACGAAAACTTTCGGGAAAAATTGTATTTGGCAATTGCCGCAAAATATCTCGGGTATAATAACCGCAAGGTATCAAAACCAAAATCTCCGGCTTTGATTCAAAAATCGCTTCATAAGTTGTCGTGACCGACTTTTTGCCCGCCTGCCCGAGCAGACAGTTTCCACCCGCAATTTCAACCTGTTCGGGCGTCCAATGCCCGGGCGCGAAAGGCGGTTCGAGCCATTCTAACATAAAAACTCGCGGACGTTTTTCAATATCCGCGGTTTTTTCGCGGATTTTGTTCAAGCGATTTTGCAAACCTTTTACAACTTTTTCAGCTCTTTCTGAAACCGCGCTAAGCTCGCCGACAGTTTTGATGTTTTCGAAAATGTCTTCAATCGTGTTCGGCTCGAGTGAAACGACTTTCGCGTTGGCAACAAATATTTTCGCTGCCTTTTGCAGAGTTTTATAACTGACGGCGCAAACTTCGCAAAGCTCCTGCGTAATTATCAAATCGGGTTTAAGTTGTTCAAGAAGTTTTGTATCCAAGTCATAAATAGAACCGTGTCCGTCGAGTTGCGAACGGACGGCGTGGTCAATTTCTTTGCTCGTCATTGTTTCGTGCGAAATCCGACTTTTCGTCAAATGCGGTTTGTCTGAAATTGAAGGAGGAAAATCGCATTCGTGCGTGATGCCAACGATGTTTTCTTCCAAGCCCAAAGCGCAGAGAATTTCTGTTGCTGAAGGCAAAAGCGAGGCGATTTTCAATTCTTGGTTTTTGGCGTTTTTTTCCTGCATAAAGATAGTCAATGGAAGTTTTCACTGCGTGTCAAGTCAGTTTGATTATAATAATATTGTCGAAAATCGGATTATAACTTTTCACCGCCGAGACGCCGAGATAATGTAAAACAGATGTTTGTTTCAATTGAAGAATTTATACGACATTTAGTATGATGCAAGCTATGAAAACACTTTACCCTGAAATCGAGCCGTTTGATAGCGGAACGGAAAAGGTTTCCGACATTCACACGATTTATTACGAGCGTTGCGGAAACCCAAACGGAATCCCCGTTGTCTTTCTGCATGGCGGTCCGGGTGGCGGTTTGATTCCGATGTACCGGCAATTTTTCGACCCCGCAGCTTATCACATAATTTTATTTGACCAGCGCGGGTCGGGCAAATCAACACCGCACGCCGAATTACGGCAAAACACGACTTGGGATTTAATCAGCGACATCGAAATTCTACGCGAAAAATTCGGCATTGAAAAATGGTATGTTTTCGGCGGTTCGTGGGGAAGCACGCTGAGTTTAGCTTACGGCGAAACGCATCCCGACAGGTGTTTGGGTTTGATTTTGCGCGGCATTTTTCTGACGCGACAGTCGGAACTAAAATGGTTTTATCAATACGGCGCGAGTGAGATTTTTCCTGATTTTTGGGAAAATTACAAAAATGAAATCCCCGAAGGCGAGCGCGGAGATTTTATGACGGCGTATTACAAACGCTTAACGAGCGACGACGAAAAAATGCGGCTTTCCGCCGCTCGCGCGTGGAGCGTTTGGGAAGGCTCGACCTCGAAACTTTTTCCCGACAAATCCTTAATGGAGCATTTTGGCGAGGAAGCCGAAGCGCTGGCTTTAGCCCGAATTGAATGTCATTATTTTATGAATAATTCGTTTTTCCCAACCCAAAATTACCTGTTGGATAATATTCATAAAATAAGGCATATTCCGACCGTTATTGTGCAGGGTCGCTACGATGTCGTTTGCCCGATGACGAGCGCATGGGACTTGCACAAGGTATTTCCCGAAGCCAAATTGATTGTTGTTCCCGACGCCGGTCATTCGATTTCGGAAAAAGGAATTACTTCCGCGCTGGTTGAGGCGATGGACAAATTCAAATCAGTGGATAATGGATAGTTGATAGTTGATAGTTGATAGTTAAATCAAAAACTATCCGTTATCCACTATCCACTATCAGTTAAAACAATGACCGGACGAGTTTTAGTTTTAAATGCTTCGTATGAACCAATCAACGTCTGCACGGAACGCCGCGCGGTGGTAATGATTTTTAAAGGCGTAGCGCGAATGGAAGAGCACAACGGGCATCATCTTCATTCGGCTAAAATTGTAATGCACGCGCCGTCCGTTATTCGTCTAACCGAATATAAACACATTCCGCACGAGCGGCGTTCGCTGTCGCGGAAAAATATTTTGCTACGCGACAAATTCACTTGTCAGTATTGCGGCAAAGTTTTCGCGCCCGCCGATTTAACTTTAGACCATATTGTTCCACGCTCGCGCGGGGGAAATTCAACTTGGGAAAACTTAGTGGCGTGCTGTAAAAAATGCAATCATCGTAAGGGAAGTCATACGCCGGAAGAGGCGGGAATGGGTCTTTTGAAAAAACCGCGTGCTTTTTCCTTGCACGTCAGCCGCCAAATTATGCGATATCTAGGTCGCGCTGATGAAACTTGGCGCAAATATCTGTATTATGAAAGCTAGCTATCAGCAGTCGTGTGACTTTTAGTAATTAGAAACTTTTTTATTGCATTAAACATCTAAAGGTAGGAAAAATTATTATGGGAAGTTTTGGAACAACAGAAATAATCTTAATCGTTGCCGTTTTGTTTTTGCTTTTCGGTGCGTCACGCTTGCCGCAATTGGCAAAATCTCTTGGGCAGAGCCGTAAAGCATTCAAAGACGGAATGCGCGAAGCCGAAGAGGAAGAGCGTATCGAACAAGAACACAGACAGCTTAATCCGACGCTGAGCGCGCCGCAAATTTCTAATCTGAACGATGAGGAATTAACGGCGGAAATGCGGCGCCGCGCCGAAGTAAAGCAACAGTAAAGTTTCGAACCAGAACGAAAAAATTGCTGTCAATTTGATTCTTGCAGCAAAGTTTCTGTCGCGTTGTTTCTGTCAATTTGATAAAAACTCATTTTCGAGACCAGCGAAAAATACAGGTGGACTACAGGTAATTATTCTGTCCGCCTGCATTTTTTTGTTTAGGGATAAATTCCGGCGCGAAGTCGAATGCAAAAAATTGTAAATTCGGGTAATATTAGACAAACTTGGCAATTAACTTTTTCATTTTCTAAAAAATAAATATTTAGAGGTAAGACATAATGATTACGAATCGTTTTGCAGAGAGATTTTATTCTTTGGTACTAGCGCTTGTGCTGGCATCTGTTTTAATCGCCCCGATAAATATTTTGGCGCAAAACATAAAGATGCCCGAAGGCATTCAAAAAGTTACATCGGTCGAAGGCATTACTGAATACCGTCTGCCGAACGGATTAAAAGTTCTACTTTTCCCCGACCAAACCAAACAGACGACAACCGTTAACATTACATACTTGGTCGGTTCGCGCCACGAAAATTACGGCGAAACCGGTATGGCTCACCTGCTCGAACATCTGGCTTTCAAAGGCACACCGCGCCACCCGAACATTCCGCAGGAATTGACTTCGCGCGGCGCGCGTCCGAACGGCACGACTTGGGTTGACCGCACGAATTATTTTGAAACTTTCGCCGCCAACGACGAAAACTTAAATTGGGCATTGGATTTGGAAGCCGACCGAATGGTTAATTCCTTCATTGCCAAAAAGGATTTGGAATCGGAATTCTCCGTTGTCCGCAACGAAATGGAATCGGGCGAAAACAATCCGTTTGGCGTAACTCTGCAAAGAGTGCTGGGGTCGGCTTACGAATGGCATAATTACGGCAAATCAACCATCGGAGCGCGGTCTGATGTCGAAAATGTGCCGATTGACCGGCTTCAGGCGTTTTATAAAAAATACTATCAACCCGATAACGCTGTTCTAGTTGTCGCCGGAAAATTTGATGAGGCGAAAACTTTAGGTTTGATTCAAAAATACTTCGGGGTAATTCCGAAACCTGACCGCAAACTACCGGAAATTTATACAGCAGAGCCGACGCAGGACGGCGAACGGCAAGTAACGGTGCGGCGTGTCGGCGACACGCAATACTTGATTGCCGGTTATCACGTTCCGCCGGGTTCGCACCCGGATTCGGCGGCGGTTACTTTAATGACGAATATTCTAATCAACGAACCGGCGGGACGTTTGTATAAAGCATTAGTCGAAACAAAAAAAGTTTCGTCGGTTTTCGGCGCAAATTTCGCATTTAAGGAGCCGGGCTACAACTGGTATGCGACGGAACTGAGAAAGGAAAATTCTTTGGATGAAGCACGCAAAACTATGCTTGATACAATTGAAAGTTTAGCGAAAAATCCGCCCACCAAAGAAGAAGTCGAGCGCGTCCGCACAGCCGCTCTAAAGAACTTTGAGCTTACGCTGAATGACCCGAACCAGGTCGGTTTGATTCTAAGTTCGTCAATTGCCCTCGGTGATTGGCGTTTATGGTTTCTTAACCGCGACCGCATTAAAAAAGTTACGCCGGAAGATATTCAGCGAGCAGCACAAACTTATTTGAAACAGTCGAACCGCACCGTCGGAATATTCGTCCCGACCGAAAAACCCGACCGTGCCGAAGTTCCGGCTGTCAAAGACGTTGAAATTCTGTCGATGGTCAAAGACTACAAAGGAGACGCGACGGTGGCGGCGGGTGAAGCGTTTGACCCAAGCCCGACAAATATCGAAGCGAGAGTTAAACGAATGAAAGTCGGTGGACTCGACGTTGCTTTTTTGCCGAAGGAAAATCGTGGCGACTCGGTTGTGGCGAATTTAGTTCTGCGTTACGGCGACGAGAAAACTTTGATGAATCGCGGCGACGCGGCGTATTTTGCCGGACAGCTTTTGCAGCGCGGAACAGCCAAGCGAACGCGCCAGCAAAGAAACTTTAACCCAAATCGAAAGTCAAAAAAGCGAGCCGACATCCGTTGCTTTTACAGAACTCGGCAGACATTTCAACATTTTTCCGAAAGGTCACCCCAATTACTCTGGCACAATTGAAGAAGACATTGCCGACATCAAAGCGGTTACTCTGGACGACGTGAAGAAATTTTACAAAGACTTCTACGGCGCGTCGAACGGGCAAATGACGGTTGTCGGCGATTTCGATGAAAAGGAAATTTCCGCTTTGACACAGGAGATTTTCGGCAATTGGAAAAGCCCGAAGCCTTTCACGCGCATTAAAAACGAATATCGCGCCATTACGCCAATTAACAAATCGTTTGAAACGCCCGACAAGGCAAATGCGTTTTTTGTCGCCCGACTTAATTTGAAAGTCCGCGACGACAACCCGGATTACGCCGCGCTCGCGCTCGGCAATTATATGCTCGGCGGCGGTTTCCTGAATTCACGTCTGGCAACGCGCATTCGTCAAAAGGAAGGCTTGAGCTACGGCGTTGGTTCTAGTTTCTCGGCAAGCGCGTTGGACGAAACGGGAACATTTATGGCTAACGCGATTTACGCGCCGGAAAATGCCGACAAACTTGAAGCGGCGTTCAAAGACGAAATCGCTAAACTTTTGAAAGAAGGTTTCACGGCGCAGGAAATTGAAGAAGCGAAGAAAGGTTTTCTGCAGAGAGGACAGCTTTCACGCGCTCAAGACCGCGAGCTTTCGGGAAAATTGAATAACTATCTCTTCTTAAATCGCACGATTGCCTGGGACGCTGAACTTGAAAGCAGAGTTCAATCTCTAACAGCCGAGCAAATCAATTCTGCAATGCGTAAATATCTTACGCCCGATAACATCTTTTGCGCGATTTTATTAATGCCTTGATTGAAAAGTTTTGTGGTATAGGAATGTTCGCGCGGATTTTGCTTGCGTTCTTTAATTACATTTTCAAGCTCAAACAGAAAATTGTCGCTTTCGTTTTTCTCATCAAAACAAGTGTCAGCGCCCGTATGACAAACTGTGCCGGAAGGACTGGCTTTAATCAAAATCGTGTCGGCATCGCAATCAAGCAGAATTTCCTCGACGTCAAGAAAATTTCTGCTCGTTTCGCCTTTCGTCCAGAGCGTCTGCCGCGAACGCGAAAAGAATGTGACTTTCCGTGTTTTTTCGGTTAGCTCAAACGCTTCGCTGTTCATATAACCGAGCATCAAAATTTTCCGCGTTCGCGCGTCTTGCACAATTGCCGGGACTAATCCGTCAGCCGATTTTCCGAAATCAATTTTCATAAACGAACTTCTATATTTTTTTCTTTCAGATACTTTTTTAGGTTAAGAATTTCAATTTCCTGAAAATGAAAAATGCTGGCGGCGAGCGCGGCGTCGGCTTTTCCTTTTTCAAAAACTTCGACAAAATGTTCTATTTTTCCCGCGCCGCCCGAAGCAATGACGGGAACATTTACTGCTTCGGAAACTGTTCGCGTAAATTCGATTTCAAAACCGTTTCGCGTTCCATCGGCGTTCATCGAAGTCAAAAGAATTTCGCCAGCGCCGGAGTTCACGCCCTTTTTCGCCCAATCGAGCGCGTTTAATTCGGTTTCAACCCGCCCGCCGTTTAAGAAGACTTTCCATTCAGTTCCGACTTTTTTCGCGTCAATCGCCAAAACTACGCACTGCGAACCGAAATTTCGGGCGGCTTCTTCTAAAATGCTCGGATTTTTGACGGCGGAAGTATTTATCGAAACTTTATCCGCACCCGCGCTCAACAAAATTTCAATGTCTTCAACCGAATTGATTCCGCCGCCGACCGTAAACGGGATATTTATTTCCGCTGCCACTTTTTCAACGAGTTTGCTTAACGTCCGACGCTTTTCATTCGTCGCAGTAATGTCAAGAAAAACGAGTTCATCCGCGCCATTCGCGGAATAAATTTTAGCAAGCTCAACTGCGTCGCCGGCGTCGCGCAAATTTACGAAGTTTGTTCCTTTCACGGTTCGTCCGTCTTTAACGTCAAGACACGGGATAATTCTTTTAGCTAACATTTTTTCCAAAAGCAAAATCTTCCAACTTAATTCTTCCTTCGTAAATCGCTTTGCCGATAATCACACCCGCGCAGCCGATTTTCTCCAATTCAAAAACGTCTTCCGTTTTGCTCACGCCGCCACTCGCAATGAGTTTTAACTTCGGCAAATGTTCTAAAATTTCCCTGTAAAGATTGTTTGCCGCGCCTTGCAGAAGACCGTCCTTTGAAATGTCCGTGCAAAAAACTTGGCTCACGCCTTTGGCAAAGTAGTTTTTCAAAAACGGCACAATTTCAATTTTTGTAGCGGTTTGCCAGCCGTCTATCGCCAGTTTTCCGTCCTTCACGTCCGCGCCCAACAAAATCTTTTCGCCGCCATATTGTTCGAGCCACGCGAAAAACTTTTCCGGCTCTTTCACCGCGACGCTCCCGACACTCGCCATTTTTGCTCCGGCGTCGAAAACCGACTTAATATCCTCGTCCGTTTTAATTCCACCGCCGAAATCAATCGTCAATTTTGTTCTTGAAGCAATTGTTTTTAAAACATTCAGATTGGCGATTTTCCCGCGTTTCGCGCCGTCCAAATCAACAATATGCAGACGCCCGAGTCCAATCGCTTCAAATTGTTTCGCCACTTCCAAAGGATTTTCATAATAGATTTTCTTGCTTGCAAAATCGCCCTGTGCGAGCCGCACACATTTGCCTTCGATTAAGTCTATTGCGGGAATTATTTCAATCATATTTTGATTTTAACAGCAGACGGATGCGAATGAACACGAAGTTGATTTTGCAATTACTCTGTATTCATCGGCGTAAATTCGTATCTGCCGGCAGTTAAATTTTCAAAAAATTCTCCAAAATCCGCTCGCCGACCGCGCCCGATTTTTCCGTATGAAATTGAACAGCGTAAAAATTTTTATAATTTACCGCTGCGCTAAAATTTAAGCCGTAATCACAAACGGCAATCGTTTCCGTTCCGTCTTCTACATAAAAACTATGCACAAAATAAACGAAAGAATTTTCCGCAATGCCCTCAAAAAGCGCAGATTGCAACCCGAAAATATTGTTCCAGCCGATTTGTGGAACTTTAAGTTTTTTATCCGCAAATCTTCTAACTTTATAAGGCAAAATCCCCAAACAATGGGTCGCGTTTTCCTCTGAAAATTCACATAAAAGCTGCATTCCCAGACAAATTCCCAAAACCGGCTGTTCGAGTGCAGCGATTGTTTTATCCAAATTTCTTTCGCGCAAATAATTCATTGCCGTTGACGCTTCGCCGACACCGGGAAATATAACTCTATCAGCCGTTTGCAGCGTTTCTGCATCGCCAGTCAAAATCGGTTTGACGCCGAGCCGATTGAGCGCGTTTTTTACCGATTCGACGTTTCCAGCGTTGTATTTAACAATGGCAACTTTCATAAATTCAAAATTCAAAATTTCGCTTTTGCAGGCTACATTTTTAATTTTTAATTTATAAACTTCCTTTCGTGCTTGGCAAATTTGCGTCGCTAATATCGCGTTTTACCGCCATTTTCACGGCTCTAGCAAAGGCTTTGAAAATCGCTTCAATTTTGTGATGCTCGTTTGCGCCTTCGGCTTTGACGTTCAAATTACATTGCGCTTTATCGGTGAACGATTTGAAGAAATGAAAAAACATTTCGGTTGGCATTTTGCCCACGTTTTCGCGCTTAAATTCCGCTTCCCAGACAATCCAATTGCGCCCGCCGAAATCAATCGCCACCTGCGCTAGACAATCGTCCATCGGAAGCGTAAAACCGTAACGCTGCATTCCGCGCTTGTCCTGCAAAGCCAAACGAAACGCTTCGCCCAAAGCAATGCCAACGTCTTCAATCGTATGATGCTCGTCAATATGCAAATCGCCTTCGGCTTTGATTTCCAAATCAATCGCGCCGTGCCGCGCAATTTGTTCAAGCATATGGTCGAAAAAATGAATGCCGGTCGAAATTTCCGATTTTCCCGCGCCGTCCAAATTTAGCTCAACCGAAATTTCGGTTTCGTTGGTTTTCCTTTGGTGCAGAACCTTGCGCGGCGGCATTTTTAAAAATTCATAAATCTCGCGCCAATTTTCCGCGACCAGCGAAACTGTTTCATCCGTTTCGGGCGCGTCAAAATACGGATTTTTAATAAAAATTGCTTTCGCGCCGAGATTCTTAGCAAGTTGAACATCGGTTTCTCTATCGCCGATAACGAAAGAGTTTTCCAAATCGTAATCGCCGCTCGTGTATTTCCCCAAAAGTCCGGTGTTCGGTTTGCGCGTCAATTTGTTTTCGTGCGCAAATGAACTGTCAATAAAAATATCTGAAAAGTTAATGCCTTCATTCGCAAAAATTTCAAGCATTGAATTATGAACCGGATGAAAAGTTTCTGCGGGGAAAGATTCGGTTCCAAGACCGTCCTGATTCGTCACCATCACAAGTTCGTAATCCGACTCGCGGGCGATTTTCCCCAAGTAAGTAATGACGAACGGCAAAAATTTTAGTTTTGCAAAACTGTCAATTTGAAAATCTTCGGGTTCGGCAATTAAAGTTCCGTCACGGTCAATGAATAAAACTTTTTTCATATTATTTTAGCGTGGAAAGCGCGGATAAATCTCAAACCGAATAGAGCGGTTTCATTTTTTCGCTGTAAACTCGGCGTCCTTTAGGAATAATTTTTTTAATGAATTTATCAACGTCTCGTTTTCATTCGGCGTTCCGACTGTAATCCGCAGACAGCCCGCGCACATTTCGACATTATTTCGGTTTCGCACAACGATTTTTTCATTGAGTAAAAATTTGTAAATCTTTTCCGCGTTTATTGTTTTCACCAATACAAAATTTGCGTCGGTCGGATAAATCTGCGTCACAAATTCAAAAGCGTTTAATTTTTCGACTAGTTTTTCGCGTTCGGCGACGATTTCCGCAACCGTTTTTTCAACCTCCGATTCGTTTTTCAA
>JAIVJJ010000274.1:13640-15275 GCA_020200095.1 Acidobacteriota bacterium | reverse complement strand
CGCGGCGATGCGGAAACTGATTCATTTGGCTTACGGAGTCCTAAAGACTGGAAAACCATTTGACCCGAATTGGACGATGAAAATAGCTTGACTTCCAACACAGTATCTGACGTGGGGCGAAACCGCCTAGAAGCAAGCTAAAGTTTACCATGTCTTGCCAATAAGAAAGTCGCTGTTTTGCGCTCGTGTCCATTCAATTATTAGCTTGCGCCCTAACACGAAAGCGACAACTTTATTGGTTATAACTTTTCATTCAGCAACTCATCTTCCTGATGAATTCTTTTAGTGTTTTCTTCCATCGTTGGCAATCCGGCTTTCCGTCGTCTGGTATCTACATTCGCCTCATCATGGATTTTATACGGAACTGATTTTCCATCTTCACCTACATCATACTGCGTTCCGTAAATCTGCGGTTCGCCATCCATTTTCAGAACTCTATCTTTCAAATAAGCGAGTTGCCAAAGCGGAGCTTCTCCGGCGGCAACGGCGGATTCGAGTAAAGGCACGCACCGACGCTGGAAATCTGGTTCGAGAACGGCGTGTTGCACAATAATCCAAGCCGCTTCGCAACCATCTTCACCGACAAGACTCTTTCCCGTCCAGCCGAATCGCTCGATTATCTCTTTCATACGGACGTTATTGCTCTCGTGAATCTGTTTCATCACAGGTGAGTAATTGTTTTTCGGAAGTTGACCAGAATAAAGAAGTTCATCGCGGGTTTCGTGGTCTTCTTTTGCCATACGCAACAATTCGGCTCTTAGTTCTTCATTCATATTTCTTCAGCCTTTGGCGCACAAGAGCAAGCTAACAGCGGAGATGACGTGGGGCGAAACCGCCTCCACGCAACTCCGAGTTCAAATGACACCTCGATAACAAAGTCGTTGTTTCGCGCTCACATCCAATAACATGTTAGACGTCCTTTTACATTACTGTCTGCCATCAGATATTCCAATCCGAGCCAACTGATCTTGTGAAGCCCCTTCATGATACAGCTTTGCTAGTTCGTTAGGGTCGAAGGTGTAGCCGAAGGGCGGTCTGCCAATCTCTTCCATCTGTTCACTTCTCACAAAAGCGTAACATTCTTCTTTTGTGGGTAAATTATCTACACTCAATTCCACCTCGTTTCCGTCCGGATCGTGATAGTAGAGCGAAGTCGTAAACCTGTGGTTTAGCTGCATGAAGGGAGTAATGCCATCAGCTTTAAGCCGTTCATAAGTCCTAACAAAGTCGCCGAAGCTCACTACTCCATAGCCTATGTGATCGATCCCGGCAGCCGTCGACGGTCTATCTACCGTATCCGGATCTTCAAAGATCACGATCCGGTGATGTTCCTCATCGAAAGATCATAAAGGCGAGGAATTCGTTCTCATGCTGAATCTCCGCATGGAAAACTGTCTTGTACCATTGAATCATCTCCTTAAATTGTTTTGCGCGAATACCATAATGCGAGATGTAGGCGGGCTTGACACTTGCGCCCGTCGAACTGTTTTCAACTGATTCCGAATGATTCATAATTTTCTTCTCCTCCAATACTTCACTTGGTTTGGTCGTCTAATGGCTAAGATAACGTGGGGCGAAAGCGCCGCTACGCAAGCAAAAGTTTACCATGCATTGTCAAGAAGAAAGAAGCTGTTC
>JAIVJJ010000274.1:0-13614 GCA_020200095.1 Acidobacteriota bacterium | reverse complement strand
GTCTCCCGCTTGAGCGTATGCCTGACCGAGATAAATTTGCACACTAGGACTTGTATTGCCTTCACGAATTGACTCTCGGTAATTTGCAATTGCTTCTTTGAACATTCCTTTCCCTGCATAAGCATAGCCAAGACTGAGGTATTTCCACTGTTTGGACAATTCGAGTGTTTGCGAGGCTTCGATTGCTTCGTCATACCTTCGCGCATAGAGAAAACTTAAAGTAACTTGTGTAGTAGAACCAAGTGACAAAGGGTCAAGCTCTCTGGAGCGTTTAGCCTCTGCGATGGCTTCTTCGTTTCGCCCTATATTACTGAGATAAGAAGAGTATCCACGACGAGCCGCTCCAAGATTTGGATTCAATTCAATGGCTCGTTTGTATTCTACTTCGGCAGCCGCCCAATTCCAAGAATTTCTAAGGATACCTGCCATTGCAAGATGCGCTTGGGGAAGATTCTCATTTAATTCAAGTGCCTTTCGTGCTGCCTCTTCCGCTTTCGGTCTAAACTCTGTAGGACTAACCATGCTATTAACTAAAAGTAAGGCATATATCTGGGACAATTCTGAATAAGCGAGTGCGTAATTGGGGTCAACACTTATCGCCTGATTGAAATACTCGGCGGCTTTTTGTCGATTTCCCGCGCCGGGTGTATTTGCATAGTAGCGACCCTTGAGCAGCAACTCGTAAGCCTGCGGGTTTACGGTATTGAGTTCGGCAAGCTGCTGTTCCTGCGCTCCGGTTAACTTCAATCGTAGTTTCTCCGAAGCTGCCTGTGCGATTTCCTGCTGAACTACAAGTATATTCGATGATTTACGATTATACTGTTCACTCCACAACTGGCGGTTTTCGCCTATATTTATCATTTCGACACGGACGGATAGGTCATCGCCAACCCGAAGAACTTTTCCCATCACAACGGCTTGCACACCGAGTTTATTTGCTACGTCTTGCAAATCAATGTTTGCGCCTCTGTATTTGAAACTCGAATTTCTAGCAATAACTTTTAATTGCGGCAATTGTGAAAGTTTATCAATCAAACTCTCACTCAATCCGTCCGAAAGATAATCGAGATTTGCGTCTCCGCTTCCGTTTTCAAAAGGCAGGACGGCGATAGAGTTTATTTCTTTTAAATCTACTGGTAGAGAACGATTTGAATAAAACCAATAACCTAATCCAAACACTCCTAAAAGTAGGATAGATAAGATTACTAGAACACTGCGTTTGTGGCTTTTAATTTCATTAGCAACATATTTTGCACTGGATGTTGTATGAGCTAAATCCGATGTTGTTGCGTTTAAACGAGGAGCATCAGGCGAGGATTGGCTCAAAGGCTTTGGCTCTTTGTTTAGTATTGAGCCAATAACGTCCATCGCACTCTCGCCTTCAAACGGTTGCTTTCCTGTAAGCATTTCGTAGAGCACGACTCCAAAACTAAAAATATCTGTTCGAGCATCTATATCTTTACCTCGTGCTTGTTCGGGCGACATATAGCTTGCCGTTCCAATTATCATTCCCGGACTTGTTCCCTCAGCTTTTATAGCTGTCGCTGCTTCCGCATCAATTGACTGAACCTTTTTCTCAGTCAGTTTGGCAATCCCGAAGTCGAGAATCTTCACTACTCCATCGGGGCGAATCATCACGTTCTCTGGTTTGATGTCTCGATGAACTATTCCCGCTCGATGCGCCGCATCTAAAGCTGACGCAACTTGAATGGCAACGTCAAGAACATACTTCAAATTCATCGGCTCACTTCTCAAACGGCTGTGTAGAGTTTCGCCCTCAATGTATTCGGTTGCAATGAAATGAGTGTCGTCTGTTTTGCCGATTTCGTGGATGGTGATGATATTCGGATGGTTAAGCGCAGAGGCGGATTTCGCTTCCTGAACGAATCGGCGCATTCGTTCCCTGTCATTTGCTAAATCTCCGGGCAAAACTTTCAAAGCAACAAGCCGTTCTAATTCTGTGTCTTCGGCTAGAAACACTTCCCCCATTCCGCCTTTTCCAATTGCAGAACGGATTAGATAACGTCCAAGTTTGTCACCTGCTGAAATCATAGGTAAAGTAGGCAGATTCTAGCATGAGTCAAAGATTTATTAAATTATTTTGTCAATTAAAGGTCAGAATTATTTCTATTTAGGCAACCTTCGTAAGTATCCTTGATGAGAATACTCCTCTGAAGAAGGCTGAGGGACTTATATAGGGCTGCCAGAGGGCTGATAGATGAGGGTTTTAGCCTGATGTCTGTGTGTTCATGAGGCAAATGAGTAACTCTAACCTTTTGTCTTTCTGATTACGTCGTTAAACCGACGCGCGGCAGCAAATCCTGAAAGCGCGGGTCTGAGCGAAGACTTTCCATCGGCGGCACAACTTTAAGCCGAACTAAATCTGCATACCTTGAGCGCGACCGAGCGTTTCAGTTGAGTGTCTTCCGCCAGATAAACCTCGCCCATTCCGCCTTCGCCGATTTGTTCGATTATCTTGTAATGACCGAAACATTTTCCCGCTTCGAGTCTTTTTTGTTCGGCTTCAATCACGTCTGCAACTTGCCGAATCAAAAATCTCTCTTATCTTTAGCCACTTTTCATCTGCCATTTGCTTTGTCCCACTGGGCTTCCGCCATGTCATTTGCTAAAGCTTCGGGCAAAACCTTCAATGCAACGAGACGTTCCAGTTCTGTATCTTCGGCAAGGAACACTTCGCCCATTCCGCCTTTTCCAATTGCGGAACGGATTTTGTATCGTCCTATTTGATTGCCTGTTGAAATCATTGCCAAAGCAGGCAAATTCTAGCACGAGTTCAGGACTCGAACTTTCCACCCAATGATTAAAACCTAGAGTAATAGTGTTCTCAAGAAACGTCCCTTACTATCAATTTTCATTATTTCTCTAGTATTTTCAACAATTTATGAGACGCAACAAATTTTAAAAACCAGAAGAATCCAATATCATTTATTTGCGGTGTAATAATTATATAAACCTATAATATATTCATCGCCTTCAACAGTCGGCGGGATCACAGGTGGCAAAACAGTACCTTTTCCGCGAATAACTACGCTGCCAAACCGAAAAACGTCGCTACCGCTGTCTTCTCTTTTTTCTTTTCGTCTAGGCTTGGATTTTCCTTTTTTGTCAAGGTCTTTAGCAATTGAAAGGACGAAATTAGTCGAACCTTGCACAGTCTCGTTTTTAATCTGTGCGAGTGAACTTTGAGCAAGAGGCTGCCAGCTTCCTGAAACATAATATTGAAGCCGAATATCCAATTCGATTCCATTTACATCTACAAAGGGAAATGTTTCTGTGACACCAGTTTGTTCATTAACTTTAATTACCCGAACTGCTTGAATCAGTTTAAAACCCAATCTTTTATAATTATAAGTACCGCTGCCTGATTCGGTTAGTGGTTCATCGCTTTCAATTGTGAAAGAACCTGACTTGATAATTATCGGCGGAAGGTCTGAGGGGACAGCATCCAGTATCACACTGTTTTCAGTTCCGCCGCTACTAGGTTTGTTAAACAGATTGAGAAAAGCGAAACCGAACAAACCTACGGAAACCGGTTTAATAAGCTCGCGCCTGGTAATTCCGGCAGTTGTTTTTTCTTTGCTAGTCATATATTGATTCTCCTTAGTTTAGAAGCATTTGGATAAAGCCATTATTATTGCGGAGATGCTAATTGCCCAGCTTGTTCGTAGTAAAGCTTGACATCCGGCTTTAATAAATAATTTTTGAAATAGTCTTCGCCCCAATCAGATTTGAGTTTGGCGAGCATTTCCAGAGATTTGGAGGCAACCTCTTTGGAATTAATTTGATTGTCTTTTAACTTTTCGGCAGCGGCAGAAGCAATAAAACAGGCTCGCCAGGCTGATTCCATTTGATTTTTGCCGACGAAATAATCCTTGACCTCAAGCGTACTGGCTAATGCTTTTGCAGTATTCCCGTTAAGCAGATAAGCTTCAGCAAGCGATAATTTGACGCTGTTGACTACACGCAGTTCTGTAACTTTATTGGAAAGCGATAAAACCTGATCATAAAGTTGAATGTTCGCTGCTGCATTAGGATTCAATTTAGTTTTTGATAGGGCGATTATTCTGTGTGTTTCCAATAAAGCTAAAGAATCATTTGAAACGGCGATTTTTTCGGCAA
The DNA here is from genome assembly GCA_020200095.1 of Acidobacteriota bacterium. Classification (GTDB taxonomy): domain Bacteria; phylum Acidobacteriota; class Blastocatellia; order Pyrinomonadales; family Pyrinomonadaceae. Next base: position 9,474 of record JAIVJJ010000274.1, on the reverse strand, counting down.
TTTGGATTGCTTTTTCAAAATTGTTTTCATTCAAAGCGATTTGAGCGTAACGCAACTGAATTTTTCCGTTTAATTGTTTAGCTAAATCGTTATTTTCTCTGATTATTTCTTCGGCTTTTCCAAGTTTTTCTTTTGCATCGCCGAAACGTCCCAATCCGTTTAAGGTATCGGTTTGATAGATCAAACTAAACGTAACCAGATAGCGGTTTCCCATTGATTCATATAATTCGTAACTTCGGTTAAAGTGGCGGAGAGCTTCGGGCAATTGTTCCTGGTTCAATAAAACCGCTCCAAGCGCTAACTGAACGTAAGCCCGAATGGAAGCGTCTTCAGAGTTTTCTACTTGTTTAAAAGCCTTAAGGGCTTCATCGAAATTCTCACTCATTTCGTATACCCGACCGAGCAAAATGTTTGCCTGCGCGACCTCTTTATGATAACCGCCCTTTTGGTAAAACGGCATTGCTTGCTGAATAAAATCCTGAGCTTCGGTAGGTTTGTTTTGCTGAACTCGCAAACTGCCCAGCGTCAGCAAAGCGCGTGCTTCGTTATGACGTCCTTCATCTTTTCTGGCAAACTCCAACGCTTGCTGAAAATACCGCTCGGCTTTCTCATATTCGGCGCGGGTGAAAAAAGCGTTTCCCAAATCAATCAAACCGTTGGTAGCGAGATTTTCCATTCGCTCTTCTTTAGCCAATTGTATGGCGTTCGAAGCATACTCCTCCCCACAAGAGGTTTTTCCTTCGCCGCTGCAAACACTGCTGATTTGCAGCATCGCTTTGATTTTCTGGTATTTATTCGCTCTCGGAATCGCCAGAACCTGTTCAAACTCTTTGCGCGCGAGTTCTAATTTCTCTTGACTGTTGAAAGAAATTCCGCGTTGAATTTTAACGTCGGCAATACCTTCATCATCACTTAGACGGTCGTAAATACTTTCAGTTTTATCAAAAGCTGCAAAAGCCTGTTCAAATTTAGATTTTCTATTGAGAAGAATTCCTTGCCGCAAAAATGCTCCGCCATCTTGCGAATCAAGCGTAGCAGCTTTTTGATAACTTTCAATTGCTTTATCTATTTCCTCGTTTTTTTCATAAGCTCGCCCTAAATCCAGAAAAGCGCGGGCTGAATCGGGCGAACGATTGGCAATGGCGCTGTAAATAATAACCGCTTTGGGAAAATCGCGCATTATCGTGGCATTAACCGCGTCAATATAAAGCCCGTCGTCTGTTTGCGGGTAACTAAACCAACGGTTCTGTTTCTCCTGTTGAATATTTCGAACCTTTAATAATTCGTTCTGTGCTCGCCCGACATAATCAAGCTCCATCCACGCTTCCGCCAAATGTGCGTGAGCCAGAGCAAAGTTGTTATCAAGGCGAACCGCATCTTCCAGTAATTTACTGGCTTTAAAAAAGGTTCCGCTGCGTAGCGCTTCAGTTCCGTTGTTAAATAATTTAATGGCTTCAGGATTATTCGACGAATAGGAAACGGGCGTCCGAAACTGAGAAAAGACGAAAAAGGCGATAATTGTTAAAACCGGAATTAAGAAAAGCAGAAACGGATGTTTCTGAGCAAAATTTGAGGATGTGTGAAGAACGCTCATTCGCCTAGTCAGCGCTCTCCATTTGAAATTTCTGGTTCCAGCTAAATCTTCATTCAACAGCTTAGATTTAAGTTCCGTTAAATCGGAAATTATTTCGTCAGCGTCATGGTATCTATCTTTTGGTTTCTTCTCTAATAACTTGAGTGTAATTTTATCTAAATCCGGTATGATTAGAGGGTTATGTACTGAAGGTGGCGACGGTTTGGTTTTAATAACTTGAATTAAAACTTTTGCAATAGTATTACCTGAAAAAGCCAGCTTATTTGTCAAACATTCATAAAGGACAGAACCGAGAGAGAAAAAATCCGTTCGGTAATCAACGTTTTCCCCTTCGATCTGCTCGGGGGACATAAAATTCGGCGTGCCGAATATTAAGCCTGTTTCTGTCTGAAAAGAGGTACGGTCTAGTGAATTAACAGATTGCTGTTCGATCAGCTTGGCAAGCCCAAAATCAAGAACTTTAACCAAACCGTCGGGACGAATCATAATGTTTTCCGGCTTAATATCGCGGTGGATAATACCTGCCGAGTGAGCGGCTTTTAAAGCCGAAGCAATCTGAATGACAATATCAAGAGCCTGTTTCACACTCATTCCAAAAGCAATTTGCTGGCGCAACGTAATGCCCTCGACAAATTCCGTCACAATATAATGAGTGTCCGCTTTTTGTCCAATTTTATGAATCGTTAAAATATTTGGATGATTAAGTTTAGAGACAATTTGAGCTTCCTGTTTGAACCGCAAAACCCGCGCCGGGTTTTTGGTAAATTCTTCAGGTAATATTTTTATGGCGACTTTTCTGTTTAACTCACAATCATCAGCAATAAAAACTTCGCCCATCCCTCCTCTACCGATTTTTTTCAGCAAATTGTAAGTTTCAAGCCTACCATCACAAAAGGTTTCGTGTATTTCAACTGGCGTGGATTTATCGAATGAAATGCTAGAATTTAAGAAAAGAGGCTGAGTTTTTTCTTCACCGATGCAAGGAGATTCAACTTCATTTTGGATGGATTTTTCGGCGTTGCTCTCGATAGGCGCAATTTGATCATCCGATGGAGATTCTTCGGTGGCTCGGAAAATTTCTCTAACTTTTTGCCACGGTTTGCGAACCATTTTTGTGTCGCCTAGTTAAACTGAATCGTAAATTGTTTTTACATTTTGAAAAAAGACATTCCACCGACTAGAATTTCTTCCCGCTAATTTAATTTAAGTATTAAAATAAAACGTTAAACAGCTCAAAAAGTTTCGGAAGATTTTGTCTCAACGCAAGTTATTTGAATGAAACGGACTAAAAATACGATAAGAATACGAGTAGATTGTGGATAAGTCAATGTTCATCAATATAAACCTGAGATACGGAGTCTCCTCTGTAAGGTAAACTGGAAACTCTCAGTGAGAAATCAGATGTTTTGTTTTCTTTGGGCGCAACATATCTAACCGTTGGAGCTAAAGAAGCCTTAACAGAAGCAAATCAACTTCCCGGAGAGTTTCTAGCCAGACATCAGAAAGGAGACTGGGGAGATGTTTGTGAATATGATAAAAGAGAGAACGAGCTTTTAGTTAAAGAAGGTTTTAGGATCCTATCGGCTTACAGGACAGCTAGAGATGTGAAGCTATGGGTGATTACAGAGGCTGATAGGAGTTCTACGACTGTGTTGCTACCAGATGAATATTAAGCTGAAAAATCATTTCCATATTTATTACAAAGGTGTGAGTAAAGGTGTGAGTAAAGGAAAAGGGCAACTATCAAAATTACCCTAAACTATTGAAAATAATGGTACACCCGGCAAGATTCGAACTTGCGACCCTCTGATTCGAAGTCAGATACTCTATCCAGCTGAGCTACGGGTGCTAAATCAATTACGAATTTCAAATTACGAACTTTATAACAAAAATAAAATACCACATTGCGGAAATAATTTGTAATTTGCGTTTCGTAATTTCTTATTTTTGTTGAAATTCTTTTCTAATAAACTTTACTAAATCCTTAATTTCGTCATCACTTAATTTTCCCTTAAAAGCGGGCATTCCATCTTCTTTCTCCCCGTTTTCGATAACTTTAATCCATTCAGCGTCTTCATCTTTTTTCATCCGGTCAGATGTAAAATCCGGTGCTTTTATTTTTACGTCTTCAATTTGCCTGACGCCGCCTTTTCCGTCTTCCTTATGACATTTGACGCATATTTCAGAATAGATTTTTCGTGCCGACCCCAACTCATCACCCGCTAGGGGCGTAACTTCCGGGTTCGCCGGAGCGACAGCAACCGTGTTCGCGGGCGCGTTTGTGCTGACGCTGCCTGTTTGATTGCAGGCGATAATGAAAATGGCGAATGCGGTTAAGATTAAACCTAGCTTAAACGATTTCATTTGTTTTCTCCAAAAAAAGATTGCTTGAAAAACTTTGAAAGTTTAACTTATAAACTAAAACGTATGCAAAGTTTCGGTAAAAAATAATGAACGAACAAATCAGACAAAAATTATTAGAGATGATTGCTGAAGATGAGCGCGTGCGCGATGAATTAGCGAGAACGGGCGAACTTTTTGATGGTTATTGTCCGAAAATGGAAAAAGTTCACGTTATCAATGCTGAAGAACTCGAAAAACTAATTGACCAAAACACCTGGCTCGGAGAATCTATGGTTGGCATGGACGGTGCGGAAGCTGCTTGGCGCATCGTTCAACATTCGATTAGCCGTCCCGAATTCCAGAGAAAATGTTTGAGGCTAATTGAAAAAGCGGTTGCGGCGGGCGATGCCGAAGCGTATCAATTCGCTTACCTGCACGATAGAATTTGTTTTTTTGAAAATCGCCCGCAGCGCTACGGCACACATTCGGATTGGAACGAATCCGGTAAAATGGAAGTCTGGAAGCTGGAAGATAAAGATAAAGTAAACGAGTATCGCACCGAGATTGGTTTGAAGCCGTTAAAAAGTTTGACCTGGGAAATGGATGAAACAAGAGAAAATAAGCCAAAAGATTGGCGTAAACGGCAAGATGAATTTTTGAAATGGACTAAGGAAACTGGTTGGAGAAAATGAATAAAAAAATCTTAATCGGCGGCTTGTGGCGCGAAGGCACGGAAACTTTTCAGGTCAAATCGCCTTTTACAAACGAAACACTAGCGGAAGTATTCTCGGCAAATGCCAACGAGACGGAAGAAGCTATCGCAATTGCAGGAAGCGCGGTAAAAGAAATGCGAAAACTTGCACGTTTTGAAATCGGCAGAGGTTTGCGAAAAATTTCTGACGGAATTGAAAAACGCCAAGAGGAATTTGCCGAAACGATTGCAAACGAAGCCGCCAAACCGATAAAACTTGCACGCGGCGAAGTCGAGCGCGGCATCGCAACTTTTGCTTGGGCGGCTTCGGAAGCCGAAAGATTTGCGGGCGAAGTTGTTCCGGTTGATACTCAAGCGCCAGGAAAAGGTAAAACCGCTTGGACTTTGCGCGTGCCGCGTGGCGTCATTTATGGAATCACACCGTTTAATTTTCCATTGAATCTAGTCGCACATAAAGTCGCGCCCGCACTCGCCGCAAAAAATGCAATTATCATCAAGCCGAGTGCAAGAACGCCTTTAACATCTTTGCTTTTGGGCGAAGTTTTTATCGAAAGCGGATTGCCAAAAGGAGCATTGCAAATCGTGCCGATGGACGTGAAATATATAGATACGATTTTGAAAGACGAAAGAGTAAATATGATTTCTTTTACAGGAAGCGCGGAAGTCGGTTGGAAACTAAAATCTTTAGCGGAACGCAAAGCAATTTCGCTCGAACTCGGCGGAAACGCGCCGGTGATTGTTGATGAAACGGCAGACATCAAAAAATCTTTGGACAGAACATCAATGGGTGCGTTTGTTTACGCAGGACAAGTTTGCATTTCCGTCCAGCGTGTCTATGTTCACGAAAAAATCTTTGACAAATGGACGGACAGCTTTGTCGAAAAGGCGAAAGGTTTGAAAAAAGGAAGTCCGCTTGGTGAATTAACACAGCTTTCGGTAATGATTGATGAAGACGCGGCGAAAAAAGCGGAAAGCTGGATAAACGAAGCGGTAAGTTCCGAAGCACAACTTTTATGCGGCGGAAAGCGCGACGGCGCGATGCTCGACGCAACCGTTTTGACCAACACAAATCCGGAAATGCGGGTCGTGTCAGAAGAAATCTTTGCACCTGTAGCAGTTGTTGAAAAATTTTCCGACTTTGCCGAAGCGGTTGATTTGTCTAACCAAACAAAATACGGTTTGCAAGCCGGAGTTTTTACGAACAATTTAGCGAATGCGAATTACGCTTCCGAACACCTCGAATACGGCGGCGTGATGATAAACGACGTGCCGACCTTTCGCGTGGACAATATGCCTTACGGCGGCGTGAAAGGTTCAGGCTTTGGGCGCGAAGGCATTCGTTATGCAATGGAAGAAATGAGCGAAATACGGCTGGTTGTGATAAATTAGTTTCCTGATTTTTGCATTTAATAACATTTTTTCAAGATAAAAAGACGTGAAAAATTTAGGCAAAACTCATCGCACGGAAAGAGCCAACAAACCGATTCCCGAAGAACAGCAAATAATTGACAAATACGAACTTTCGGCGATAACCAGTCTCGACCAACTCGAAGAAACCCGTTTCAAAAATCAAACGATGCGCGAGTTGGAAGAGTTTCTTAAAAAACTTCACGGCGTTCATACTGGCAAGGAAGCCACACCGCGCATTGCGATTGACGAATTTCTTATCACACGCCTGCAAGAAAAGGTAAATCTTCTGGCTTATTATTATCGTTTTATTCACTTTGGGTGAAATACCCCGTCAGCTTGCTGCGGGGTAGTTTATTTTAACAGCAGCAGAAGCGAATAAAAAGAAAATAGAAGATGAGTTTTTACAACCAATCATTTTTTCATTAAAGGAAATAAAAGGTTATCAAGTTAAAAGAGAAAATTTAGGTTATTTAGCTGTTATTTGCCACAAAACAAAAGATGAATTAAAAGGCACTAATCTCTTAAACTATATTAAAAAAGCTGAAAAGGAAGGACTAAACAAACGTCCAACTTGCGCTCAACGCGGTGAAGATTCTTGGTATTTCTTGGGAAAAGATTGGGATTACGCACCTTTAATTTTCCCGTCAAAGATTGGCGAAAGAATGCCGATTTTCCTAAACGACAAAATCTTTGAAGATAAAAAACAATATGGCATCTTTCCGAAAAAGGATGTTGATGCTTTTCTTTTAGGCGCAATCTTAAATTCGACATTAACGAGACTTTTTATAGAATTTACCAGCCGACAACTTACGGGCGCACAAGCTATTGCCGATATTGATGTAGTCGTTGTCAGTTCAACCTTAGTATTAAATTTACACGACAAATCTATTGTTACTCCAAAACAACGAAAACAATTAAAAAAAGCATTTGAGAAACTTTTATTAACTACTTCAGATTCAGTTTTTCGTGAAATAGCGCCGTCATCAAATGAAGTTTTGTTTGATAATGTCAAGAAGGAACGACTTGAGTTGGATAAAATTATTCTGCAAGATATTCTAGGATTGCCAGAAACGGAACACTTAGAAATCTATCGGGCAGTTGTTGATTTTGTGCAAGCACGTTTAGATAAATCAAAATCAGTTAAAAAACGTTCCAAGAAAAAAGGCGGCTCGGTTGCCGACGCGATGACGGGAAATTTATACGACGAAGTTATTAACGGAGATTGAGCAAATGGCGAAAAGAAAACCTTTCGGCGATTTATACAATGAACTCGTTTTGACGCAAGATAATCTGAAAGAAGTAGAACTCGTCGGCACAATTTGTCCGGGCGAAACCGAACTTGTGCAGGATTTATTCGGCTGGAAAATCATTTTCGGAAAACACCAGATTGAATGCCGCAGCCAGCTTCAAGCGCGTTTCCTGCGCGTTTTTACCGAACTCGGCTGGCGAAGCGTGAAAGTGCCGCAAGATGAAAAATACCTTGCTGAAATTTTGCCCGAACTCGAATCGCTCAAACAACGCGCCGACGAACTTTACAAAAAACGCGAGAAAACAATTTTCAGCCGCAAACTCCGTCAAGAAGTTAAAACGAAATTCTACCGCTAGCTTTCCAAAACGCTTGCCGAGTATCAAGCCGACTCGCCCAAAAGCAAACAATCAAAAACTGTCGAAATTGTTTGATAAACGATTCTGTATAAATATTAAAAATGAAAAATAAACTTAATCAAATTTGGCTTTTAGCTTTTTTGTTGATTTTTTCAACAGCTTGCTGGGCGCAAACCGCGCCGAAAATTGATAAAACTTTATCAATTGCCGGTTTAAAGGAGAATGTCATTGTCCGGCGCGACGAACGCGGCATTCCGTATATCGAAGCGAAATCGGAATCTGATTTGTATTTTGCTCAAGGCTTCGTTACGGCGCAAGACCGTTTGTGGCAGATGGATTTATACCGCCGTGTGGCTCGCGGCGAAACGGCGGAGATTTTCGGACACACGGTTTTGGAAGAAGATAAACGCTGGCGTAAATTTGGTTTTGCACGCGTTGCCGAAGAATCGGTGCAAAACAGTCCAATGGAAAATCGCGCTGCTTTGGAAAATTACGCTCGCGGCGTCAATGCTTATATCTCTACGCTGGATGAAAAAACTTTGCCGATTGAATTTCAAATATTAAAATACCGCCCGCGCGAATGGACTCCAGCTGATTCGATTGTCGTCAGCAAAATTTTCGACGACGCGCTTAGCAACACCTGGCGCTCTGATTTGATGAAGGCTGGTTTGATAGATTTACCCGCGGAAAAACGCGAAAGAATTTTCAATCCGAGCTCGTCGCTTGATGTGCTTTTGGTAGGAAAAGATAATTTAGACGCAGAGGCGCAGAGAGGTGGAGAAAATTTCAAACAGGATGGACAGGATCTTGAACGCATCGGGTTTTATGCTGAAGAGTTAGCCGCCAGCAATAATTGGGTTGTTTCGGGAAAACGGACGATTGATGGAAAACCGCTTCTGGCAAATGACCCGCATTTACGTCCGGCGCAGCCGCCGATTTGGTATCTTGTCAATCTTTCAGCGCCGAATCTGAAAGTAGCGGGCGTTTCAACAGCAGGCATTCCTGGCGTTATTATCGGTCATAACGAAAATATCGCGTGGGGTTTGACCAACGTCGGACCAGACGTGCAGGATTTGTATCTGGAAACTTTCGACGCAAATGGAAAATATAAAACTCCGAACGGTTTTGAATCGCCGATTGTTCGCCGCGAAGAAATCAAAGTTCGCAAAAATCCTTTGTCGCCGGAAACCGAAACGGAAGTTTTAAATGTTACGACGACGCGCAACGGCGTAATTTTCTTTGAAGAAAGCGGCAAGCGCTATGCTTTGAAATGGACAGCGTTTGACGCGAAAAATAGTACTCTCAACGCTTTTTCTTCGCTGGCGAAGGCGAAAAATTGGAACGATTTCCGCAACTCGCTGAAAAATTACGCGGGAGCGATGCAGAATTTCGTTTATGCCGACGCTCAGGGAAATATCGGTTGGATTGTGGCAGGGAGAGTTCCGCTTCGCAAAACTGGCGACGGAAGTTTGCCATACGACGGCGGGGGCAATGACGGCGAGTGGACGGGCTTTATACCGTTTGACGAATTGCCGCAGCTTTACAATCCACCCGAAGGTTTTATCGTGACAGCAAACCAGCGCACTGTTGGCAAAACATACAAATATCACAATTTGATTGCGCGGGCGCACACGGTTTCGAGAGCAAAACGGTTGCAGGATCTATTAAACGCAAATGCAAAAGTTTCCATCAATGATATGCGCGATTTTCAATTTGATACCTTCAGCGTTATCAATTCGCGCTTTGCCCGCGAAGTCGCAAACCAAAAAGCCGCGTCTGATGAAACTTTGAAATTGCTTTCCGCGTGGGA
>JAIVJJ010000154.1 GCA_020200095.1 Acidobacteriota bacterium | reverse complement strand
GTTTTAGAAAGTTCTTCAAATAATTTTTCGTAAAGTTTTGTGCCGATTCCCTTTTGCTTCAAATAATTTTTAATATAAACCGAAACTTCCGCCGAGTTTTTGTAGGCGCATCGTGATTTATATTGTGTTGCGTAAGCGTAACCGAAAATTTCTTTGTTCTCTTCGCAAACCAAAAATGGATAATTTTTGATTATTTTGCCGATGCTTTTTTGCATTTCAACAGAGCTAACCGGCTCGGTTTCAAATGTATGATAAGTGCTTTGAATATAAAAATTGTAGATTTCCGCAATTTGCTTCGCATCTTCGATTGTTGCTTTTCTTACATTCATTTCTTTAATTCATTTTTCGCAATTGATTCAAGATGCACTTCATCGGGACCATCCGCAAGCCGTAAGGTTCGTGCCACAATCCAAAAATTCGCCAGCGGAAAATCCTGCGAAACGCCCGCGCCGCCGTGCGCTTGAATCGCTCTGTCAATTATCTTTAAAGCCATTTTTGGAATGATGGCTTTTATCATTGCAATTTCGTTTCGCGCCGCTTTATTGCCAATTTCATCCATCATCCAAGCCGTTTTCAAAACTAAAAGCCTGGCTTGTTCAATTTCTAAACGCGCTTCTGCAATCCAATTTCTAATTACACCTTGTTCAGCCAAAGTTTTACCAAAGGCAATTCGCGTTTTTACTCTTTCGCACATCAATTCTAATGCTCTTTCAGCAAGTCCAATCAAACGCATACCTGCAAATGTTTCGGCTTTTCCGCATCAGTTTTGCCCATAAAAATCGCTAATTTGCAACGCGCGTCGCCTGCGCCGGTTGACCACCATTTTCTGCCGTTCAAAATATAATCATCACCGTCTTTTACAATCGAAGCACGAATATTTGTCGCATCCGAGCAAGCAACATCAGGCTCAGTCATCGCAAAGCAAGAACGAATCTCGCCGCCGAGCAAAGGTTTCAGCCATTTTTCTTTTTGTTCTTCACTGCCGTATTTCCAAAGAACTTCCATATTGCCCGTGTCAGGGGCGGAACAATTAAAAACTTCTGCCGACCAATAGACTCTGCCCATCATTTCGGCAAGCGGCGCGTATTGGACATTTGACAAACCCGAAATTTCAGGGAGAAACAAATTCCACAAATTTTCGGCTTTGGCTTTCTCCTTCAAATCTTCAATCAATCGCAAAGGCTTCCATCTATCGCCCGAATTTATTTCTTCCGCATACGCTTTTTCATTTGGGCAAACGTATTCATCCATAAAAGCGGCAAGCCGATTTTGAAGTTCTTCTGTTTTCGTTGAATAATCGAAGTTCATAATTTTAGGAAATGAAACCACAGATTAGCACAGATAAACGTAGATAAAAATTCGTTAATTATCCTGTTTATCCTGCCTGTCTTGTTTGAATTTTCGTATGAACAACGAAACCACAAAAACCCGTCAGGGCGAAGAATTAAACCTCAAAAATTTGTTCGCTTACTTGTGTTCCAAGCTCAAAACGAGCGCAAATGAAATCAATATCGAACAATTTCCCGCCGGAAGTTCAAATCTGACTTATTCGATAAAAATCGGCGATGAAGAATATGTTTTGCGTCGCCCGCCTTTTGGAAATCAAGTGAAATCCGCGCACGATATGAAGCGCGAGTTCGAAGTTTTGTCCAAATTATCGAAAGTTTATCAACCCGCGCCGAAACCTTTAATCTACTGTGGCGATGATACAGTAATCGGTTCGGAATTTTATTTAATGGAATGCCGTCGCGGTTTAATAATTCGCGAAAAATCGCCTTTCGATTTAGAAAATTCAAAAGATTTACAGCAAAAAGTTTCCAGAAGTTTCGTTGAAAATCTGGCGACGCTTCACAGTTTGGATTATGAAAAAGCCGGACTTGGGCGTTTGGGCAAGCCCGAAGGTTATGTCAAGAGACAAGTCGAAGGCTGGACGCAGCGTTATTTTAACGCGAAAACCGATGAAAATATTGAATTAGAAAAAACAATCGAATGGCTCAATGCAAAAATTCCCGAAAGCAAAAATGCAGCTTTGATTCACAACGATTATAAGTTCGATAACGTGATTTTAAATCCAAAAAATTTAACTGAAATTGTCGCCGTTTTGGATTGGGAAATGGCAACCGTCGGCGAGCCTTTGATGGATCTAGGAACAACGCTGGCTTATTGGATGTCGAAAGATGCGGGCGAACAAATGTTAAATATGCCTTTTAATCCGCGTGTTTTAATGGAAAACATTTCTCGAAAAGAATTATCGGAAATGTATGCGGAAAAATCCGGGCGCGATTTGTCGAACATTCTTTTTTATTACGTTTTCGGCACTTTCAAAGTCGCTGTTATCGCACAACAAATTTACTTTCGTTATAAAAAAGGTTTTACAAAAGACAAACGCTTTGCTCGGTTTAATGTTTTTGTCAGCGCACTCGGAAAAATTGCCGTGAATGCAATTGAAAAAAGAAAAATTTAATTCATCACAAAGACACCGAGAAATGAAAAACGGAGAATGGAAAACGGAAAGTACCGACTTCTTAAATTTTCCATTTTACATTTTACATTATTTTCGTTCCGTGTCTCTGTAGTGAAATTATTGTAAAATTATCGTTTTTATGAGCAAACGCAAACTCGGCATAGCAATCATTGGACTCGGCGGCGCAGTCGGCACGACAATTGTCGCCGGAATTGAGCTGCTCAAAAAAGGTTTAATTGGTAAAGAAGGTTTGCCTCTAGCCGAATTAAACGCGGATTTGATAAAAGATTTAGCCGATTACGAAAATATCGTCTTCGGCGGTTGGGATTTGCATGGCGAAAATTTGGCGAGCGCAGCGGAAGAACACGACGTTTTAACTCACAAACAATTTGTCGCCGTTGAAGAAGGTTTGCGGAAAATCAAACCTTGGCGAGCGGTTGGAAACGATAAATTCTTATCCAATATTAAAGGCGAAAACAAAGTTTCGACCAAGTCGCATCGAGAAACAATCGAAAAAATCAGAAAAGATTTGCAGGATTTTCGCGCGCGAGAAAATTGTGATGAAGTTGTCGTGATAAATCTCGCTTCAACCGAAAAATTAGTTGACGAAGGAAACGAAATTTTTAATTCATTAGCGAGTTTTGAAAAGACTTTGGATGAAAGTTCGCCCGAGATTTCGCCGGCGATGCTTTACGCTTACGCCGCGATTTCC
>JAIVJJ010000034.1 GCA_020200095.1 Acidobacteriota bacterium | reverse complement strand
GGTCTTGACAGCATCAGAATAGGGCTCAACGGTGTTTATAATTTGACCGAATCGCGCTCGTACTGGAAAACAAAACTTCTTTCTTTAACATTGACGCTCGGTTTAGCAATTTTGGTAACTATCGCTTTAGGCGTGGTTTTTTTCGGCGGAAAATTCGTTTCGCTGATTTTAAATTCGATAAACCTTTCGATCTCATCACCGTTTTTTTTGGGCGTTTTGCAAACGGTAACAGTTTTAGTAGTTTTGATTTCGATTTTCGCGCTGCTCTACAATTTTCTTCCCAAACATAAAAAAAGCAGTTGGGTTTGGATCACGCCCGGCGCGATTATCAGCATCATTCTCTGGCTTTTACTTTCCTATGCTTTCCGGCTATATCTCGGTTACTTTGATTCTTACAGCAAAACTTACGGCTCGCTCGGCGCGGTTATTATTTTGATGTTGTGGCTTTATCTGACTGCTCTCGTAATTCTTATTGGAGGCTCGATAAATGCCGTTTTACAGGAATATTCCGACCCGGAAACCGCAAAAGCCGGAGCCAATAAAGCCGCTGCCAAAGCGATTATCGAAAATCCAGACGGGGCAATGGCTTTGGACAAAAAGGCGGAAACTCTGGCTATTCTTAATCAAGATTCCGCTGGTAAAGAAGTTTCGACGAAAAACAAGAGTTCTCAAACAACCCGCACCGATTTGACAGCAGACAATAAACCCGTAGATAAAAAATCGGCATTTAAATTAATTGCCGGAGTTTTAATCGGTTTTATTTCAAACATTAGAAAACGCTGATCAATTTTTGTAAATTAAATTATATGTCAATAATGCTTCACGAAATCGCCGAACAGCCCGCCGTTTTAGAAAAAATAATTCAAACGGAGAGCAAAAAACTTGAAAAACTCGGAGCATTTTTGCGCGGCAAAGATATTGATTTAATCGTTTTGGTGGCGCGTGGAAGTTCGGATAACGCTTCACTTTTCGGGCGTTATCTTTTGGAAATAACCTGCGGAATTCCGGTTTCCTTATCCGCGCCTTCGGTTTTTACGCTTTATAATGCGAAGCTAAATCTTTCTCGCGCTTTGGTTATCGGAGTTTCACAATCGGGCGAAGGTGTTGACATCAATCGTGTTTTGGAAAGCGCGAAAAAATCAGGCGCTTTGACAATCGGCATTACAAATTTTGCAAAATCAACAATGGCAGAAATTGCCGATGAAACGCTTTTGACACACGCCGGGCGCGAAAAATCCGTTGCTGCCACCAAAACATATACCGGACAGATGCTTCATTTTTATATGTTGGCATCAGTTTTGTCAGACAAAAAACTCGCATTTGAAAAAATTCCGCCGTTTGCCGATGAAACCTTGAAATTAATCCCTGAGGTAGAAGAATCGGTGCAAAGATACGTTTTTATGGAAAACTGTGTCGTCGTCGGGCGCGGGCTGAATTACGGAAATTCCTATGAACTTGCTTTGAAACTAATGGAAACCTGTTACGTCGTTGCGGAAAGATTTTCTTCAGCCGATTTTTTTCATGGTCCGCTGGCGTTGGTTGAAAGGCGTTTTCCTGTAATTTTATTTGCTCCGAAAGGCGTAACCGTGCAAAGCAATGTTGATTTGCTCAATCGCTTAAAAGAACTTCACGCCGACTCATTCTCGATTACAAATGATAAAAAAATTGCATCTTTAAGCTCACGCGCGCTTCTGATGCCAAAGGAAATTGACGAATTTTTATCGCCGATTCCGTTTGTAATTCCGGCGCAGCTATTTGCTGCTTTGCTGGCTAAGGCTAAAGGCTTGGATGCGGACGCGCCGCGTTCGCTGACAAAAGTAACGAAAACGATATGAAAGAGTTGTCGGTGGTCAGTGGTCGGTGGTTTATAAAATTGTATCGAATATCTGCACTCATCAGTGTTTATCTGTTTTTAATTTTTCCTGTGTTCGCTCAAAATAAACCTTGCGAGTTTAACTCAAAAACTTTGCAGTTTACCGGAAAGCCCGTCGAACAAGCGCGTTGTTTGCTCCGTCCGAATAAAATCGGCGGCGTTTTAGGCGAACAACTGGAAAAACTTCCCTTTCCTCTCGAAAAATTAGTCGGTAAAAAAGTTAAAATTAAAAAAGAAAATTTACGCGAGTATTTGCAGAAAAATAATATTTCGGAAATTTCTATCGGCGGTTTTTTAGATGAAACATTATCCAAAGCAAAAATGCTGGGTGGCGAAGAAATCGAAGCGCTATATTTCGTTATTCACGACACATCATCGCCGTATTTAAAAGATGAACCTTTTCCGGCAAATTTCGATTCCGATGCCGATTGGAAAGGAAATGACTTGAACATTTGGCTTAAACAACCTGTCGCGCACGCCTTTGTGAATCGTTTGGGCGAATCAATTACAGTTAACGATTTTAGTAAAACGGTTACGAAAGGTTGGGGAACAAAGTTTGCCCGTGACTTTTTAAAAATTGATGGAAAAGGCTTACAAATTCACATCGAACTTGTTCAACCGCGCCGACGCGACGTAAATAATCCGAACCCTGCAAATGATTTGATTGCTCCTGTTCCGGGTTTTACCGAAGAACAATACAAAAAATTAGCTTTGCTTTACATTGCGGCAAGCGTCCGGCGCGGAACATGGCTTATACCTGCTTTTCATTCGGTGTTAGACGCTGGAATAAAGGATGCGCACGACGACCCGCAGAATTTTGAATTACAAAAGTTTGCGCAAAAAATAAATTATCTTCTCCGAAAGATTGACGACAAATGATTTCTCACATTGCAAAAATCGCCTTTTTTGTGCTGATTTTCTCTCTCGGCTTTATGCAGCCGGCGGTTTTTATTTTTGATTTTCCCATTCCCGTAACGGATTTTCTTTTTCTTTTCACATTTTTTATTTGGTTTCTTTCAATTATTTTCAAAAAAACCGACTTTCGTTTGAGTAAATTTTATCTTCCGTTACTGCTTTATTTTTTCGCGTTACTTCTTTCGGCAGCTTTTTCTGAGAACCGCGGACAAAGTTTTATCAAGCTGTTTGGTGAAATTTATCTGCTCGGTTTGGCAGTTTTAAGTTTTAATCTTGTCCGCACAATCAAAGATGCTAAAAATGTAATTTTCTTATGGATTGTTGCCACTTTTATAGCTTGTCTGGTTAGTGCCATTTCGTTGGCGCTTTTTTACGTTAACCCGGCAAATCCGCTTCTTTCTTATACTTTATTCCATTATGGAACGCTTCCGCCAGGAAATTATCCGCGTATCGCAAGCACCTTTTTCAACGCAAATATGTTTTGCAATTATCTAAATGTTAGTTTGATGTTTGTCCTCGCGGCGTACAAACTCGATTGGCTAAACAAAACTTTTTTAACGGTTTTTTTATTCTTTTTCTCAATTGCCGCATCTCTAACTCTGTCGCCGGGTTTAGGCGGTATTTTGCTTTGTTTTGGAGCGTGGCTTTGGCTTCAATTTAGAGAAAAAAAACAATTTATCAAGGCACGTTTTAGTTTGTTTGGCGGTATCTTTGCGGCTTTTTTATTTTTTGTGGCTTTGCTTTTCCTGCCAAACGAAAATCCTCTCTCGCCTTATCATTTTAATTTTTTCGGGACTGCAATTTACCCGTCAGAAAGACTTCTTGCTTGGCAGGCTTCATTGCAGACGCTTGCCGAAAATCCTTTTTTTGGTCGGGGAATAGGTTTGGATGTTGTTAATATTTATTCGATTATCGCTTCGGGGCAAAAACATTTCGTCGGCGACTCGCACCAGCTTTGGCTGAGTGTCGCCGGACAAGCCGGAATTTTCGGATTGATGGCAATTTGTTTTTTGTGTTATTTCGTTTATAAAAAAGCATTGCCCTTAAAGTTCGATAAAAATCCGCAGGCGATTTTGCGCGTGAGTTTCGGATTGGCTTTTGTTGGAGCTTTTCTTTATCAAGGTTTGGGCGGTTCGTTTGAAGACGCTAGACATTTGTGGGTTTTAATTGGCTTGCTGGCAAGTTTCGGCGAGGAATCTTCTTGATGAAACGCTGACGTTTATGATATTTTCACTTCATTTCAAAGAAAACAGCCTCTTTTATGCCAACTGTTGACCTAATTTCTGCAAAACAAACCTTTGCTCCTTTTATTTCTTCGGGGGATGTTGAGGTTTCGATTGTAATTCCGTGTCTGGACGAAGAAGACACTTTGGAATACTGTCTTCAAAAGGCGCAAAAAGCAATCGAAGAATCAGGCATTAGAGCCGAAATCATAGTTGCAGATAACGACAGCATTGACAATTCTGCTGCTATTGCGCAAAGAAACGGCGCACGAGTCGTATTGATTAAAGAAAAGGGTTACGGACACGCATTGATGGGCGGAATCGCCGCCGCCAAAGGCAACTTTATTGTAATGGGAGATGCCGACGATAGTTATGACTTTACGGAAATTTCCAAATTTATCGAAAAACTGCGCGATAACTTCGATTTTGTTTTAGGCTGTCGTTTTCCGAAAGGCGGCGGCGAAATTGCAACGAATTCGATGCCATTTCTTCATCGTTGGATTGGCAATCCGCTTTTTTCCTTGTTGGTGCGCCGCTGGTATCGCGTACCGGTGCATGATGTTTATTGCGGCTTTCGCGGTTTTACGAGAGAGTTTTATGAAAAACTGGATATGCAGTGCACAGGAATGGAATTTGCCATTGAAATGGTGATTAAATCAAGTTTTCAAAATGCGCGAATTGCCGAGATTCCGATAACCCTCTATCCCGATAGGCGTGTATCGCACTCGCCGCATTTGCGAACTTTCCGCGATGGCTGGCGAACTGTCCGGTTTATATTGATGTATAGCCCGCGATGGCTTTTTTTGCTTCCAGGCATTTTGCTTGTCTTGCTCGGTTTATTCGTTTTTGCTTTTAGCCAATTTAAGGAAACGCAAAATGCGGAGATAGAAAACAATTTTACAATTGTGCGAACTCTGATGTTTGCAAGTCTGGCAATTCTTTGCGGTTATCAATCAATTCTTTTTGCCATTTTTACCAAAACTTTCGCCATCAGCGAAGGTCTGTTGCCAGAGGATAAACGTTTTCTACAATTTTTTGAAATTGTTACTCTCGAACGCGGACTAACAGCTGCATTTGCCGCGTTAATTTTTGGAATCATTTTTTTGATAACGGGTTTCAGTCGATCAAGCCTTTTATTTTTCGACACGCTGCACTTGTTTTTTTTCGGCGCGACTTTGATTGCCATCGGATTTCAAACAATTCTTTCCGGTTTTTTTACAAGCATTTTAGGAATGAAAAGAAAATGAAATTGACAAAACTGCTTGATACTTCAACGCTTTCAGACGATGAAATTCAAACCGCTTGGGAAGAAGCATACGAGCGATTTGAAACTCAAGAAGAAGAAATCCAAAAATTTGTTAAGCGGCTCGAATTTGTCGGACAAAAAGATTGGAAGCGAGACGCGCAAACGGTCGAACTTTTCTGCGGTCGCTGCAACGGTATCCGCGCTTTGGAAAAACTTGGTTTTACAAATTTAGAAGGAGTTGACATCTCACGCAACCTATTAACCAATTATCGGGGCAAGGCTAAACTTTATCAGTCTGATTGTCGAATCTTACCCTTTGCCGACAAAAGCCGCGATATAATTATCTTACAAGGCGGTCTGCATCATCTTCCTAGATTTCCCGATGATGTTGAACAAACATTGTCTGAAATTCACAGAGTTTTACGTCCAGCAGGTCATTTTGTTTTGATTGAACCTTGGCTGACTCTGTTTCTGCGACTGATTCATTTTTTAAGCGAGCGAAATTTTATCCGCAAAATTTCAAACAAATTCGACGCTTTCGCCGCGATGACGCATTACGAAAAGGAAACTTATTACCGCTGGCTTGGGCAACAAAGCGAGATACTTCTTTTATTAAAAAAATACTTTACCGCAATTCGTCTATCGAAAAAATTTGGAAAGATTATTTTTATTGGAAAGCGGAAATAAAATTTTAGCTCAAATTATTCCCGCAACGACCGCAAAATTTGATATTGGGCGGAAATCTTTCGCCGCATCGTCGGCAAATTTTCTCAACTTGTTTTGGAATATTTCGAAAAAAATCGGGTTGCTTTGCGGTAAATTGGTTTGAGGGTAAGTTTCCCGACCGCACGTTACTCAAACCGCAGCGCCCGCAAAATTTTGCGGATGCCGGAAGAATTGTCGAGCAGCGCGGGCAGGTGAAGTTATTTTTGTCGCTGCCTTCGCTGATAACCGTGAAAGAACGGTTTCCGCATCGTCCGCAGAATTTTACGCCCTCGGCAAAACGTGCATTGCAATTTATGCAGGCAACAATGCCGGGCATCAAATTCGATTGGGACGCGCCGCTTCCGCTCGAATTTAACGGCGATGGCTGACCGTTTTTATTTTGCATCGGCTTAAGCTGTGCTTGGATTACCTGTTCGCTCGCGCCTTCCCTAATTTCTATTATCCGTTCGTCGTCTTTCTCGCCTCGTTTTGAGATTCTTAAAATATGTCTTCCGGCAGGAATCGTGCTTAAAACTAATTTTCCAGAACTTCCGATACTTCCCTTTCTTTCGTCATTAACATAAACTTCCGCGTCTGTCGGAGCTAAAATGACAAGTCGTGCCGAACCTGATTTGTTTTTGTCTTCAACATCTTCCGTCGCTTCTTTGAGTTCCGCAATCCATTGGGAAACAGTTTCGGGGCGTTTATTCGGATCTTTTTCCAAAGCCCGCATAACCGCTTTTTCGACAACCAGCGGAATATCCGAACGTAAAGTTGAAAGCGGCGGCGGCGAGTGCATAATTTTTTGCGTTATAAGCTGCATTAAATCACCCGAAAAAGGAGCTTTTCCGCCGAGCATTAAATAAGCAATCGTGCCCAACGCGTAAATATCAGAACGAATGTCAACGCCTAACTCAGGCTGCATTTGTTCAGGCGACATAAATTCGGGCGTACCGATAATTCGCGATGAAGAATTCCCGCTTCGTGCGCGGCTTCGACGCCGTCGGCAAT
This sequence comes from Acidobacteriota bacterium, assembly GCA_020200095.1. GTDB lineage: Bacteria > Acidobacteriota > Blastocatellia > Pyrinomonadales > Pyrinomonadaceae. Next base: position 21,423 of record JAIVJJ010000034.1, on the reverse strand, counting down.
TTGTCGAAGAAGTTTGACGGCGCGTTTTACCGGCAGAGTTCCCTCTCGTCTGAGAAGATGATGTAGAGTTTCGCCTTCGACGTATTCCATCACAAGATAAAAAACTCCTTCAATTGTTTCGCCAAAATCAGTTACGTCAACAATATGCGGATGAGAAATTGAAGCCGCCGCCCGCGCTTCGCGCTCAAATCGCGCAATTGCTTCGCCTTCTTGCAAGTCATCGCTGTTTAAAAGTTCTTGGCGAACAGTTTTAACGGCAACCCTTCGCGTTCCAAGATTTTTATCTTTCGCTAGGTAAACTTTTCCCATCGCGCCGCTTCCGATGCGTTTTTCAAGCAAATAACGATTGGCAAGCAGAGGCTCACCCGGCAAACTCAGGCGCGTTGGTGTTTGGTCGTGCGGACAAGAATTCACATTGTCCGCATAGCACGCTTCACATTTGGGACATTCCTTCATTCTTTATATATTGCTTACCGGCTTTGAATTTGCCAAATAAAGAGAAGATGTAATTCTTGCGAGATAAGATATTAAGAACTAACGCACAAAGGCTGAAGCCGTTGGAATATCGCTCTTTAGTCCCCATTGCGCCGCCTGTAAAGTGTCGGTAGAACTCCGCAAAATGAAAAATGTACCATTATCCGGTCGCCAGACGGCGAAATCCATTTTTCCGTCGTTGTCATAATCCGCCGGGGTTGGAATATCTCCCTTAGCTCCAAACTGCGCTGCACGGACCAAACCGGACGAAGTGGCTATGTAGTACCAGACGCCGTTGCTTGGTCGCCATACGGCAATATCAGATTTCTTGTCTCCGTCGTAATCGCCCAGAACTAATTTATCGTCGACAGTGCCAAATTGCGTTGTCTTAATATTAATCTTCGGGTTGGTATAATAATAACTTGAATATTGATCATAGATATACCAAACACGATTGCTCGGGCGAAAAACGGCGAAATCAACTCTCTTGTCTCCATTATAGTCCGCTGGAACGGGCTTATCATCACTTATCCCAAACTGAAATGAGTGAAAAGTGTTGGTGGCGCTTTTTTTGACATACCAAGTACCATTGCTCGGTCGCCAAACGGCGATGTCAGTCAAATTATCTCCATCAAAATCCGCAGCGACCGGAGCATCAATATTTTCCCCAAACTGTTCATTCTGAAATGTATTATTCGAACTCCGCAAAATATACCAAACACCGTTTGACGGTCTCCAAACAGCGATGTCAGTTTTACCGTCGCCGTCATAATCGCCCGGAACAATTTTATCAGTATTTATTCCCCATTGCATCCATTGTAAGGTGTTTGAAGAACTTGTCAGGTTATACCAAACTCCGTTATCCGGTCGCCAAATTGAAATATCGGGGATTCGGTCGCGGTCATAATCAAACATTTGGAACGGTCTGAGGTCTAATTGAGAGAAGAAACCGCTATTTAATAATGCTTGTTTATTTTCTGGTAAAAAATATGTATTCGAATAGTAGGCATATCCGACATACATAAGCGAAAAATAAGCGTTTTGCCCGCCCATACAGTTGTTTTGTTCGCAGCCCGGTGGGTGCGGCAAATCGAATGAGTGACCCAGTTCGTGTCCTAATCCACCAATCCAGCGATATTTGCCGCCCGTGTCCGGCTGTTTACCCAAGCAGTTGGGAATGTTCTGCTCACCGACCAAACCGCGCAAATCATTCGCCGATAGAATGGCAATTCCCTGAGTTCCGCCGATATACTGACCGCAAGCAGTGTCAGCATCAATATAATAAATCCAACGATTATTCGGGTCATTAAACCTACCACCGCTTTAACTAAAGCCATCCGCCAGTAGATTTTCAACAAACCAGCCCGGCTGCATAGTCCCGGGATTGCTCTTATTTGTTGAATACCAAGATGTAGTGTGAGTTGTTTGATATACTTCAACTATTGGTGAATGAAGAGAAAACGCGTTACTGTTTCCCAGTTCTTTCTGGTAAAAATCTTGTAAATGGAGTATTGCATCGGCAACCGCCGCCTTGTAATCATCTCTGATTACTCTATCTGATGGCACAAGGTACACAATCCTCACTTGTTTCTGAATTAAACTTTTCGACGGCTGTAAATCATCCGGTTTATAACTCCACTTTCGCAAAAACTCCGGTTCAATATCGCTCGCCTTTACTTCCAAATCAAACAGATCATTCGGATTGTTTGGTTTAATTTCTGACTTTTTTTCAGGCTGCGTTTGCGCGAAAAACTTTCCCGTAAATTGTGGGTGGATAAGAAGCGTGAAAAGCGATAGGAAAAAAGTAAGTTTCAAAAATGAATACGTTTTTTTTGTTAACGATTTATTTCCCTGATTCACTGTTCCGGCATAGTTCTTGTCGTAGCATCTGTGAGAAATATCTTTGATTTTCATAGATGATTTTCCTAATCTATGTGAAGAAGAATAGTTTATTCGATTTTTTAAAATTCGAATTTTCAGCTTTTGTCATTAAATTCTTAATAGAATAAGCTATTTTGTAACCTTTATACTGTACTGTCAAGATTTTTTTAGAATTAACAAATCAATTTTGGACACTGTTAAAGGATATTGCTATAATCCGCTAAAGTTGGGTCGTTAGCTCAGTTGGTAGAGCAGCGGACTCTTGTTCTGTGAAATAGGAGCGTTCATTGGAAACAATGAAATGAAAATGCGGCTGTATGCTGGGAAATCCTTAGAGCTTCAAATACGACTACAAAGCGTAAAAATTTTGAAGATTGGGCAATCAGCAGGCAACCTTGACAAAGTTTCTGGCTTGATGGAAAGGTTATGATACTGGAGAAATACTATGTTTTTTAACAATCCAAACAAGAAAGGAACTTTGGGAGAGATAGCCGTTTGCAAAGATTTAATTCAACAAGGATATGATTTGTTTTTTGAATTCGGTAATCATTCAAAAGTTGATTTAGTAGCGATTGACGAAGATTATAATGTTTATAAAATTCAAATAAAAGCTGTTAACACTATAGATGATTCTGTAAGCGTTTATTCAATTAAAACCTGTTTGAACCCAAAATATAATTCAATTTATACAATCTACCAAGTTGACGTTTTTGCCCTTTATATAATTGACAAAGATTTAGTTTTTTATATATCGGCAAAAGAAATTCTTGAAAACGGTAAATGTTCTAAATTCAGATTATCCGCTAGCAAAAACGGGCAGAAGAAAAACGTTCGTTATGTTAAAGATTACCTGGATTTCAAGAGAGCCCTCAGAGACTATATGCCGCACGCCCAAACAGTTGCAGCTGTGGGCGATGATATAGTCCAGACTACAACGCTTTAATTTTAAAGCGGCTAGTGAAAACTAGAGTAGTAAGTAATCCGCGGGTCGCAGGTTCGATACCTGCACGACCCACCAATAAAGTCTCACTGAATCGAAAAAGAGAAGCGCTGTCGTAACTGAACGCGTTACGCGAAATCATACTTTCCCGCCGGGAATATAACGGGGATTCATCAAACACGCGTTATATTTTTGCTTCACTTTTAAAGTAAGAAAAGCTTGCTCGAGTGGCAAGAGATTCTGGCAATTCAAATCAATTCTTCGGAGGGCTTAAAAATGAAGAAAAAATTACACACTTTACTGTTCGTGTGTACGAGTTTGTTTATTTTTTCTTGGCAGACGAACGCCCAGTTAAATATTCAAGCGATTGACGTTGCGGGCGACAGTATCTCCAAAGGCTTTAATGCGAGCGAAGCTCCTTGCGTCAATACCGACCAGGAAGAATACAACTGGATAACCGGCGACACGCACGGCGCAAATTTTTGCAGCCCGGGAAATGAAAATGTTTTTAGTGTGCTTGAGCGTTTGGAGTGCGATTACGGAGCGAATATTTTCACGCCGTTTCCAAATCATGCTGCTTCGGGAGCGCGAATGCTTAAAGATTTTGTTACGCAAGCGAGCGGCATCAAAACTTATTTGGATACTCAGTTTGGTCCGCGGATGGCGGCTGTTTTTCTCGGTCATAACGATAATTGTTCCGGCTCGCTGACGAAAACAAACGCTTCTTGTTCGAGTCCGGACCTTGATCCGAATAATTATTGTCGGACAAAAACCGACTCGTTTGAGCGAGAGTTTCGCAAAGGCTTGGAAATTCTGATGACTATTCCGAACACGCGGATTGCTGTCGCCGCGCCGGTTCGCGTTTCGCAGCTTTGTAATTTTCAAAACAAACTGAATTGCCAGGTGCCCGTTACCTGTCAAATTTTATGGGGCAATACGAACATCTGCGGTTCTCTGACACGCGATTGTTCGCCGACTCGAATTGTTGATACTTATTTGACGATGAAAGCCTACCGAGACATTTTGAAAAACGTTACGGCGGAATATGCCGCGATTCCCGACGGCGGAATCTCCAAAGTCGTTACCATCGGCGGTGAAACCGTTGGCGGCACGATTAAAGCGTCCGCCACGGTGTTTGCTTACAGCGACGCGGCTTGGCGTTCTCGTTTCAAATCCGAACAGCTTTCGTGTTGCGATTGTTTTCACCCTTCGGCTGCTGGGCAAGACAAACTCGGACAGATAATGAAAAACGGTTTAAGTTGCAGCGTTGTCAATCCTTGTTGTAAAGATACAGGCGACCCTTTGACAGACGGTAAATGCGCCCGAACCGAAGTGAAAAGAATTTTTTACAGCGGACTTTTTTATTAGCATTTGTTGATTGCTACGGTTGAGCCAAATAATTGAACTAAACAGATTAAAATACAGGTTTCTCAACGATGATTTCAAAGAAGCCTGAATTTATTGTTTTCCCTCATAAAATAAAACATATCCAAAAGCGATGTTAAATTGTCCTTCTTTATTTCTTCGACTTTTTTCTAAATCCTTGCGTCTAAAAGGTGAGCGAAAAACTTTTACGCTTACAAGCGTGTTTGATAAACTTCTCGTGCGAAACGAATTGAAAGACACGAGTAATGCTGAGTACCTTAACCGATGAGCAATTAGTCGAGTTAGCTTTAGATGAAAATCCTGATGCTTTCGGCGAAATCGTTAAAAGATGGGAGCGCAAAATTTTTGCTCTCTGTTTCGGTATGCTCACGCGCGAAGACGAAGCGCGAGACGCGGCGCAGGAAACATTTATCGCCGCATATCGAAATTTGAAAAATTTTCGCGGCGAAGCAAAGGTTTCATCGTGGCTTCATCGCATCGCCGTCAACCAGTGTTTGACAACGAAGCGTCGTGCAAAAACTCGCAGCGAGAGTTTTTTGGACGGTGAAAAATCTGCGAACGAAAAGGTTTTCGTTGCTCCGGCGCGACTTTCGCCGTCGCGCACGACAGAGCAAAACGAAAGATTATATTTTGTTCGTCAAGCGGTTAATTCGCTTCCCGCAGATTTACGGCAGGTTGTAGTGATGAAGGAATTTGAAGAAATGACGTTTCAGGAGATTTCTGAAACGCTCCGATTGCCACTAAGCACAGTCAAAAGTCGTCTTTACACGGCTCTTAAACAACTTAGGATGAAATTGGAAAAATCTCAGATAGAAGTCGTTTGAGTTTATTTTGAAAATAAATATGTTGGACAACAATCATAACAATTCGCATTGCGATTTTACCGCCGAGTTGGTTTCTTACCTTTACGGCGAAGGTGACGCGCAGAAAAAAGTCGAATTTGAAACGCATCTGAACACTTGTTCAAATTGTGTTGACGAACTTGCGGGCTTTAGTTTTGTTCGTTCATCGGTTCTCCATTTGCGCGAAGAATTTTCGACGATGGAAACTCCTTCATTTGTTTTTCCAACTCAACGTCGAAAAGAATCGGGCGCAATTGTGCCGGTGGAAAACATAACCGGCTCTTGGCTTAACGAGCTACGCAAGATTTTTTCGCTTTCTCCGGCTTGGCTCACAACTGCAATGGCTGCTCTGGTAATTTGTATCGGTTTGACTTTAATTGTTCTTAACTTTTCTCAAAATGATGAAATGGCGATAACTAACAAAAATGACTCGCAATCTACCGATTCACCGACAATTGACAAGAAAACTGAAAGAATAGAGGAAAATGCCCATGAAAAGAATACAGTTGAGAATTTGCCGAATAAATTAGCGAAACTGCGAAATTTAAATGCTGCAAATATGCCGCGTGAGCTTAGTCCGACCCAGCCTAAACAATCGAATTTAAACGATTCTGTTTTAAAGGTTTCAAATGTTTCGCCTGGCAAAACAAATGGTAATAAATCTTTCAAAAATGGAAGTCGTGATACGGTTCGCAAGAACAAGAAAGCCATTAATAAAAATAAAATTATGCCTTCCCTTCAAGCTCAAAAAATTCCGAAACTTGTTGAAATGGATGACGAAGAAGACGATTCTTTGCGACTCGCTGATTTATTTGATGAAGTAGCGCAAAATAATTTTGAGGTTCGAGATAAGAAATGAAAAATTTTAATTTTTTAAGTTTGACGTTAATTGGTTTGTTAGTTGCATTTTCTTTTTTGTCTGTCAAAGCGCAAGACGAAATGCCGTCGTCTGATACCTCAATGCAAAACAATATCCGTGAGCGGCGCCCGAAGCTAGTACAGCAACTTGATTTAACGCCCGAACAAATGCAGCAAATTCGCCGCATCAACGCTGAACAAAAGCCTTTGCTGCGCGATGCGCAAATACGTCTGCGTGAAGCAAATCAAAATCTCGACCAAGCGATTTATGCCGAAAATGCAAATGAAACCAACATTCAAGCGCGAATAAAGGAAACGCAAATCGCTCAAGCCGAAGTTATAAAAATTCGCTCCACAATGGAACTTGCGATTCGCAGAATTTTAACCGCCGAACAACTCTCAAAATTTCGAGAAACTCGCCGAAAATTTGTGCAAAACAGGAATAACCGCCAAAAGCAAAGGAGAAATCAAAAGATGGATTTGCAAAACCGTCCTGCAGATGTGCCGAATCGCCGAATCAAAAATCGTGAACGATTCCCGCGCTCGAACAGTTGAAGGTTTGTTAGTTTAAAATTGTTCTCTCTCCATAAAAGAACCGACTTTTTCTAATGTCGGTTTTTTTATTTGTTGTTTTTCATACTTCGTTGTAATCTTGAGCAACCGTTTGTCGAGATTTGCTTTGCTCGTTTCTTTCTTTACTTAATCGATGAATCCGCTCAAGATTTTTATTTTTCAACTGCAAGAAATTACACAACTGATAATTTCTGCCTTTATCGGACTTTTCAAAAAACCTTTTTATCTGATTGATACGATAAGGCAAATGGATATTATCGGCGTCGGCTCGCTGCCGATTGTTTTGCTGACCGGTTTTTTTACGGGCGGAGTTTTGGTTTTGCAGACTTTTCCGACACTTGCTTATTACAGCCTGCAAAACGAAGCCGGAAGGTCAGTCGCTACCTCGATTGTCCGCGAACTTGGTCCGGTTTTATCGGCTTTGATGGTTTCGGGACGCATCGGCTCGGCAATTTCCGCAGAGCTTGGCTCGATGGTTGTTTCGCAACAGATTGACGCAATGCGTGCGCTCGGAACAGACCCGAACCGTAAACTTGTCGCGCCTCGTCTCATCGCGCTGATTTTAATGCTTCCATTATTGACGGTCGCGGCTGATATTTCCGGAATTTTTGGCGGTGGTGTTGTTGCGTCGCTTCTTTTTAATCAGGATACAACCGTGTATATTACTTCGGTCAGAAACGGAGTAACGGTTGAAGATATTATCGGGGGAATTATAAAACCTTTATTTTTCGGGCTTATAATCGGAAGTATTTCCTGCTACAGAGGCTTGAGCACAACCGAAGGAACAGTTGGAGTTGGTCGTTCAACAACAAGCGCTGTTGTTACATCGTCTATTATGGTAATTATTTTTGACTTTTTCCTTTCCCGCGCGTTGCAGTCAATTCTCAACGTTCAACCAATTTGACTTTATAATCATCGAAACGTTTATGCTTTCTCTGCAAACTGAAGAATCGGTTATAAAAGATGAAATAATCGAGGAAGAACTTGAACCAACCGATTTGGAAGATGCGGTTGACGAACCTGAACGAATTGTTCCCGCAATCGAGTTTCGAGACGTTATATTATCATTTGACGACAAAGTAATTTTAGACGGCGTAAGTTTTACCGTCCGACGCGGCGAAACAAAAGTTATTTTAGGACGCAGCGGCGGCGGCAAATCAACCACAATTCGTTTGATTTTAGGTCTTTTGAAACCGGATTCGGGGCAGATTTTAATTGACGGCGAAGACATAACTGATTATAGCGAAGTCGAAATGATGGAAGTTCGCAAAAAAATCGGGATGATTTTTCAAGAGGGCGCGTTGTTTGATTCGCTTTCCGTTTATGATAACGTAGCTTATCGCCTACACGAACAAGGTGTCGCTGAAGAAGAAGTTGAAAATGAAGTCCGGCGAGCGCGGACGATTTGTGAACTTGCTATAAAATTGCGCGATTTGCAAGATGTTTCTTCGATTTTTGTAACTCACGAGATGAACAATGTTGAGATTCTTTCTAATGAATATGCAGTGGTAGATGAAAACGGTGAGGTTGTATATGAGGAAGAGGGCGAAAAACTTTGTTTGACCAACACTGAAATAGTTATGTTTAACCAAGGCAAAATAATTTTTAGTGGGAAAGAAGAAGAATTTCGCGCAACGAAAGACCCGTATATTTTGAAGTTTATGCGAGGAAAATGAGGAGATTTTCATTTTGCAATTTTCTTTTTACAAATAGCTTTTTGCTTCTAAATCTAACATCTAACATCTAAAATCGAATTATGCCACCAACCCAGAGACATTTAGGCTTTAGCCAATTGCGTGTCGGAATTTTCGTGCTGTTTGGGCTTCTTGTTTTAGGATTTTTAATTCTAAACGCAACGGGCGATTTTAATCCGTTCGAGCAAAAGCTGCATTTAAGAGCGCGTTTTGCCGATGCTGACGGATTGCGCGAAGGCGCCGAAGTTCAGCTCGCAGGCGTTCACATCGGAAAGGTTGATAAAGTTAATCTTTTACCGCCCGACAGCCCTGAAGAAGCGAAAGTTGAAGCAGTTATAATTGTTGATAAAAATCTTGATGGAAGACCAATCACGGAACGAATTCGCACCGATTCGTCCGCGCAGCTTGTTGCAACCAGCCTCTTAGCAAATGACAAAATGATAAATATTGCGCCGGGAAGTTCAAAAGGAACACCTGTTTCGGAGAACCACGTACTCCCGACAACAACAGCGATGTCTATCAATCAACTCACGACAACGGGCAATGAACTTCTCCAGCAAATCAACAAACTCTCAGTTCCGGCGAATGAAATTCTCCAAAAAGCGAATCGTGGCGAAGGCACTTTAGGAAGAGTTGTTAATGACGATTCGCTTTATACTAATCTAGACGCAACTGTTGCTGAAACGAAAGTTACGATGGCGAAACTTCAAAATACGATTGACCGTGTAAATCGTGGGCAGGGCAGCGCCGGAAAACTTCTTAACGATCCGACGCTTTACAACAGTTTGAATCGGACGGTTTCGCAACTCGAATCTATTTCCAAAGATATTCGCTCAGGACGCGGAACAGCCGGAAAGCTTATTAACGATGATGCGCTTTATAACGACACACGGGCGGCAATTGCCGACCTGCGTGTTTCCGCCGCAAAAATCAACGGTATTACTGATGATTTTAGACTTATCACCAATGACCTGAATGAAGGCAGAGGAACGGCAGGTAAACTTTTAAAGGATGACCGTTTGTATGAAGACGTGCGCGTGGCAATAACCAGGCTTAATTCGACTGCCGAGAAATTTGAGCTAATACTCGGCGATGCGCAAAGCGGAAAAGGAACGATCGGCAAACTTCTTACCGACGAAACGCTATATAATAATACGAATCAGACAATATCAAACTTTAACCAGATTTCCACCGAAGGCACAAAATTGATCTACGACTTCCGTCAAAATCCAAAGAAGTATTTAACTATTAAATTTAAACTATTTTAGTTATAGCGAATTTCGCAATAAAAAAAGCGAGTAACTTTGCTCGTTTTTTTTATTAAATTTTACAATGCTGAAGATAGGATTTTTATACCATTTGTAATTTTGCCGGCAATTATATTGAATAAACGATAACTGGTATATAAAAGATAATCGCGGCTAGTTCAGACAATCTATCAACAATTACCTTTTCTGAATCCAATTATTTTTATACTGATGTTGTAATCATTCTAGTTATGAGAATTTTACTTTTGGGTTTGTTGTTCAGCTGTTTTTTCCAATTCACAACTTCCGCAAAAATTTCGCAGGCGCAAACGATTTCCCCCGACGAAATTAGTGTCGAAGGCGTTGTGCGTGACGAAAGCGGAGCGGCGATTGCAAACGCAACAGTGAAGCTGATTTTGACAAACTCCATAACGCTGGAAAGAGCGACCGATGTAAACGGAAGATTTGTTTTCAATTCGGTAAAAACCCATACCGGAAAACTCATTGTTACAGCCGCCGGTTTTGCTCGTTCAGAACAAAATTGGAACTTAGGCACAGACCGCTCGCAACAACTCGAAGTTACGCTCACTCTCGCCGGCGTTTCCGAACAAGTAACTGTAACGCGCATGGAAACGCGGCTTGAAGAAACGCCTGCCAGCATTATCGTTAACACAAATTCGGATTTTGAAACAACCGCCGCCATTACTCTGGACGATCGCCTGCGCCAAGTTCCGGGCTTTTCGCTTTTTCGGAGGGCGGGAAGCCGCACGGCGAATCCGACTGCACAAGGCGTTTCGCTTCGTGGAGTCGGCGCGTCGGGCGCAAGCCGCGCTCTGGTTTTAGTTGACAACGTGCCGCTTAACGATCCATTCGGCGGATGGATCTACTGGGGACGAGTTCCGCGCGAATCTGTCGCGCAAGTTGAAATTTTGCGCGGCGCAAGTTCCGACCTTTATGGTGGTGGGGCTATCGGCGGCACGGTTTCGATTGTTACAAAAAAGCCGCAGACGAAGCTATTTATAGGTCTTGAAGCGTCTTATGGAAATCAAAACACTCCCGAATTTTCACTTTTTTCTTCAGGCGGTTTGGGCAAATGGAATGCATCAGTTTCAGCCGAGGCATTTGGCACAGGCGGTTATATTTTAGTTGACGAAACTGAACGTGGATTCGTTGATACAATGGCAAACTCGCGCCGCGCCGCAATCAATTTTAAGCTCGAACGCTCGTTCGCTGGACAAAATCGCGTCTTCGCATCTGCCGCATTTTACGGCGAAAATCGGCGAAATGGAACGCCGCTTCAAATAAATGACACGCGACTTCATCAATTTGTTACCGGCGGCGATTGGAAATCAGGAAAATTTGGCGCGTTTATGGCGCGAATTTATGGTGGGTCGCAAATTTACAATCAAACTTTCTCAGCAGTTTCGGCAAACCGCAACACAGAAACTTTAACTCGAACACAGCGCGTCCCGGCGCAAGTTTACGGATTGTCAGCACAATGGTTGCAAACCTTCCCAACGCAAAACACACTCGTTGCTGGATTCGACGCGCGCGAAGTTCGTGGTACAAGCAACGAAATAATCTTTGGTAATTCGAGAGCAATTTCAGCCGTCAGCGCGGGCGGACGCGAATTAAATTTCGGAGTTTTCGCTTCTGACATTGCGCGGCTCAATTCACGGTTTACTTTGAGCGGCAGTTTGCGCTTTGACCGCTGGCAAAATTTTCGGGCAAGTTCGTCAACTTCACCGCTCGTTCAACCTTCAGCTTTGCCGGTCATAATAATTTTTCCGAAGCGAACTGAATCTGCCCTCAGCCCCCGAGCATCACTGCTTTTTAAACTAACAGACAACATCTCGCTTGCCATTTCAGCCGCTCAAGCCTTCCGTCAACCGACACTCAATGAACTTTATCGCTCGTTTCGGGTCGGCGACGCACTAACGCTTGCCAATGAGAATCTTCGCGCCGAGCGCGCCGTAAACCTCGAAGCCGGCGTGATTGCAAGCGTTTTAAACGGTCGCCTGTATTTACGCTCGACTTTATTTTCGACTGAAATTTCGCGTCCCATCGCTAACGTTACAATCCAAATTTCACCAAACCTAATCACCAGACAGCGACAGAATCTTGGACGAACTCGTTCGCGCGGATTGGAACTTGACGCGGAAATGCGTTTAACAAATAATTTTACCGTTTCCGGCGGTTACCTGTTTGTTGACGCGCGCGTGCAAAGTTTTCCGGCAAATACCGCGTTGGAAAACTTGCTGATTCCGCAGGTTGCGCGTCACCAATTCGCTTTTCAATCACAATATACAAATCGAAAGTTTGTCCAAATCGGCTTGCAAATCCGCACTGGAAGCACACAATTTGACGACGACCAAAATCGTTTCCAGTTGAACAAATACTTTATGTTCGACGCCCTCGTTTCTCGACGCCTGACAAACAATCTCGAAGTTTTCGCCGCCGCCGAAAATCTTTTCGACAATCGCATCGAAACGGGGCGTTCGCCCGTTGTTACGCTTGCCGCACCGCGCGCCTTTCGTATCGGCTTTCGCTTTCGCCTCGGTGAACATTGAATACAAAACCTTTTATCGGTTAATAAGCCTCATCATCTCAAAAAATCCCTTTATTGAATTGAATAAACCGAATTGTTTAGAACACGCTTTTATAATATTAGAAATCAGATAATGAAAAAGGCTTTCAGTAGTTAGCTGAAAGCCTTTTTATATTGTGTGACGAAGACAGAATTTGAAATCGCCATATCGAAGTAAATTGGTGGGGATGGAGAGACTCGAACTCTCAAGGGTTTCCCCATACGCCCCTCAAACGCACGCGTATACCAATTCCGCCACATCCCCATAAATATATTTTCAAACGGCAATCAGTATTTAAAGCAAAATTATTTATTTGCCGGCGATTTTGTTTCCTCAATTTTACCTTTGGGTGTTTGCGTTAGCCGTATTTGTGTTGCTAGCCGAATTGGATTTTGCGTCTGTGGTTACATTTGAAGGCGTCGGTGCATCAATTGTAACTGTAGTATTTGCTTCAACGTTTGTATTTATCTTGACCGGAGCATTAGCCTCGGCTTCTGTGTTTGCGTTCACATTCGCACCAGGCGCAGTTTCGGTCGGATCTTCCGCGTTTGTTTGCAAAACCGAAAAATTTCCCGTTAAAGCAGGCATTGCCAGCAACAAAGCCGACAACATAAACGTAGTTGCCGCTGCGATGGTAATCTTCGATAAAATAGTCTGTGACCCGCGCGGCTGAAAAGCTGTGCTGGAAACATTGCTTGTAAAAAGCGCCCCGGCATCAGTTTTTCCCGGCTGCAGTAAAACCGATGCGATTAACACAATACAAGAAATAAAAAATAATGCGTATAAAAAATAAACCAAGTCGATGCTCCGTAAAATTTTAGATTTTAGATTTGCGGTTTACCATTAAAAACAAAAAACTATCAAAGTGCTGGCAAACCAATTTATATCTAATTATTTATAATTCACAATTTTAGAAAAACTTTCCGCCTCAAGACTCGCTCCGCCGACCAATGCGCCGTCAATATCTGTTTGTTTCATCAAACTTTCTATATTGTCCGGTTTGACCGAACCACCGTAAAGAATTCTGATTGTTTCCGAAACTTCTTTACCGTTCATTTCGCTCAATGTTTGCCGAATAAAAGCGTGCATTTCTTGAGCCTGTTCAGGCGTGGCAGTTTTTCCCGTGCCGATTGCCCAGACCGGCTCGTAAGCGATTATGATACGTTTCATATCAGTAACTGTCAAACCTTCAAGCGCGCCAATGAGTTGCGATTTAACGACGTTTTCCGCATTTCCGGCTTCCCTTTCCGCTAGCATTTCGCCAATACAAACAATAGCAGTTAAATCAAATAATAGACACGCTTTCGTTTTCAAATTAACCGATTCGTTTGTTTCGCCGTAAAACTGCCGTCGTTCGGAATGACCGATGATAATGTGCGACGCGCCGACATCTTTAATCATTTCGGCAGAAACTTCCCCGGTGTGTGCACCGTGTTTTTGTTCGGTTGAACAATTCTGCGCCGCGACTTTGATATTTGAACCTTCAAGTCGGTCGCAAACTGTTTTTAAAGCCGTAAAAACGGGAGCGATAATAATCTCGCAATGATTTGTATTTGCTACTAGAGACTTTAAAGCTAGTGCAGTTTCAATCGATTCTCCGAGCAGCTTATACATTTTCCAATTTCCCGCAATAATTGGTTTTCTCATAAATTTTATTTTAATTTATTCGGCTATTCAAAATAACCTTTCCGCTTTCGTTAAAACTCAAATTAAAAAATTTCAAAAAATTTTGTGTTGTCGCATTTGCTAAATTTTGCAAAGGAATCTTATAAAATTCAGCTAGAAATTCGGCAGTGTGAACAACAAATGACGGCTCGTTTCTTTTTCCGCGAAATGGAACAGGCGTCAGAAACGGGCAATCGGTTTCGATAAGAAGTTTATCGAGAGGAACAATTTTAGCCGCTTCGCGCAAGTTTTCCGCCTTTTTAAAGGTTACGTTTCCGGCAAAAGAAACATAAAAACCGATTTTCATTAAACCTTTTGCCATTTCCGCGCTGCCGCCGAAACAGTGCATAATTCCGCCGCGAAAATTTTTATCCGAACACTCTTTAGTTAAAATCTCTGTAGTTTCTTCGTCCGCATCACGCGAATGAATAATTATCGGAAGATTTAATTCTTTTGCCATTCGAATTTGTCTTCTAAAAACTTCAATCTGAATTTCCCGCGGCGAATTATCATAGTAAAAATCCAAACCGATTTCGCCCCAGGCGATAACTTTTTTGGAAGATTCTACCAAATCAATTAAATGAGTTTCGCTTTTGTCATCATAAAATTTGGCATCGTGCGGATGAACGCCGACCGATGCGAAAACATTCTCATAACTTTCGGCGACTTCAACGGCTTTCTTAATTTCATCGTTGTGAGGATTTCCCGTGCCGACAGTAAGCATCGCCTTTACGCCGGCATCTTTGGCGCGTTGCACAACTTCGTCGCGGTCGGCGTCGAACGCTTCGCCGTCAATATGACAATGTGAATCAACAAAAATCATTATTTTAATCTCGCGCCGATTTTCACATCTTCCAAAAACGTCGCAATGGCGGGCGTGTCGTCTTCTTCTAAACTTGCTGCGCAAATCATTCCCTGAGATTCCAGCCCGCGCATTTTTCGCGGTTTCAAATTGGCGACAACGATGACTTTGCGCCCTACTAATTTCTCCGGTTCGTAATATTCGGCTAAACCGGCGAGAATTTGGCGTGGTTTTTCTTCGCCTAAATCAATTTCAAAACGCAAAAGTTTATCTGCTTTTGGTATTCGTTCGGCTATTTTGATTTCGCCGACGCGCAGTTCAACTTTTAGAAAATCATCAATGCCGATAAAATTTTCTTCGATTATTTGTTGCTCGTCTTTCGCTACTGATTTTCCGGTGTTTGAATCCTTAGTTTTGTTATCAAATTCTTTGCTTGAAATGCCTGCTACTTCCGGCAATTCTGATTGCTCGTTGCTGACGACTTTAGACTCACTAATTTCTTGCATAACTTTATTTTTATCAATGCGCGGAAAAACGGCTTTGGTTTCGCCTATGCGCGTTTCCGCTTCTAATTCTCCCCAAGTTAAATTTTCCGGATTTATTTTTGAAATATCTTCATTTAAACCAATTTGCGCGTAAATTTCGCGCACCGCTTCCGGCATTACCGGATAAAGCAAAACGCATAGCCAACGCAAAGTTTCCGTTGTACGATACAAAACAGCATTTAAGGTTTGGGCTTGATTCGCGTCTTTAAAGAGTTCCCAAGGCTTCGAATCAGAAATCATCTTATCAATCCGCGCAATCACCGCCCAAATAATTTCAAGCGCCTGGCTAAATTCAAAATTATCAAAGCGACGCAGAAATTCGTCGCGCGCGTGTTCGAGAAACGAAACTAAATCTTGTTCGTCCGCGTTTATTCCAGCGCGTTTTGCGAATAGATAATTTTGCTCTTGAATTTTTCCGCTTGGAACTTTTCCTTCACGATATTTTTCAATCATTGAAAACGTCCGCGAAGAAAGATTACCCAAACCGCTTGCCAAATCCGCGTTCGCGCGGTCTATCAAATTTTCGTAACCGAATTTTCCGTCCTGCCCGAAAACCATATCGCGCATGAGAAAATAACGAAGCGCGTCGGTTGAAAAATGTTTGTGCAAAACATCGAGTTTCACCGCGTTTCCGAGCGTTTTGCCCATTTTGCGCCCTTGCGCATCGAGCCACATTCCATGCGCGAAAACCTGTTTCGGCAAATCAATTTCTGCTGCCAGAAGAAACGAAAACCAGTAAACTGTGTGCTGCCGTAAAATATCTTTTCCAACTAAATGCGTCGCGTTTTGCCAGTATTTTTCAAACCCCGACTTTTCGGAATTTCCGTAACCGATTGCCGTTATATAATTTGAAAGCGCGTCGAGCCAAACATACATCACGTGATTTTCATCATTCGGGACGGGAACGCCCCACGACACGGATTTTTTCTCACGCGAAATTGAAAGGTCTTGCAAACCGCTTTTGACGAATGAAATGACTTCATTGCGACGCGCTTCTGGACGAATTAAATTCGGGTTACTTTCGATTGTTTCGAGCAGAGTTTCGTTATAATCCGAAAGCCGGAAAAAATAACTTTCTTCCGAAACTTTGTCGAGCGTTCGTTCGTGAATCAAGCAGCGTGGCGCGTCTTCACCATCACGCAATTGATATTCGCTTTCGGTCTTAAATTCGGCACAATTCGGACAAAACCACGCTTCGTAAAATCCTTTATAAATCGTTTCATTACCTTTCGGTGTTTTACTGGAAGCGATTTTTTGCCACAAATTCTGCACCGCTTCGTAATGAAATTTTTCGGTTGTCCGCATAAAAATATCGTAACCAGTCAAACCGAAATCGGCGAATTTTTTTTTCATCTCGCCTGAAATAAAATCAACATATTCTCGCGGAGATTTATTTTCTTTCTGCGCGACACGTTGGATATTTACACCGTGTTCGTCTGTTCCCGTCAAAAAAAACGTATCAAAACCGCGCTGTCGTTTGTGTTTTGCAATAATATCGGCAACCGTTGTCGTGTAGAGGTGTCCAAGATGCGGCAAACTGTTGGCGTAGTAAATCGGTGTTGTAATGTAAAAGGTTTTACTCATAAAAATTAGGCATAAAGATTTTGCCACGAATTACACAAATTACACGAATCAAGAAAACAATATTTCATTCGTGTAATTTGTGTAATTCGTGGCTGATTTCTCTGTGTTCTGAATGTCCTCTGCAGTTAAATTTATTTTCTTTCGGGCTGCGCCTTCGCAAATTCGTCATTTGAATTAAAGCGCGGCAACTGTTCCATGTTCGATACTTTCAATCCGATTGCCAGTGTGACTTCTAAAGCCTGCACCATTCCGTCGAATTGCCATGTTTCACGAAACTCATCTGACGGTTGATGATAATGTTTCTGGTTAAATTCATTAAACGTTTTTTCGCTGAAATCCTTCGGCTTACCAACGTAATCATTGCCATTTCTAATACTCAAAGCCGGAACGCCTGTTTTAGCAAACGGAAAATGGTCGGAACGAAAAAACGAACCTTGTTCTGGATGGTCGTCAGGCAAATAAGTCATTTTTCTTTCGCTCAAAACATCATTGACAACCTGCATCAGATTTGAACGCTCCGCGCCCAACGCGCCGTAATTGCGGGTCAAACCGTAAAAATTTCCGCCGTCAACGTTGATGTTTGCAGCAGTTTTCGCTATCGGAAAAATCGGATTTTTAGAGTACCATTCCGCGCCCAAAAGCCCTTGCTCTTCTGCCGTTGTAAAGAGAAAAACTTGCGAGCGTTTCGGTTGTTCGGTTTTCGGTAATTTTGTAATAGCTTCGGCAATAGTCAAAATTTGCGCCACGCCGGAAGCGTTATCTAACGCGCCGTTGTAAATCGTGTCGCCTTTATCGTTCGGCGCTCCGATTCCCAAATGATCCCAATGTGCCGTATAAACTACGTATTCGTCTTTTAATTTCGGATCGGTTCCTTCCCAAACGCCGACGACGTTGTTTGAATCGAGTTTTTTCAATTCGCTGTTTATATCAATCTTCGCCGTCAAGCCTAGTTTTACGGGTTGAAAGTTTCTCGATCTGGCTTGCTCGCGCAATTCATCGAGATTTTTTCCGGCTTGTGTGAAGATTTTCCGCGCCGTGTCTTCAGTCATCCACGAACGTATCTGCAAAAACGGCGTTTTGTCTCCACTTGTGCGGGCAATATCAAAACGCCAGCTTCCGTTTGAAGTCCGCACGACATTCCAGCCATAACCCGCCGATTCGGTTGTGTGAATTAAAATCACGCCTGCCGCGCCGCGTCGCGCCGCTTCTTCAAATTTATACGTCCAGCGTCCGTAATAAGTTAGGGCTTTGCCGCCGAAAAGATTCGGCTCTTCTTTGGTTGCAGGCGGGTCGTTAACCATCATCGTATTCGGATTTGCCTTAACAGCTACAAGCGAGACCGGTTGAAAATACGAGCCGTTATTTCCCGGCTTGATGCCGAGCAATTCTAATTGATTGGCAATGTATTTCGCCGCGAGTTCGCCGCCTCGACTTCCAGGAGCGCGACCTTCAAATCCGTCGTCGGACAAGAATTTAACGGTTGATTTCAACTTTTGCTCGCTGAAAAGATTTGAATATTTTCCACTTGTTTGGGCGGTAACAAAAGTTGGCAAGAAAATCGTCAACAACAAAATTACAAATAATTTATTTTTCATACTTCACCTCACATTCTTCATCCTTTTATTAAACTCATTGCTTCAGCACGAGTTCGCGCATCAGTGCGAAAACCGCCTAGAACACTCGAGGTTACGGTTTTCGCTCCCGGTTTTTTCACGCCGCGCAAAGTCATACAAGTATGTTCGGCTTCCATCACGACCATTACTCCGAGCGGCTCGAGTTCTTCAAACAGCGTTTGCGCGATTTGCTGCGTTAAGCGTTCCTGCACTTGCAAGCGCCGCGCAAAGATTTCTGCAATCCGCGCGAGTTTCGATAAACCGACAATGCGCCCGCCTTTCGGAATATAAGCGATATGACATTTGCCGACAAACGGCGCAAGATGATGCTCGCACACGGACGCAATCGAAATATCTTTGACTATCACCATTTCGTCGTGCGAATCGCCCGGCAGCGCGACAATTTGCTCGCGGGCGTCTTCCCACATTCCGGCGGTTAATTCCACGTAAAAATCCGCAACCCTTTCGGGTGTTTTTTGTAAACCGTCGCGGTCGGCATCTTCGCCGATTCCTTCAAGAATTAAGCGCACGCCTTTTACGATTTTTTTCAAATCTACTTTTTTATGTTTAGTTACTTGTGCCAATTTTATTTCTCTTTCTGCTCGTTAAATTTCTCCAAAATTTCCGTTTCGATTTCCTTGATTGTTTTATTTGATTTTAACGCAATTTTGCGAATTTGTTCGTATTCCGGTTTAGCATTAACAAACTTCCCGCCAAAACGGGCGATTTTTACATCTACCTCGCCGAATTCAGTTTGAACTTTGACGATTTCGCGCGGTAAGCTGTTTCTTTCTATTTCCAACACGCGAATCCCAAGCGTTGTGGTTTCTGTAAAAAGCAATTCCGAAAGAACTTCCCTTTTTTCTCTTTCGCAAAGAATTGAAACAAGTGTTGCCGGGCGGTTTTTTTTCATTTGAATTGACGTAAACCAGCAATCCAACGCGCCGCTTTCAAAAGCACGTTCCATCACAAAACCTAAGGTTTGCGGCGAATTATCGTCAAGATTTGTTTCTAATAAAATTAAATTTCCCGTTTCATATTCATATTTGTTACTCGTTTTATTTTCTTTTGCTACGACTTCATCCAACGACTTGCTTTTTTTATCAGACGCATTTTCAGTTTCTCCTAAAAATAATCGCAAAACATTCGGAAAACTTTCATATTCTCTTGTGCCTGCTCCATACGCAGTTTTTTCGATTTTAAAATTTGAGATTATTCCGAAAGATTCACAAACGGTTGAAATAATTGCCGCGCCTGTTGGCGTAATCAATTCACCTTCAATTTCAGTTGAATAAATCGGCACATTCTGTAAAAGTTCGGAAACCGCAGGCGGCGGAACTGGAAATTTCCCGTGCGCCATATTTACAAAACCGCTTCCGACGTGAATTTTTGAACACGCAAATTTTTCAATCCCGAGCATTTCAAATCCGATGCACGCTCCGACAACATCTACAATTGCATCCATTGCTCCAACTTCGTGAAAATGCACTTTTTCCGTTTCGATTCCGTGGACTTTCGCTTCGGCTTCGGCAAGTTTTGTAAAAATTGCGACGGCGCGTTTCTTTACCAAATCAGAAAGTCGTGAATTATTTATTATTTTTTCGATTGTATGTAAATGCCGGTGCGTATTTTCATCGGCAACTTTTACTTCAACGTGAAAGGCTTTTATTCCGGAACGGTCAACTTCTCTAAATACGATTTCAAAACGTGAAACATTGAGTAGGTTGATTTTTTCAATCAATTCGTTCTTATCAATTCCAAGCGCGACTAGCGCACCCAAAATCATATTGCCGCTCGCGCCGGCGAAACAATCGAAATAAAGAGTTTTCATAAAATTAAAAGTTTAAAGTCCAAAGTTTCAAAGGTCAAAGCCTGCGTTTCATTCTTTTCCGGTGTTTGCGCTATACTTGGCTTTTTTATTAATACGATTTATCTGAGGTTTTATAATTTGAATTTATCCGAATTACAGGACAGTTTGCGTGAGAAAATAAAACACTCGGCGCGTGAAATTTTTAATATCGAATTGGAACAGCTCGCGGCTGAAATCCCGCCGAAAACTGAACTCGGTGATTTAGCTTTTCCGGTTGCTTTTGAATTGGCTAAAAGAATCAAGCAGGAAACCGGCGAGAAGAAAAACCCGCGCGAAATTGCCGAAAAATTAAAAGTCGCTTTGGAAAAAAATGAAGCGATACAAAAGGTCGAAGTTGCCGGCGCCGGTTATTTGAATGTTTTTTTCAATCGCGCAAAGTTTCTGGCTGAGGGCGTTAATACGGAAATTTTAATCCTGCCAAATTCTAACAAAAATGCAATTTCTTCAAAGGTTTGTGTCGAACATACATCTGTAAATCCAAACAAAGCCGCGCACATCGGTCATATCAGAAATTCTGTTTTGGGCGATACCTTCGTGCGGATTTTGCGGGCAAGCGGAAAGCGCGTTGAAGTGCAAAATTATATTGACAATACGGGCGTGCAGGTTGCCGATGTCGTCGTCGGTTTCATTTATCTCGAAAAAATGGATTTGGGTGACATTGTAAAACTCGATGAAAAATTGCAAGCTGATGGAAAAACTTTTGATTATTACTGCTGGGATTTATATGCCCAAGTCGGTCAGGAATATCAGCAAAATGAAGAATTAAAAGCCAAACGCACCGAAGTTTTGCATTCTATCGAAGAAGGCAATAACGCAACAGCTGACCTAGCCGATTACGTCGCTACGCGTAATGTTCAATGT
>JAIVJJ010000273.1 GCA_020200095.1 Acidobacteriota bacterium | reverse complement strand
GATTCGCGATTGACGTGTATAAAGAACAGGCCGCTCGTACTGAGCAACGGTGGCAAGCAAAGCTCGATAAATACAGGCTTACAGCTTGACGCTTAACTTCTACCCGTCACTTTTGAGTACTTAGAAATCTTACTTAGGGGCAATGAGTAACTTTTATTTTCTTATTCTTATGGTTGCAATTTTTGCAACAGTGACCAGCCAGTGCGCTGACACGAAAACCATAGATAATAATCTTACGGATTATGCGACAAATCTCGGTTATTCCAAGCGTTCAGAAAGGCTTATAGTCGTGTCTGCGGACTCAGGGGAATGGCTCCTAACAGAAGAAACGCTGCGCCAAATTCAATCGCAGATGTTAGCCGCTAACCCCGCAGCGGTAGTTTATACATTTTCTCTGCCCGCCGGATTTCGAAATGAAATAGAAAACTCTAACTATCCTATTGTTTATGCTTTAAGTGCAAATTCTTTACAGTCCGTAAGCCCGAATATCGAAACATTGCCCGTTTACCCGCCAAAAGGCGCAATTGCCGCAGCTACTTTTAATAAAGACGGAGTTGTGCGTGAGCAGAGACTTTTTTTTAATACTGAGAACGGCATTAGAAGTTCAATTGCTTTAGCCGCTTTAGCCGCAGCCGGTTTCGTAAATCAAACAGCGAGTTCTTCAAACGGAAAAATTAACGTCGGGGAAATAAATTTGCGGATGGATGATTCCTTTAACATCTCTCCGGTTTATTCCGGCGCTGCAAAGTCTTATCCATACATTCCGGTTTCGAAAATTTTAAGCGGGGAAATTCCGGTTTCGATCCTAAAAGGAAAAATTCTGTTTGTCGGACCTACTTCTGTAACAAATTCGAGACAATGGTTGACGCCCGCGTCAATTGACAATGTTCCGATTTCGGAAACGGAACTGTGGGCGCAAACGGCTGACGCTATTCTCGGCGAGCGTTTTCTTACCTCGCCAAACACTTTTTTTTCTTTACTGCTTGTTTTCCTGGCTGTTGCTCTAAGCGGTTTATTGTTCCGCTTTTTATCACCTCTAAAAGGGGCGCTTGCTCTGCTGATTCTTTTGTTGGCAACCGCTCTGATGAATATCGGTTTCATTTTGTTGATACAGCTAAAGACGCCGTTCTCCGCCATCGCTATAGGTCTAGTTTTGAGTTTTACAGTTTTAACTGTCGCTAAAACCGTTAGAGTTAGAGAGTTGTTGAAAGAATTGGTTTCGAGAATAAAATTTCGGTCGCGCGGCGCGGCGATTCTGACTGCCGAAGAAGCCGAAAATAAACGAGCCGCAATTGATTGGGAACAAATCGGCGCCGCTGTCTCTTACTATTTTGGAGGGCTACCGTCATTGTTTATTATCCGGGAGGAGAAGTCGGGAAAATGGAATTTGACTTACGCCGACCCGCGCGTCGCAAATGACATTCAGGACGAAAATTTTCACGATTCATCAACGATTATCGGCACTCTGCGCCAATCAGTCGAGCCGCAATCAACCCGAGAATTTCTTGAGAGCAAAAAGGAAGTTTTGCTTCTGCCGCTTGGGTTCGGGAAAAAATTAATCGGGGCTTTCGGACTTGTGATTGACAATACGACTCAGAATTTTCAAATGCCTCTGGCGACTCGATTAGCGGCGGAAATTTCCGCGCTGTTAGTTGATACAAACGTCAAAGCTTCGAAAATTAATCGTGAATTTAATCAAAGCCCATTTGTCGAAATCAACATTTTAGAACAAACGGTTGAGCGGTTAACGAGCGAAGAATCATTTTTACGAACCGTTCTGGAACGCGGCGCGGATGCAATCGGCGTCGCTCATCCTTTGGGACGCGCTTTGTTTTACAATCCGCGCTTTGTCCAAGTGCTTACGGACTGTAAAGCCGATTTTAGCGAAGATAATTTACTGGGTTCAGTCGCTCGATTATTCACCGCCAAAGCAGATGAGTTTACGCAAGCCTTATCAAAAGCGACTGTAAACCGCGCCGAAACGGTTTTGGGTATTGATACTGAAAACGGCTCGTCTTACAAATTGACAATTAGCCCCCTTTATTCCGAAGGAGCGCAGCATAATACTGACGTTTCTGTTATGGCGCCGGGCTATATGGAAACCGTAAATACCGCCGCAGATAAGAATGAACTTTCTCAATTGCGAGGATTAGTTTTCACGTTGGCGGATACGACCGAGTTTAGAGTTCTTGATGAAATGAAGAGCCATCTGATAGCTAATATTCAAGGCGTTTCGCAAAACCTTCTAACACCTATCGTAGCGTACGGAGAAATTCTCAGCGAATCGAAAAAAGGTTCCGATTCCGACCAGGAGATGCTGGACATTATAGTAGATCGGGCAAAAAGTTTATCGGGTATCTTCCGGCAATTTACTCAAATTGCGGATTCCAGGCTTGACGGGTCAAAAAACAACCGTGGACCGGTTAATCTAATTGCTCTGCTTGAGAATGAAATTACTGCTGTTAATCCACAAGCGAAAGAGCGTTCGGTTGATTTAGTATTTGACGGTCCGGCAGTTATCACCCCCGTTTTTGCAAACTCTGAAGAAATAGTTCAGGCAATTCGCAGCCTTTTCAATTTCGTTGTTCAGGGAGCGGCGCCCGATTCTCAGGTTAAACTAGACTTAACTGAGCGAGAATTGGACATTCAAATTCTGATAGCCACAGAAGGATTGGGTTTGCCGCCGAAAGTTATGGAACATTTAGTTAATGACGGCGCGGGTATGTCCGGAGAAAATCTTACAACAGCGAAGGAAGTATTTGAAAATCACGGAGGTTATTGCCGTTTTACAAGCTCTTTGAAAGAAGGCTTAAGAATCGAAGCCTCGCTTCCGAAGGATTGGTATTTCCAAAATTATATCTCACGGCTGATGTGAAATTGAATTGACAAAGAGGAAGACCTCTCGAATCTTGTTTGACAGAAGCGCCAACTTCAAGCCAAGCCAAGATCAGGAGGAATTCCTCATGCAAAGTATAGACTTCCCGACTCTTTTGACAATCATGTATGTCCTCGTTGATGACTGGTACAAACAACACGCTCCACGCTTGTTGAAAGGCAAAGTGGGAGCTAAACCAGTCTTCAGTGACTCGGAAGTCATCACCTTAATGCTCGCACAGGATTTCCTCTCATTTGAAAGCCAGACCCAGTTTCTCTCCTTCATGCGTGCCAACTATCTTGCGCTATTTCCAAAACTTTGCGACCAAAGTCAATTCAATCGCCGCGCCCGCTCGCTACGCTTAATTGTCGAACAACTGCGGCGCACTTGGCTCACAGAGTTGGGCGCAACCGAAGAAATGTTCTTGCTCATGGACACCAAGCCTGTCCCCGTCGTCAGCTATAAACGCAGCAAGAAGCGGAGCGACTTCCGCCAAAGCGCCGGTTATGGTTACTGTGCAGCGCGCTACTTTCATTACTTCGGCTACAAGTTCGTGGCCGTCACGACCTTTGCGGGGCTGCCGCTAGTCTTTGAAATGGTCGCCACCAACACGGACGAGCGCGCTGCTGCCGAAGAAGTTTTATGCTCGTTGCGCTCCTGCGACATCTTCGGTGACAAAGGCTTCATCGGTGTGGAGTGGCAGCAAGAGGTCAAAGAGCAAACCGGCAATCGCGTCTGGACACAAAAGCGTGTCAATCAAAAAGAGCAGAACCCTGTGTGGTTCGACCGGCTGCTCGGCAGTGTACGCGAGCGGATCGAAGGCTCATTCAATGAGTTGCAAAACACAGGGCGCAACATGGAACGACTACTGGCGAAAACGGTCATTGGGTTGACCACACGAATGATCGCCAAAGTGACCAGTTATACTTTGAAGCAACTGCTCCGCAACTCGTTTGGTCTCGACGTGCAGACCTTTCAGGTTGCCAATGCATAGGTTCATTTCACATTAGCCGTATCTCTTAAAGCAATAGCTTATTATGGAAAACAAAAGCATTTTAGTGGTAGAAGACGATTCGATGGCGAGGATGATCATCAGCCGGATCGCGCGCTCGCTGGTGAACGATGTTATTGAAGTCAACAACGGGGACGAGGCAATTACATATCTCAAAAATTGTGAGCCGGTCCTTCTTCCGTCTCTTTTACTGGTAGATATATATATGCCGTATATGGACGGAATTGTCTTCTGCCGAAAGCTGAAGGAACTCAATCTTTTTTCTTTAGAGCGAGTAATTATCATTTCTGCCGCTGACCGAAAAGTCGAACGCGATGTTATAGATGAGCTTGGCATCGGCGGGTTTCTGCAAAAGCCGTTTTCACCGAATAAAGTGCGGCAAGAACTTTCGTCGAGATTATGAGCGCAACCGCAACATCTGTTGAAAGCGACGCTCGTCGCAATATCCCTCAGTTTTGGATAATCTTGTCGCTGATCGCGTGCGGATTGTTACTGGTCGGATTTTTTCTGGCAAGCAGCATTCACCTTCCTCTTTTCTATGAAAACGGACTAGCTCATTCGGTTTTACCTCCTGTTTTAATCGGCGTCATTATTCTTACCCTCGGCTCGGAACTTTTCGGCTGGACTTACTCGGGGCTTTTAGTTCCGGGCTTTTTAGTCACCGTTATAATTGTCGAGCCTTGGGCTGGCTTTCTGATGGTTGTCGAGGCATTGTGCACCTATGGACTGGTTTTGGTCTTATCATCGCTGGGAGCGTGGACGGGCGCTTGGTCTGAATTTTTCGGGCGTGACCGGTTTTTGGCAATTCTCTTGGCGAGTGTAGGTGTCAGGCTGCTGATTGAAGGTTCTATAGTTGATAATTTAGGTTTAATCTTAAATGAAAATTTTACAGTTTCATTTGATTACCGGCATAAGCTTTTTAGTGTCGGTTTCGTTTGCGTTCCGTTGCTTGCCAATATGGTTTGGAATGCTGGTTTGCGAAAAGCGCTAACGCCAATTACGGTTTCAATGTTTGTTACCTATTTGGTTACGCTTTATTTTCTGATTGACCATACAAATTATTCGGCGGCTTATCTCAGTTTATTATTTGAAGGCGCCGCCATTGATTTCACCGCCAGCCCGAAAGCGCACATTATTTTATTAACCTGCGCGATGCTCGCATCACGCGCCAATCTAAATTACGGATGGGATTTTAACGGCATTTTAGTTCCGGCACTGCTTTCCCTTATTTGGATAACTCCGGTAAAACTTGTCGCAACACTGCTTGAAGCAGTTATTATTCTGTTTGTCGCGCAATTTATTAGCAGCCGAAAAAGATTTGAAACCACGACGATAGAAGGTCCGCGTAAAACGCTGCTTCTTTTCTCAATCTCATTTTTGCTGAAGACGGTTATAGACCCGATTGTGGCTTTCGGTTTTCCGGGCGTAACCTCGGTTGATTTTTACGGTTTCGGCTACCTTTTGCCGACTTTGATGGCGGCTAAAATGTGGGAGCGCGGCAGCGTGATTCTTTATCTTGTTCCGACGCTGCGAATTTCTCTCGCTGGCGTGATTATCGGAAACCTCATTGCTTTTTCGCTGACCCTGATTCCTTTGAGAACATCTACAAACGAGATGCCGTCTGTTAGTGAAACCATACAGCAGCAGCAATTATCAGAGCCGCAGCAGAATCTTTACGCGACATTAATGCTTTCGCGGGCTAGATTACGAATGGCGTCTAAGTCTAATCCCGTTGATTATGCGAGCGCGTCAGAACTTGACCGCTTTAATGCAGTTTATAAATTGATTAATTCAAATCAGGGAAAAATTGATCAGATAGATGAAAAATTCCGGCAAGCTGCGGATTTTGTTAAGCCGCTTGGTTACGAGGGAGTTATTTTTCGCAACGAACAGCAGCAGGTGACTGATTTATTACTGCGCGAAACGGGAAAAAGCAGCGGACGGTTACGTGGTTGGGGAATGTTTTTATTTTCCGCCGAGCCGAAATCCGATTTAATCATTCACGTTCCCTTTCCGGTTGCGGAAAACGCTTCTCTCGAAGCCGGTTTGCTGCTTTACCGCAAACTTGGAGCAAAAGCGCTGATTGTTTCCGGCACGTATCAGTCGCGCATTTCAGGCAAAGATTCGTGGTATGTATCAACCGGGCGAAGTCCGCTGGAAAGCGCTTATCATTATTTTTCTAAAAGCCCCATCATTGACGCGCGAGTTGACGGAAATGCAAATGCTCGACTGGCAGTCAAAGGAGGCATTCCCGATTCGCTCGACCTTGCCGCGCTGCGCGAGTTAGCGGGTGATTTTAATATAGATTTGAACCCGGATTTTACCGATAGCCAGTGGGCTGGAACGGCTCAAAGCGATTTTCTCGAATTGCGGCTTCCGCCCGAAGCGGTTATGCGCGGAGCGGTTGCGCTGTTCGGTCAAAATCAAACGCCTGATTTATCTAATGAGCGGAAGTTTCAAAGCGCTAATTTGCGCTTTTATGATTGGCTGGACAATTTGAGAAAAGAGCTTTTAGAAACCAAGACAGCTTTTCGAGAACCTTCGCGCGAGGAACTCGTTTTCTTCGACGAACGTCTCTTTACGCCGCTGCTGCGTTCCTCAAACAGAGCGTTAAGCAATGAAGAATTAGGGTTTTTGCAGCTTTCGGCATCAATTGTCGGGTATAAAATTTCAGTTTTGCAGGAAAACGGAGCGCCGCAGCAATACGTCGCGCTGACCGAACAGCGGTCATTTGCCCGCCGATGGGGAACTTTTGTCTTCAAAACGGGCGCGCCGCCGTCGCGTCTGTTTGTTGAAGTTCCGCACGCCCGCCGCGAGCAGATGGCGCTGAGATTTGGAATGCGAATAGTCGAGCCGAGCAAAGTTCAAGCTCTGTTCATTGGCGAGACGGAGCAGGGCGCCGGTTCGACAAGTGTCGAGAACGATAGCGGCGGTTCTTTGTTAAACTTGGCGCATCAGCGCTGTCAAACAACCGTTCCTGAAAAAGATGCTCAGACGCCGCCGCTGACGCTGCAGATGCGAAGCGTGATGACTCCGGCAGAGCAGGTTGGCGCCGATATAGTGATAACAACCGGAATAGAAACGCCGAAGCGTGAATTATTGCCGCCTAGAGTCGCGTCCGTGCTAACGGAACTGGAACAAGCCGGCTATCGCGTCAGACTATATGACGGTTCGAAAGAACGCGCGCAATTCACACCCAAAGCCGACCCGCAGCGTTCGTTTTCCGAGAGCTTTAGTCCTGGTTCGTTCGCTGTTCTCTACATTCCGCGCGCGCGCCAAAACCGCGAGGGCTTATCAAATACAAACGAACATACGACGACTTCAACGCACGCCGCGGCAATCGGCTTGGAACAGCGTAGCGGGTCACTCTCTTCTTTGCTCGCCGGAAACTCCAATGTTGTTTCCAAAACTAAAAATGCCGATTTCACGAATTTAACTTTGAATTTACAGAAGTATGGAGAATTTAGAAATATCAACGATTTACGATTGGCGACGAACGAAACTCGTCAATTAGGTTTTCGACCGCTTTATTTTTACGATAGCGACACCGGACAATCCTTTTTCCTTTTAAGGCGCGGTGAAACTGCGGTTGAGGTGCTCAGAATCGGACAATCGGCAAACGCGGTCGAAGAAGTTTCAATGCGCGAAGATATTGCCGGCGATATCATTTCACGCTACATAATCGGCAATGCAGCGAGGCTGAGCATCAGACCATGAGAAAACGCACAAATGTTATTTCGGTTTTCATTCTGCTGCTTTTAATTTTAATCGGCGCTTTGCTTTATCGCGCTTACCGAAAAAGTTCAGAAGGCGGAGAATTGCAAAATCGCATCACGTGGAGTGAAAGAGTTGTCGCTTACAGAATAACGAACGAACCGGTTCTCACTTTTATGTTAAGCCCCAATGATCGCGAGATTAAGGTTGATTCAAATCTGGAGTTTCCTCCCGAACTGTTAAAACCGAAATTCGCTTACGGGTTAAAAGTTCAGGTGGTAAGCAGCCGCGATGAGGTTCGCTGGGAGCAAGTGTTCTATGAAACAACACGAAAAACTTTAATCGAGCAGGAAAACGGAAAGCTGCCGCTCGAATCTGTTTTTTATGCTGAACCGGAACGCAGTCGCCTGATGCCCGATGATACTCGCTCGACGACCGTTTTGCTCGATGGCGTTGATTTGAGTGGCGCTTATCTAAGAGTTTCGCTAACTGAGGATTCGGATATGCCGAGCGCCGTCGTGCGAGCCTCAAGAGTCGTAAGCAGAAATCGCAGCGAAGCGTTGCGCGCCTGGAAGTATTTGAGCCAAAAGGAGCGAAACATGATGCTCCGGCAAATTTTAATCACGCGGAACGAGCCTAGAGAGGAAACGATTGCTCGATTAATGAGCCGAGGGCTTGAACTACTTAGCCCGGAAGGGCGTGAAGGAACAGATTATTTTCCGGTTTATCTTTATTTAGCGGATATTTCTCTTCCTGAAACGACGCGCGAGTTTGAGCTGCCGGGTGATTTAACCGGAGCGGGGCAAGCCGTCATTTATGAGATAAAAACGGCGGGACAGATACGCATTACGGCATTATTCGCAGACGGTTCTGCTGTCTCTCCAGAGTCGGTTGGTATCGAGTCGCCGCTTAAATTAGGTGAAACCGTTGATGTTCAGCCCGGACATCGTTTTACCGTTAGAAACAAATCCGACAGACCGATTTATATTTTGGCGGAATTTAATGATCAGACAAACGATGAATGGATTTTGCTCGAACCGATTGGCGATACCTCGCGCTATTATCTTATCGGACCGGGCTTGGCGCACAATATTGAGGCGGATGTATCAGACGTGCCGGAACGCGCGCGCGTTGTCACCAGGGCACTTTTTGAGCCGCCGTTTAACGCCGATGAAAAAGCCGTTTACAGCGTAACTTATCGAGCGCTGGATGCGAGCGGCAATACGGTTCTAGAGGGCGCTTATCAAGGCGAATCCGTTTTTGAGCCTTTGGACATTTTTGCCGCGCCGGGCGCGACTTTGAGAGGTGAAGTTGTCGGAAGCCGCCACGTTGCATATATTTATTTGCCGCCGTCGTCGGAAACTCTTCTGCTCGAATCCGACCGCAAAATTCTGGTTACACTTTCAACCGAACTCGATGACGCAGACACGGAAAGCGCGACCGATTTTGTTCAAACAGGCGCTGCGAAAGGAGCGCCGCCGGAAAGCGGGGATGCGGATTTAGCTACGACAAATGAAAGAAAAAGGCAAAGATGGTTTTACTTTAGACCGAATAATTTGCGCGAGTTGGAAGAAGCAGGTCAAACACGCTTGATAGCTGCCGCTTCAGAATCAAACGGAATAAGACCGATTCGAGTCGGCGCCGTGCCGGAATCCGGTACGATTTCCAAACGAAGAATAGAGCGGCGCGGTTCTCGGTTTGAAGGAAATCTCGTCGGCGCCGAAGCGGTCATAGCGCGACCCGAAGGAGAGTTTTTCCTCGAAATTTTTGAAAATGTCGGCGCGGGAAACTCGCGGAATGAGAAATGGAAAGCCTCTAATTATACTCTTTTGCAACCTTTTGATGAGAATTTTGTATTAAACCGCCCCGGACAAGCAGATGAAAATTCAGATTTGCGTTTGAAATATAAACTGGCGGCGCAGAAAACAAAAAATGCGAGTCCGCTTGTTTCAGCCGGAAACGAAACTCAAAAGGCTGAAGGACACACAACGACAGGGGAAATAAGTTTGCCGACGGCGGCGGATTCTCCGACCAGCGGAGTAAAAGTCAACCGCGCCGAAGCGGGAGACAAATTTTTCGTTAACCGACCCGCAGCCGGTCAAAACGCTGAAGTACGGGCGGAAAGGTCATATTTCAATCTCGCGCCCGGTCGCCCGCTTTCGGTGCGCGTTACGCAAGCGCCGCCTTCCGTCACCAGAGGCGTTAATGTTTTTCTGCGTTTCGACAGGGCGCAGCCCGCTCCGGCGCGAGTTCGCGTTCGCGCTTTTGTAAGTTCGCCGGCAGGAAGTTTTCAACGCGATTTTGTGGTTTCGAATGCGAGTGATTCAAACGTCATTTTTTCATCGCGCCCGGCATCCGGATTAAGCGCGGTGCAAAGAATATTCGTGCCGATAAAAGACTTCCGTCCAGGCGAATACAACGTCAGGGTTGAGATTTTAGACGCCGTCCGCGCCTACGCGAGATTTGTTTATTACAAAACCAAATCGCCCGCGCCTGCGCCGAAAAATGAAATAAACGTTTGGGTCGAGTCGAAACAATGACAGGGCGTTTCGAGAGGTTTGTATGAAATTAATGTGTAAAAAACAGAACACGACCTTGCACAATACGCTGTCCGACAACTCGTCACTATCTGTTCTTATCGCTGGCGCGAAGCGCCCTAAGATTTCTCTTGCGCTGCCTTTGTCGGATGG
>JAIVJJ010000405.1 GCA_020200095.1 Acidobacteriota bacterium | reverse complement strand
ACTAATGGGGCAGGCAACCGGACAACCGAAAAACGAGTGGTTCGCTGAATCCGAAACGGACTTTTTTCTGAAAACGATTGACGCGCAAATTAAATTCGTCAAAGACGCTAAGGGGAAAGTTACCGGATTAGTTCTGCGTCAGGGCAGGCGCGAAACACCTGCTCAAAAGATTAAATAAATGATGTTTAGAATCGGGCAGTAGCCTTCGCCCAAACTTCTAATTTTTATGACGGTGTCTAAATTTCAAAGAACATAAATACGCGGCTAAATTCAATTTGTCGCTACTTAACGATTTATGCACAGGCTTCAAATAAAAGGATATTGAGTGCGAACTTTTGTTGGCTGTTCTTGACCATTATAAACGAAATGGAGTGATGAAAATGAGATTTTGTTTGATTTGTTTGGCGTTTTTATTGTTCGGTGTTGTCGTTATGGTCGAAGCGCAGGAAAAGAAAATGAAAATATACATTTCCGCAGATATGGAAGGAGTCGTCGGAGCGGTTACGGCAGAGCAGTTAGGTCCGACGGGTTTTGAATATCAACGCTTCCGGGAATTTATGACACAAGAGGTCAACGCCGCCATCGAAGCTGCATTTGAAGCAGGGGCGACGGAGGTCGTCGTCAGCGATTCGCACGGCAACGGACAGAATTTGCTGATTGAGAAACTGCCGAAGAATATCTTGCTTGTCCGCTCCTTTCCGCGCCCGCTGATGATGATGCAGGGCATTGATGCGAGCTTCGACGGCGTGATTTTTCTCGGTTATCACTCAAGCACGACCAATCCGCAGGGCGTGCGGGCGCACACGATGTCGAGCGCGAGACTAGCTGACGTCCGGCTGAATAATATCTCTATGTCGGAAGGCGGCGTTAATGCGGCGATTGCCGGACATTTCAATGTGCCGGTGATTATGGTTTCGGGCGATGACGCGGCGGTGAAAGAAGTTACCGCGCTGTTGGGCGATGTTGAGGGAGCGACGGTGAAATGGAATTACGGCTTTCACTCGGCAATGACCATTATGCCCGAAGCCGCATACGCCCTGATTCGTGAGAAAGTCAAAAAGGCGATTGGTGGAATCAAACAGTTCAAGCCGTATAAACTCAAAACGCCCATTCAATTGGATGTGCGCTTCAAAAATTACCGCCCGTCGGAAGTCTTGAGCTATTTGTCAATTGTTGAACGCCCTGACGCCCACAGCATTAGATTTATGGGTAAGGACATAATTGAGGTATCGAAGTTTATGGAATTCATCCTGACCTACGAGCCGGGATTGGAGCCTTGAGCATCAATCGAAAATTCTATGACACCACCGACTTTTACCGACATTCTGCTTGCGAAACAGACGGTTTCGCGTTACCTGCCGCGAACGCCGCTCGTTCATTATCCTGCGTTAGATAAAATATGCGGCACGCGCGTTCTGGTCAAGCACGAAAACCAGCAACTGACCGGCGCCTTCAAAGTGCGCGGCGGCATCAACCTGGTTTCTCAGCTCCCTGATGCGGCACGTGAGCGCGGTGTTATCAGCGCGTCCACCGGCAATCACGGGCAGTCGGTCGCTTATGCGGCAAAGCTATTCGGCACACGCGCAGTCATCATCGTTCCCCAAAATTCCAATCCTTTGAAAGTAGCCGCGATACGCGATTTTGGCGCGGAAGTGATTTTCTGCGGTGCGGATTTCGATGCCGCCCGCGAACACTGCGCGATGCTAGCAAGTAGTGAAAATTTGCGCTACATTCATTCGGCTAACGAACCACTTCTGATTGCCGGAGTTGCGACTATCGCTTTGGAGATTCTCGAAGACGCGCCGGACGTGACAACTATTATCGTGCCGGTCGGCGGCGGGAGCGGCGCGTCTGCCGCTTGTCTGGTTGCTAAAACGCTCAATCCGCAAATTCAGGTTATCGGAGTGCAAGCCGAACGCGCACCGGCGGCTTATAAATCGTGGCAAGGACGCGCACTGCTCGAAGACAAAATGGAAACTGCCGCCGAAGGTCTCGCCACGCGCGTCGCCTTCGAGTTGACTCAGCAAATTTTATGGAAATATCTCGACGATTTTATTTTGGTCGGTGAAGACGAAATCGTTCGGGCGATAACTCTTTATGTTGAAAAAGCGCACACTTTAGCGGAAGGGGCGCGTGCGGCATCGCTGGCAGCCGCGCTCAAATTGCGCGAACGTCTAGCGGGACAAACGGTCGCGCTTGTTTTGAGCGGCGGTAATATCACCGTCGAGCAATTACGCGCCGCTCTCGACAGTGCGTAAAACGGGAAGTCAATTTTTTCGAGGAGAATTATTAAGATGAATATTAACAAAACGGCGATCACGGAAAATAGCGTCAACGCGGTGAGTGACCGTGATTTTGCCATTAAGTTCGCGTCCGCCGCATCCTTAATGCTTCGGTGAATTGGAGACAAACCTATGACGAATTCCATAGACGCTACAAAGTTGACGGACGTTTATACTT
>JAIVJJ010000272.1 GCA_020200095.1 Acidobacteriota bacterium | reverse complement strand
GCGCACGGAGATCATGGCAATCGTGGGAGATGAGTTGCGCGCGTTGGTGAAAGGAGCGAAGTGAAATGAAAGACTTTCAAATCGTCGCATGGGTATTGTTGCTCGCCGAAGTCGTGCTGCTGGCGGTCTTCCTGTGGCTGCCGGTGATGGGCGGCGAGCGCGCGTTTTTCGGCGTGCGGGTCGAACCACAAACACTGCGCGGGGAAGGTCGGCGGATTCTGCGCCGCTATTGGCTGACGCTCGTCGCCAGCTTTGTTTTGATCTGCGCGCTCGGCTTTTACGTCTCCGCGTGGTTCGATCACCCGATGGTCGCAGTGACGACGTGCCTCACCTCAACTGCCGCTGCATTTCTCATCTACGGCGCTTACGCCCGCACGGTGCGCCCGCTCGCCATCGAAAGCACAGCGACGCGCTTCGCTTCAGGGTTGCGCGTGCGGCGTTTGGCGGACTACACGCATCTGTGGTTGGAAGCGACGATCTTGTTGCTGGTCGGCGCGACGTTCGCCCTGCTCATCCATTATTACCCGCAACTGCCGGAGCGGATGCCGGTGCATTGGAATCCGTCAGGTGAGTCGGACAGGTGGGCGCGCAAGAGCCTCACGACAGTATTCTTCCTTCCCGCGCTCGGCGCATACCTGCACATCTTTTTTCTGGTGCTGAAGCATGACATCACACACGCGAAGATGACGCTGCCGGACGCGCACACGGCGGAGTTCTTACAAGGGAAGGAGCGATATTTGTCGGCGAACCTGCGATTGATTGATTGAGTGCGCGCATCGGTCGCGTTGCTCTTCTTCACAATTGTGCTGCTTATGCTCGTGACGACGATTGATGAATTCAGTCGTTATCAGCGCGCGGTCAACGTCGCAAGCTGGATAAACGTCGCAGGGATGCTCATCGGAATCTTTTATTTCATCTGGCAGATGAAGCGGAGCAATGACAGATTGCGTGCGGCGACGGGCGAATGGTACGTGCAGCGACCCGGCGACGAAAAACATTGGCGACACGGCGGACTCACCTACTACAACCCGGATGATCCGGCGCTTGTGGTCGAGAAGCTCGTCGGCTACGGCTACACGCTCAACATGGCGCATCCGGGCATCTGGGCGCGTGCGTTGCTTCTTGCCGGAGCGCCGCTATTCGTCGTCTGGGCTTTGTTGAATATCTAATGGGGTAAAGATTGTGAGAGGTAAGAGAATATGAAAGCGCTACTGTTGAGTTTTTGCATCGCCGGTTTAGCAATGACGAGCTTCGGTCAAAAGAACGGCGCGCGAAACTCCGCCGTGTTCAGTGACGAGGAAATCGTCATCAGAATGAACGGCTATCAGCTTGCGGGAACGCTCTCGCTGCCGAGCGGCGTGCGCCGCCCCGTTCCGGCAGTCATTCTGATCACGGGTTCGGGGCAGCAGACGCGCGATGAAGCGATACCGATCCCCGGCTTAGAGAACTACCGCCCCTTCCGGCAGATCGCCGAACACCTCGCCGCGCGCGGAATCGCCGTGCTGCGTGTGGATGATCGCGGGATGGGAAGCTCGACCGGCAAAGAAACGCTCGCCGCCGCAACGACTTCAAGTTTCGCCGACGACACGCGAGCGCAGATCGCATTCTTGCGCGGGCGGCGCGAGATTGATCCGAACCGCATCGCGCTCGTCGGTCACAGCGAAGGCGGCTCGATTGCGATGATGATCGCCGCGACCGACGCTCGCATCCGCGCGATTGTGTTGATAGCGGCGATGGGCAAGACGGGCAGGGAGGTGAATCTCGCGCAGCAGGAAGAAGCTCTCGCTCAAGCGACAAATCTGACGGAAGAAAAGAAAAACGAATTGCGCGCCGAGCAGCGACGAATCCTGCAAACAGTCATCGAAGGCGGCGACACTTCGCAGCTTCCGCCGCAAGCACGCCAATTCCTGCCATGGTTCAGAGAATTTCTGACGTTCGACCCGCGAGTAGTCATCCAGCGCGTGCGGCAGCCCGTTTTGATTCTGCAAGGAGCGTTAGACTGGCAGGTAACGGCGGATCACGCCGCGCTGCTCGAACGTGCGGCGCGCGAGACGGGAAATCGTGAGGTCACGGCGCGCGTCTTTCCCGGACTCAATCATCTTTTCCTTCCGGCGCGCACCGGCGCATGGAGTGAATACTCGACGCTCACCACTACCGCTTTAAGCGTAGAACTGTTGAATGCTCTCAGCACTTGGCTGGAAGCACGGCTCGACCGCTCATAGCGTGCGCTTTCAGCTTGTTTCGGCAGCGCCCATTTCTCGCGTAAAACCAAGTTCGGTGCTTTCGATTTACCAACGCCCCAATTCGCTCTGATGAAAATTTCAGTCATCATTCCTGCCTACAATGAAGAACTAGCCTTGCCCGAAACACTTGAGCGAATCGGTCAGGCTTTATCTGTCGCCGCCTGTCCCTCTGAAATCATCGTTGTTGACAATGACAGTCAGGATCGAACGAAACAAGTTGCTGCAAGCTTCGGAGCAAAAGTCTTTCTAGCGAGAGAACATAACATTTCCAAAGTCAGGAACACCGGAGCGGAAAAAGCAACCGGCGATATTTTGATTTTCATTGATGCGGACACGCTTGTTCCAAATACGCTTTTCCAAAAGATTGCCAGCGTGATGGAAGATGAAAAATGCTTTGGCGGGGCGGTAGGTGTTGAATATGAAGATTTCGAGCGAAAGTGGATGAGATTTTATCTGCTGGGATGGGCGTTTTGGGGAAAGTTCTTCAATATGGCACAGGGCGCAGCGCAGTTTTGCCGCAAATCTGTTTTTGAAAACCTCGAAGGTTACGACCAAACTATTTTCATGGGCGAGGATGTCGAGTTCTACTGGCGACTTTCCAAATTCGCCAAGCGAAATAAGGGTTATTTGCACTTCGTCGAACACCCGAAAGTGATAACTTCCGCTCGCAGATTCGACAAGATGAGTCTGTGGAAAACATTCTTTCTGACGCACCCGATTTTCATTCGTCTGACTTGGCGAAGGAAATCTTTGTGGAAGGATTGGTACGAAAAAGCCGTTCGCTGAGAGATTATTTTTAGGAGTTACGCAGTTGGAGTTGAGAGTTACGCCTTCAGGCGTGATCTCCGCCGCTTGATTCTCACGGCTAAAGCCGTAACTCTGAACATTTTTACTCAACTGCGTAACTCCTAATTTTGATGACAGTAAGGATCAAGCGCAAAACAGTCACGCCGCACCGAATGCACGTTAGCCGCCTCGTGTAGCGTATGTTTGAAAGCCAAATATACGAACGTCTTTTCCATAATCTCAACGCTTGAGCGACTACACGAGCATTCCCTTTGAGATTTTTATCGCCGCCTGCCCTTTTTGGTGCTGGCGTATGTTTATCCGCTGTTGCCTGACCGCGTGCCTTTGTTTCTGAACCTGAGCGGCGAGGTTGAAGTTTGGGGTGATAAGAGTTGGCTGTCGGTTTTCCGAGTGCCGTTGATGGCGGTTGTGACGCAAGTGCTTTGTCTGCTGATGAAGTATGGCGGTTTACAATCTGAAGCCGCTTTGCCCGTTGAAGGCGCTGACGATTATGCGCGGCTTCAGAAACAGTCCACTGTTCTTAATGTCGGCTTGTGGGATTGGTTTCGCTGCCTTGTCGCATTTAAGATGAGCGCGGCTTCGCTTGACACGATTTTCCTCAGTCTCGAACGATTCAAATTTCTCTCACGACTGGCTTTCGCCATCACCTTTATTGCCGCTTTGCTTTCGATTGCAGGTGCGCTTTTCTACGGCTACCGTTTGCTCGTTGTGAAGCGCAAGATAAAAGAAAGATTCGGAGATACAAAGACCCAAAAGCCCGTTGACGCGAGGCGCGTGTACGGCGGCGTTTTGTATTTCAATCCGAATGATTCGGCTTTATTTGTGAGCAAGTATATTTTCAACTTCGCTAACAAATGGGCTTGGGTTTTTATCGGCTGTATAATTGCTTACCCGTTGCTGGTGTTTTTGCCGACGTAGCGCGTTTCGGCAAGCGTGCGGGATGTTGCTCTCATTTATTCGCCTGTTTTCTTCGCCAGCGCGCAGTCTCAATCAACAGCCAAGCTGACGCAACCGATGAAGGGCGTATAAATGCAGAGCCGCATCTACTGTCCAAGCAAACCATTCAACTCGTTCCATCCGTATGCGACCTCAATCAGCAGTGCGCCTCCGATGACGATCTCCTTTTCGGAAACGTAGTTCCCGCCGAGTGCTTCGTAAAACGCTCGGAAAGGGTTTTCAGCTAACACCCAAACCTTCATGGATGTCATGCCGTATTGCAATAAACGCCCAGCGACCGCCTTCACTAACAACCGACCGACGCCCCGACGCTGGTACTCTTCAAGCAGATAGATCGCATACAGCTCGCCCTGAAAAGTTTCGTCGGCGTCGCGGTTCACGCCGCCTGAAGCAAAACCGACGATTCTGTTGCCATCATCCGCGACGAAGGCGAAATGCTCGTCGGATGTCGCAAAGAATTGTTGCCATCGTTCCTCGCGGTTTCGGTAAGTCAGCGAAGCGATGTGGCTTTCGGGGACGATGCCCTTGTAAGTCGTGCGCCAACTGTCAACCTGCACGCGCGATGGCAGCCGCGTCTTTTTCTGTCGCCTCACGAATCAACATCCGCACCGCTTCTATGTGATTAAGGTTTCGGGATTCGCTCGCGGCGGGAACCCCTCTCCGCGTTGCGCTTGATGATCTGCAACATCTCGCGGCGAACGAGACCGCTGAAGGCCCCGATCAGTGTCCAGTACAAACGAAACTTCATCCGGCTCGCGCCGTCCGTGCAATGCACGCGCGTCTCCGTCGCAAGTGATACGACTCCGTTCGCCTGTTGCGCCAAGGAAAAGTTCCAAGCGGCTTTGGCGTAACCGCGTTCGTTAAAATCGGTATAATCTTCAGGCTCTAAACGGAGAAGTTTGCCCGCCGGCGTCCAAAACTTGCCGACGAGTCCGTGCAGCAATTCTTCGTTCGGGCGTTCGCCCAAAAGTGTGAATCGCATTTTCAGGAAGTCATCGAGCGTGAAGCGGGGCGGGCAAGGAAGCCCGCGTAAGCGAAAAAGCAAGCGCGTCAGACGGGCTTCGCTGATGTCCATCGCACGGACTGCCCCATAGACTTGCTCGGCGGGAGCATGAACCGTGATGCGGTGTCGCTCGCGCACGTCATAGACGGGTAGGTATTCATCAATCAACATCCGCTTTCGCATCGAGACTTCACCGCCGAAGGAGTTTATCATTGAATCTACCATCATCCGACGCTTTGCCAAGTCATAATCTGGAGAGACGCATATGCAATGGCTTTACCTGATCGCGGCGATTCTCGGCGCGATTCTTCCTCTCTCATACTTCATCCCTTTTCTAGCGACTTACGGTCTCGACGTGCCGATGTTTTTCCGGCAGCTTTTCCAAAACCACATCTCCGCGTTTTTCGGCATGGATGTCATCGTGTCATCGTTCGTGCTGTGGCTGTTTGTTTTCTCCGAAGGGCGAAGGCTTCACATGAGGAATTTGTGGCTCTATGTTGTTTGCAATCTGGCGGTCGGGGTATCTCTGGCTCTGCCGTTGTTCTTATTCTTTCGGGAGCGCAAACTCAATGCCGAAAGCGACACCTGAGCGTTTTCGGCTTCAAAGGTAATGCACAAGTTGAACAATCTTGATAGTGCGGTTCGCCTGTACATCTATCGTCATTTTATCGAGCGGGGAAACCCGCCGACCACGAGCGATACGGCAATGGCAATGTCACTCTCGCTCGCGGACGTAGAAGCATCATTTCGGCGACTGTCTGAAGGACACATTCTCGTCCTCTTTCCGGGAAGCACCCGAATCTGGATGGCGATGCCCTTTTCCGCAGTGCCGACCTCGTTTCAAGTCAGCAGTGATAAAGGTTCGTGGTGGGCGAATTGCGCTTGGGATGCGCTAGGCATCCCTGTCATGCTCGATCTGGACGCGCAGATTTCGACGCTGTGCGCGGACTGCGACGAGCCGATGAGTCTGACGGTCAAGAACGATTCGTTAGTAGAGACGAGCGGAGCGATTCATTTCGCGGTGCCTGCCGCTCGCTGGTGGGATGATATTGGTTTTACCTGAGCGACGATTCTACTCTTCCGGTCGGAAGATCATGTAGATGCGTGGTGTGCGGCGCGGAATCTTTCTCGCGGAGCGGTGATTTCGCTCGAACAAGGTTGGCGGCTGGCGCAAGCATGGTTCGCAGACAGATTGCATGTTGACTGGCGGCGGAAGACAGTTGTTGAAATCGAAGCGGTCTTCGCTGAGGTTGGATTGAAAGATTCCTTTTGGCGTTTGTGCTAACCGTGTATTCTCAATTTTCCCATTTTAACTTTATGTCGGACTCCGTTCCGTTGACCACTACATGGCTAAAGAATTCGACGACTTCGATAGAGCGTCACGAGCAGAAAATTTAACAGACGAGCAGCAAAGTCTTCTGGGGGAAGCGGCGGCAGAGACAAGCAAGGCTAACGCGCTATGGCAGCAGGGACGCTACGCTGAAACTGAAACGCTCTATCGTCATGCTTTAACTTTGCACGAACAAGTCGGGGGAGCAGACCACCCGCAAGTTGCCGATGCGCTTTATAACTTGGGCAACCTCTATTTCGTGCAGGAAAAATACACGGAAGCGGAAGATGCATACCGGCGAACTTTAGCCATCCTCGAAAAACATAATGGCGGTAACGGTGCGGAGACAGTTGACGCACTGCTCTGGTTGGCGGAGACGCGGTTCAGCAATCAACGATACGAAGAAGCCAAACAGCCTTATGCGAAAGCCGTAGAGATTCTCGAACGAATATCTGAAGGTGACTCACAGAGACTTGCGGACGCGCTCATGCGGTTAGCTCACCTTCACTATTTCATCGGCGAGTACGCTGAATCCGAACCTTTATACTTGCGCGCCTTGAGTTTGCGCGAGCAGACGCTCGGCGCGGATCACCTCGCGGTCGCGCACAGCGCAGGACAGTTGGCGCGGCTCTACCATCTCCAGCCACAATTCGGTAAAGATGCCGAACCGCTCTACCTCCGCGCACTCGCCATCAGAGAAAAGGCGCAAGGTGAAGATCACTTGGATGTCGCAGAAAGCCTCTACCGGCTGGCGGACTTCTACCGTGAGCAGAAACGGTATGAAAAAGCGGAACCGCTTTACGCCAGAGCGATGACGATTCTCGATGCTCACGCGCAAGCAAGCGATTCTGATACTCGCTGGATGCGTAGCGGTTATGCGGATTACTTGCGCGAGCGAGGTCGTGAACGGGAAGCCGTCGCGCTCGAAGAGACGTGGGGCGAGTGGAACGCTTACGAGGATATGCTTCGGGCGGGAATCGCAAAGCAAGAGGCAACGTTAGGGGCGGAGCATCCTGACTTTGCCACGAGCCTCTACAATCTCGCCAACTCTTGTTTCTTCGAGCGTAACTACGCGGAAGCTGAAGAGCATTACAAGCGCGCACTCTTCATCCGGGAGAAAGCATTAGGAGAAAATCACCCTGACGTTGCCGAGAGTTTGAACGGTCTGGCTAAACTCTATCGTGCGACTGAGCGTTTCGACGAAGCCGAAGCATCACTCGAACGCGCAGCGACGATTCAGAGAGCGACACTTGGCGAAGAACATTCGGATTACGCATACACTCTCGAACACCAAACTATGCTCGCTGCCGGACAGGGACAACCAGAGAGCGCAGAAGAGTTATATAAGCGCGCGCTGGAGATTTACGAGAGAGGCTCAGACGCAGAGTCGCGCGAAGTCGCGGAACGGCTTTTCCATTTCGCCATTTTCTATGTCCGGCAGGAACGCTATACGGAAGCTGAAGCGGTGTTGCAGAAGTTGCTAGTGCTATCAGAGAAAGAGATTGATGTTGCCGAACTTGAGAAAGCTGATTACATCGAACTCTACATTCAGACATTGGAGCAGCTTGGACGTGCGGATGAAGTAGAAGTCTTGCGCCAGCGCGTCGAAAAGATATGGGAGGCGCAGGAACGAAGCGAAGAATAATCTGTCAGAAAGTTTGAGCTAATCCGAACGAGACTCATCGAGTAAGAATCTCACGAAGGTGAAGGAAGCGGCTCCGAGAGCAGGGATCGAACCTGCGTCCAGTCGGTCCAGAGCCGACCGCTCTGCCACTGAGCTATCCCGGAGCCGCTTGTATTAAAGACTCGCTACGAATGTTATGTCAAAAGAGGGCAGTAATATAGCTCACTCACTTCTACTTTTTGAACTCAACCAAATCCCAGAGATTGCCGTATAAATCCTCAAAGACGGCGACCGTTCCATATTCCTCGTTTTTCGGCTCTCTGACAAAACTTATTCCTTGCGACTGCATGTTTTTGTAATCTCTCCAGAAGTCATCGGTCTTTAAGGAGCAAGCCCATCTCTTTCAGCACGTCTCCGGCGGGACGCGCTTTCGCTTCCTTGTAGTAATGCGAAGCGATGGTTTGCAGTTCGCGGGCGAGCCCGTCTTCGCCCGCGATCAACTTCACGCAGCGCACAAACTCAACTGCGTCTGCGTTGTTGCCGAAGATGCGTTCGGCGTAAGGCACAGAGACGATCTTCGTTTCCTTCTCCGGTTCAGATGAAGAACCGAGATCCGGTTCGATGCGAACAATCAGGTTGCCCGCGATGGTGTGGTCTTCAAAGTCGAGGCGCGCGAGTTGCGGTAAGCCTGAGAGGTGATTGTAGAGGTCTTGACGCGGCGAACCCGTGCTGGCGGGGGTAAAGATTTGGCGGAGCATCGGACGCTCGAATTGCGTTGATGCAAGTTGCGGTAACATCAGAGTGCTTCTCCTTCGAGGAAGAAATTTGGTTAAAGCACTCCGCTATAGTCTTTCTAAAATTTTATAGGTGAGCGATGCGAACGTTGAGGAAAGAAAGAAACACTGGACAAAAAGGCTGATCTTGCCTTGTCCGGAGCCGACAAGAACGGCAAAGTGCCGAGTGATGTGGCAAACATACTTACAGTTCCGATAATAACTGGATTGCGGTCTAATGGTTGTCAGGTGGCAACAGTTATACTCTCCGAGTTCAGCTTGGGCGAAAAATGATGGAAACGAAACCCGAGATGACATCCTCTGCGCTCGTCGAGTTGCTCGAATTGTTCGAGAGTACCGCGATTCCGGTATGCCTCGACGGCGGATGGGGAGTTGATGCGCTTCTTCAGACACAGACCCGTCCACACAAGGACGTTGACATCATCCTATCCGTTGCGGACGTTCCGAAGCTCCAAGAACTCTTGACGATGAGGGGGTTCGCGGTTCGGGAGGGCAAACCGCCAAACTCTTTCGTTCTTGCTAATGGTGCAGGACTCGAGGTCGATGTTCACGCCGTCACCTTCGATGACGATGGCAACGGTATATACCGGATGCAGAAGGGAGAGGATTGGATTTACCCGGCTGAAGGGTTCAGCGGACGAGGGCTGGTTGGAGGGATGAGCGTCAGATGTCTCTCGCCAACGACGCAAGTACTGTGTCACGCGCACGGTTATGTGCCGGTGGAGAAGGACTTTCGTGATATGGAATTGCTCAAGGAATGCTTCGGTGTCACGCTACCATCACGTTTGCAGCGTAAGGATGGAGGAGCAAGCATGGATGAGGTAGCGAAATATAATGTAGAGCGG
Source organism: Acidobacteriota bacterium (assembly GCA_020200095.1). Lineage (GTDB taxonomy): Bacteria > Acidobacteriota > Blastocatellia > Pyrinomonadales > Pyrinomonadaceae. The sequence goes on along the minus strand of JAIVJJ010000272.1, from coordinate 743 downwards.
TGGAAAGCGCTTGCCCGAGCTAATGCCGTATTCACACGACCTCGCTTTGATTTAGATAAAGATTCTGCATGGGAGTATCTTGATCCCCAAAGGAGGCTCGGTGAGGTTGTCGGTAAAGACGTGCTTTGCTTGGCTGCCGGTGGCGGGCAGCAGTCGGTTGCTTTTGCCTTGCTCGGCGCAAATGTCACCGTCGTTGATATTTCGGAAGCACAGTTGCGGAGAGATGCGGAAGCCGCTGCTCACTATAACGTGAATCTTAACCTGCTTCAGGGCGACATGCGCGACCTTTCGCATCTTAGCGAAAAGTCGTTCGACATTGTGTGGCATCCTTATTCATTAAACTTCGTGCCGGATGCTCGTGTGGTCTTTCGTGAAGTCGCTCGCGTCTTGCGAGTAGGAGGTATCTATCATTTCACTTGCGCGAATCCGTTTTTCATCGGTCTTGGAAGAAAGGATTGGAGCGGGGACGGGTATGTACTTAGACTTCCTTACGTTGACGGCGCGGAAATCACTTATCAGGATGAGAGTTGGATTTACGGAGAGGAAAATCCTGATGAGCCAATCAGAAAATGTAAAGAATACCGTCATACGCTTAACACGTTGGTAAACGGTCTGATTGAGGGGGTGTCAAATCCTTTGTGTAACTGATCATCGCTAGAAGACAGGCATTCTGTCTTCAAAGAGAATCGCGAAGCGATTCAACGCCGCCCGCCATTCCTTGACCGGCATCGTCCACCGCTCGG
>JAIVJJ010000404.1 GCA_020200095.1 Acidobacteriota bacterium | reverse complement strand
CTTCAAGGATTGACCGGCAGGCGGAGAGCGGTCGTCGTTCGACAGAGGTAGATAAACTTTATGGCTCTCATTCACCGTCTATCTCGGAGCCGTCGGCTCGAATTGAGGCTGGTTAAGAAGAGTTGATGTGAAAAGAAATTCTTGAAAGAGGCGGGCTTTTTATAACGAGAGCGCCGCGAGAAAGGCAAAGGAGAAAATTTAATGTGTTTTAAGAATCTTCCGATTGAATTTGACGCGCAGGGCGTAGCGAGTCTCAAAGGCGGCGTTGCCAACCCATACGCATATCAGCCGCGAGAAATTAAGCGCGACAAACTCGAAGAATTGATGGCGCGAAACGGGCATATCAAAGATGTCAGCATCTCGCCGGTGACGCGAGTGGCTGGCGCGCTTTCATTCCACGCGGTTGCCGATTTGGAGAAGCGTAATTTTTTGGAAGCCAATTCGGTTGCCACTATCTTTCGCGGCTACGAAGTGATTTTAAAAGGACGCGACCCGCGAGATGCGATTTATATTTCGAGCCGCGCTTGCGGCGTTTGCGGCGGCGTTCACTCGACAGCTTCCTGCCTGGCGATTGAAATGGCATTCGGTATTTCGCCTCCGCCGCTCGGAACTGTGCTTCGCAATCTGGCGCTCGCGCTCGATTTCCTTTACGATCATCCGCTTCATCTTTTTCTGCTCGCCGGACCAGATTATTCGCAAGTCGTCGTGCAGGCGACTAATCCCGCGATGTGGGAAAAAGCGCAAACGACGGAAGCGCCAAACGCTGAAGTTCATCAATTTGCAACCATCGGCGATATTATGAAAGGGCTGAATCCGCTTTCGGGCAAGCTTTATCTTGACGGTTTGCGGATGACCCGCGTGCCGCGTGAAGCCTATTCAACCCTGTTCGGCAAATACCCGCACCCACAAACTGTTGTTCCGGGCGGAATGTCTTCGACCGTCACAATCACCGACTTCAACGAGACTTACACGCGCCTGCAAAAGATGATTGATTGGACGAAGCGAATGATTTTGCTGTGGGACGATTTGACCGAATTTTTCTACGAATACAATCCCGAATACAAAAAGGTCGGAGCGCGAGACGCGAATATGATTGACCTCGGAATGTGGGACGATGAGTATTCTTACGATGCAACTTACGCTCGCTGCAACGAATGGGGCGAAGCGCGTTGGGCGACTCCGGGCGTTGTGATGAACGGCGAACTGGTTACCACAAAACTTCAGCAAATCAATCTCGGTCTCGAAGAGTTTGTCGAACATTCCTACTACGAAGATTGGACTCAAAACGGTAATATGCGTTTCCAATCAGACCCGCTCGGCGCACCGCTTTCGCCAAATCATCCGTGGAATAAAGAGACGATGCCGAAGCCGTCAAAGGAAAGCTGGAAAGACCGTTACACTTGGGACACCGCGCCGCGTTGGGACAGACAAGTCGTTGAAGCTGGTTGTTACGCGCGAATCTGGACGACTGCCGCTGCCGGAAAAATGCCAAAGAACCAATTTATGGAATCTACCCGTCACAGTCTTAAATTCCATATGCCGAAAACAATGCTCCGCGAAATGGATTTCGAGTGGAAAATACCGCAAGTGTGGAATGCCTTTGAGCGAAATCGCGCCCGCGCTTATTGTATGGGTTATAACTTAATGATTGGTTACACGATGGTGCTAAAAGCATTTGACCTTCTGCGACAGGGCGAAGATAAGGTCAGCACCAAGTTTGAAGTGCCAAAAGGCGAGCGCATCGGCGTCGGCTTCTGGGGCGCAGGGCGCGGTTATCTCTCGCATCATCTTGTTTTGGACAAAGGCGCGATTGTCAATTACCAAATCGTGACGCCTTCGACTTTCAACGCTTCGCCGAAAGACCCGTTCGGCAATCCCGGTCCTTATGAAGAAGCGGTTTTGAACACGCCGATTCTCGAAGATTTCGATAAGCCTTCGGATTTCACGGGTGTTGATATGCTCCGCGCAATTCGCAGCTTCGACCCGTGTATGCCCTGCACGACGCACATTTACGGCGGAGAAAAGGAGATTGTCCGCGAGGTCAACACCTGTGCTTGCAGTGCGGAAGGATAAACATCTGAAGAGATACGAAACCTTCAAGGCTGAAACATTAACTTAATAATTTATCGAAAGGAGCAAAATATGAAAACATTAAACTGTCGAGACGCTGGTTTTGATTGCGAAGGGAAATTACGTGCTGCAAGTGAGGAAGAAATTCTCACCCAAGCGGCGGAACATGCGCGAATGGAACATAACGTGCAAGTGACGCCGGAACTGGCAGAGCAGTTAAGAACGCTAATCAAGGACGAAGAATAATAAAACCTGCAACTAACAATTCATTAAACGCGAGCGCGAAACAGCTTGTATCTTGACAATCAGCAGCTATTCAACTAACAAGGACGCTTGATTAGTTGTCGGAAAAGATGAGTTCGGGAAACAGCTCAAGACCTTTTGAGTCTGCAAAGTAGAT
>JAIVJJ010000271.1 GCA_020200095.1 Acidobacteriota bacterium | reverse complement strand
GCACAACGACCTCGACGAAGTTGGTAAAACAGCCAGACATCATACGTTTTTCGAGATGCTCGGTAATTTTTCGTTCGGCGATTATTTCAAGGAAGACGCGATAAATTTTGCTTGGGATTATCTCGTTAATGAATTAAAACTTGACGTTAATCGTTTGTGGTTCACGGTTTTCGGCGGTGACGCGGAAGTTGCGGCGGACGAAGAAGCCGTTGAGCTTTGGATAAAAGCGGGCGCGTCGCCTGACCGGATCGTGCGTTTCGGGCGGAAGGACAATTTCTGGCAAATGGCGGAAGTCGGACCGTGCGGACCAAGTTCGGAAATCAATTATTATCTCGGCGACGAGCCGGAAAATCCTGAAAAAAACCGCGCCGAATTTGTCAACGCCGACACCGGCGACACGACGATGGAAATCTGGAATCTCGTGTTTATGCAGTATAACCGCATCGAAACCGAAAAAGGCGTTTATCGGTTAGAGCCTTTGCCCGCGCCATCGGTTGATACGGGAATGGGCTTGGAAAGATTCACGACGGTTTTGCAGGGCGTAGATTCAGTTTACGAAACTGATTTAATCAAACCGATTATCAATTTTATCGCTGAACTTGCAGACGTAAAATACGAATACGAATCGCCGGAAGGCTTTGCCTGCCGCGTCGTCGCCGACCATGCGAGAGCAACGGCTTTCTCAATCACCGACGGGATTTTGCCCGGCAACGAAGGACGCGCTTACGTTTTGCGGAAAATTATGCGCCGCGCGATTTATCACGGACGCGAGCATCTGGGATTTAACGATTTGTTCTTTTACAAAGTCTGCGATTTTGTCGTTGACCAGATGAAGGGCGCTTATCCCGAACTCGAAGTGCAGCGCGAATTTATCGGCAAAATGGTGCGGCTTGAGGAAGAGAGATTTGGAAATACGCTGACGGTTGGATTAATGAAACTCAAAGAATTAATGGAAGCCAATATAAGTCACCTTCCTACGGTAGATGCTGCCGATTTAGCAAAATTGAAAGATACTTATGGAACTCCAACAGACTTAATGTATGTCGTTTTATCACAAAATGATTTTTTTCTAAGAGAAACAGACAAACAAGGTGTATTTAGGGGAACCACAGTCGAGAATTTGGGAGAAGAAAGATTTACTAAGGTAATAGAGAAAACTGAAGAAGAATTTAGAACTATTATTGAGGAGGAATTAAAAGGACTTCAACAAAACTCCGAAATTGGAAAGACTAAACAAAGCGAGAAAATAAATCCGATTTATAAGAATTTAGAAAGTAATTCAGTCAAATCGAATTTTCATGGTTATGAAAAAACACAAGTTGAAGATGCGAAAGTTGTCGCTTTGGTCAAAGATGATCAGCAAACAAACGAACTCAAAGAAGGCGAAGAAGGTTTAATCGTTTTGAACGAAACGCCTTTTTATGCCGAAGCGGGCGGGCAAGTTGGCGATACGGGGTTTTTGACGAATGAAAATTCAAGAGCAAAAGTTCAGGACACTTTCGCGCCCGTTTCGGGTTTGATTCTGCATAAATCGAAAGTTGAAAAAGGCGCTATCAAAATCGGTGACGAAGTTATAGCAATGGTTGATGCGGAAAAACGTGATGCGACTCGCAGAAATCATACCGCAACTCATCTTGTTCACGCCGCGCTTCGGGAAGTTTTGGGAACGCACGTCAAACAAGCCGGGTCGGTGGTTGCACCGAATTATTTGCGTTTCGATTTCACGCATTACCAGCCCATTTCCAGTGAGGAAATTCAGCAAATTGAAGATTTGGTAAATCGGGAAATTTTGAAAAACGACGCGGTAAACACCGATATAAAATCAATCGAAGAAGCGATGCAGTCAGGAGCGATGGCATTGTTCGGCGAAAAATACGGTTCTGATGTTCGTGTTTTGAGTATCGGCGAAGGCGTTTTCTCGAAAGAGCTTTGCGGCGGAACGCACGTCCGCGCAACGGGCGACATCGGCAGTTTTAAAATTTTATCAGATGAAGCCGTTGCTTCCGGCGTGCGTCGCATCAGAGCGATTACCGGATTTGATGCATTTGAAAGATTTAGAGAAGACGAGCAATTAATCGAAAAATCGCTCGGCGTTTTGCGGACGCAGCGCGACCAATTGCCGAACGCGATTGAAAAATTGCAGGAAGAATTAAAACGAATGCGCCGCGAAAACGACGAACTGAAAATGAAAATCGCCACCGGCGCAATTGGTTCAGTTTCTTTAAACGGAGACGAAGCAAAAGAAATTAACGGCGTGAAAGTTTTAGCAAAAGAAGTTGAAAATTTGGATTCAAATGCCGTGCGCCAGCTTTCCGATAATCTTTTGAACCGAATAAAATCGGGAGTGGTTGTAATTGGCAGAAAAGCTGACGGAAAGGTTTCTTTAATCGTGCGCGTTTCTGATGATTTGACTGATAAAGTTAAAGCGGGAAACATTATCAAAGAAATTGCGCCGATTATCGGCGGGCGCGGCGGCGGCAAACCGGATATGGCGGAAGGCGGCGGCAATCAGCCGGAAAAATTAAGTGAGGCGATTGAGGCAAGTTATTCCGTTATCAAGCAAATGTTAGGTTAAAAAGAGATGGGACACGGATAATTTCAATGCAAAATGTAAAATTAAACGACGTAATTTTTAATTTTTAATTTTGATTTGCTCAAATTCGTATTCTGTTTTTCTATAAAAATTATGAGCGCGGTTATTTCATTTCCCACGAAGACAGACGAAATCATTTCCTATAATCCGGCGACGGGCGAAGAAATCGGGCGTGCAGCGAACGCTTCTGCCGAAGAGGTGAAAGAAGCGGTTGAAAGAGCGCGGCAATCTTTTCAAAATTGGTGCGAAACTTCTTTTAAGGAACGCGCGAAATTTATAATGGAAGCGCGAGAAGTGATTCTTGCGGAAATGAACGAAATCGCGCAGCTTATTTCCACAGAGTCGGGCAAACCGATCGTCGAAGCTCTTTCGATGGAAATTGCGCCCGTGTTAGATTTAATGCAGTATTTTGCCCGTAACGCTCAGAAAATTCTGAAGCCTGAAAAAATCAACATAGGACAATTAAAATTTCTCGGACGTTCGTCGAAAATCATTTATCAGCCGTTGGGTGTAATAGCGATTATTTCGCCCTGGAATTACCCGTTTTCAATTCCCCTCGGCGAAGTCGTGATGGCTTTAATAGCGGGAAATACGGTGGTTTTGAAACCAAGCGAACTAACGCCTTTGGTTGGCTTAAAAATCAGTGAAATTTTCGCAAAAGTTGATTTGCCAGAAAATGTTTTGCAAGTTATTACGGGCGACGGACAAACGGGCGCGGCATTAGTTGAATCTGCGCCCGACAAAATTATGTTTACGGGGAGCGTAGCAACGGGCAAAAAAATCGCCTCGGAAGCCGCGAAAAATTTAACGCCCGTCGTTTTAGAACTCGGCGGCAAAGACCCGATGATTGTCTTTGAGGATGCCGATTTAGAAGCCGCTTCGAGCGCGGCTATTTGGGGAGCATTTTGTAATTCCGGTCAAAGTTGCTCGTCGGTTGAAAGGCTTTATGTAGAAGAATCAATAGCGGAAAAATTTACAAAACTGATTGTCGAAAAAACGCGAAAACTAAATCAAAATTTAGGTAGCGACGCAACAACTGACATCGGCGCGATGATTAGCGAAAATCAATTGAAAACTGTCGAAAAACATGTTGCGGATTTTAAACGAAGCGGTGCGAAAATTTTAACCGGCGGGCGGCGTAATGAAAATTATCAAGGAACATTTTTTCAACCAACCGTTATTGCCGATGCGAAAAATGAGATGCGCGGAATGCGTGAGGAAACTTTCGGTCCGACTTTACCGATTGCCGTATTTAAAGACGAAAAAGAAGCAATCGAATTGGCAAACGATTCGGATTTCGGCTTAACGGCAAGCGTTTGGACAAAGAATTTAAGAAAGGGAAAACGCGTCGCGGCAAAAATTCTTGCGGGGACGGTTTGCGTTAACGAGGTTCTTTACACGCATGGCATCGGACAAACGCCCTGGGGCGGTTTCAAACAAAGCGGTTACGGCAGAACGCACGGAAAATTGGGTTTAATGGAACTCGTCGCGCCACAGCATATTCACGTCAACCGTTATACCGTTTTGCCAAACGCTTGGTGGTTCGGCTATTCGGAAAACGCGCTTGAAACTTTTCGCGGTTTTGCTCGATATTTTTCGAGCGGCTCACTTTTTCAAACAGTGAAACTTACGCCGCAAATGTTGAAAAGGGTTAAAGAATTACGCAAAAAATAAAATCTATTTAACTTGAGTTTACGGATATTATCTTTTTACAACCGAGACGGGGAAATTTAAAATTTTCAACCGACTATTTTCCGTTTTCCATTTTCCATTCTCTTTCTCTGCGTCTCGGCGGTTTCGATAATTAATTTTATAACCGGTAACTTGGATTATTTAAAATACTACTGTTCGCCTTTCATCTGCTTTTTAATCTGCACAATGAATGACTGTACGGCACTAGCTTCGCTGCTATCGGGAAATACTTGCAAAAATTCTTCGTAGAGCGCAATCGCATCTTTATAATTTTTCATACGCTCGTAAGCCAAACCGAGTAGTTGATAAATAGTTATTGCATCCGGTGCGCCAGCGAGTTGCGAAACGGCTTTTTTAAGGTGTTGAGTGGCAAGTGCGTAATTAGCTTTTTCATTTTCATAATCGCCCTCGCCAGCAAATTCTTCCGCTTTTTCTTTATAAAGCAAACCCAAACCGGTATATGCTTCGGGCTGAAAACCTTTGCCTTCCGCGATGGCACGTTTGAAGGCGGCAATTGCCTTTACTTCATTTCCTTCAGCAACATAGATTCTAGCTTCGACCGCCGAGGCTTCCGCATAACCTGGGCGCAGCCGTTGCGCTGCCTTTACGGCTTTGATCGCGCCGTCTAAATCGGCTGCATCTAACAACACTCGCGCTAGTGCAAGCTGCGCTTCCGGGAATTTCGGACGCAATCTTATAGCCTTTCTGTAAGCCTCAACCGCTTTTTGCCGATCGCTTGCCGTTAATCTTTCCGCTTCTTGAAAAGCAAGTTCGGCTTCGTCGGTAGTTTTGGCTAACGTAATTTTCACATCACCGCTTTGCGACGGAAGCAAATTCTGCAAAACTTCCTTGAAGCCGTCGGCACGCACCCGCAAAATGTGTTTTCCCGCCGGAATGGCTTTAATAATGAGTTTTCCGTTCGCATCGGTTGTGCCGCGCTTCACGTCGTCTAGCCAGACAATTGCATTCGGCTCGCTGATAACAGTAATTGTTCTGGTCTGCAAAGCCGATTTTTGCGCCGCCGAGTTAACTGCAAACGTTATTAAAATTACTAATCCGAATAAAAATTTTGAACGCATAATTTTGCTCTCCGTTTTTATGATTATCAAACGCCAAAGGCGCATTACAGGTAAAACGATGATGCTTTAGCCCGCAATTCCTAAAGTGCACTTTTAATTTTGATTTCAATCATACAACTCTCTGAAAAAAATACCAACAAAATTTATTTTCCATTAGAAACTTGATTTTTTCGTGTGTAAAACTATAATCGAATGTTCAAGGCTGGGTAGCTCAGCTGGTTAGAGCGCGGGATTCATAACCCCGAGGTCGAGTGTTCAAGTCACTCTCCAGCCACCAATATTTTCAACAACTTACGGCAAACCTGGCGCTTGCCTTTTATTTTCCGTTACCTATTCGTTACTAAAATCCGAATTTGCGTCCAAATTCTTGATCGCCAAGACGGACAGCTGAATCTGTCGGGTGCGTATAACGCGCCGTCATCTGAATATCGGAATGCCCCAGGATTTTTGCCAGTGTGAAGGCGTCCGCCCCGGCACCTGCCATTCGGGTCGCGGCGCTATGCCGCAGATCGTGAAACCACGAACTATTAGTAAGAGATAAGGGGTTCGATTTCCCTATGCGTTGCCAAAAAAATTAATTTGAAAGGTGAACCGGCTGTTGAAGTAGAATCTGCATACTTTCTTTCACATCGAACGAGAAATGGACAAGCCAGACTTAATTATTCGCAGTCGTCGGGTTGTAATGTCGGAAACCATAAGTCCGGCTTCGGTGCATATTCGTAATGGTATCATTGCGGCTTTGGGCGAATGGGATGAAGTTCCGGCTCAAACTCCGCTCGTAGATGCGGGAGATGCGGTAGTGATGCCGGGACTGGTGGACTCGCACGTTCACGTTAACGAACCGGGACGAACCAAATGGGAAGGCTTTACAACGGCAACGCGGGCGGCAGCAGCAGGCGGCGTAACAACGCTGGTTGATATGCCTCTCAACAGCATTCCGCCGACGACAACGCTAGATGGATTTACGGCAAAACTTGCGGCGGCGCAGGGACAATGCCGGATTGATGTTGCTTTCTGGGGCGGCGTAATTCCGGGCAACACGGGCGAATTAAAACCGCTTTTGGATGCCGGTGTTCGCGGCTTCAAATGTTTTTTGATACATTCCGGCGTTGACGAATTTCCGCACGTTACCGAATCGAATTTGCTCGAAGCGATGCCCGAACTGGCAAGATTAAATTCGGTTCTGCTCGTTCATGCCGAACTGCCCGAACCGATTGAAAACGCCGCCGAAGAATTGAAAGACGCGAACGCGCAGAATTATCAAACCTTTCTAAAATCGCGTCCGAGAGAATCCGAGAACGAAGCCGTCGCGTTAATGATTCGCCTGTGCCGCGAAACCGGAGCGCGTGTTCATATCGTTCACCATTCATCTTCCGACGTTCTGCCTTTGTTGCAAGCGGCAAAAGCCGAAGGATTGCCGCTGACGGTTGAAACCTGTCCGCATTATCTGACCTTTGCGGCGGAAGAGATTCCAGACGGCGCGACGCATTTTAAATGCTGCCCGCCGGTGCGCGAGCGCGAAAATCGTGAACGGCTTTGGGCGGCATTGGCTGACGGCACGATTGATATGATTGTGTCAGACCATTCGCCCTGCACGCCGAATTTGAAATTGTTAGAGACGGGCGATTTTCTTGACGCTTGGGGCGGCATTGCGGCTCTGCAATTCAGTTTGCCCGCAATATGGACGCAATTGCAAAAACGAGGTTTCGGACTGCGTGAATTAACTCGATGGATGTCCGCCGCGCCCGCGAAGCTGGCTGGTTTAGATAAACGCAAAGGTCACCTGGCAGTTAGTTACGATGCGGACATTGTAATTTTTCAACCTGAAAAAAAATTCAAAGTCGTGCCGGAAATTATTGAATTCAAAAACAAACTCACGCCGTATTCGGGAATGAATTTGCGCGGCGTTGTGGAAGCAACTTATGTGCGGGGCGCAAAAGTTTATGAGAGTGGACAATTTTCCGCCAATCCGATTGGCACATTGCTGATGAAATAACAGCAGTTAAAAATAATTATGGATTTTACCGAACTGATTGATTTAGCTTCTGAAAAGTTGGGCGGCGCGGTTTTATACGCTAATGATGATTTTTTCGCGCCGAAGGAAAATTTGCTCAAACCGAACGCGCCGATTTTTATCGAAGGCAAATACACGGATTTGGGTAAGTGGATGGACGGCTGGGAAACGCGCCGTCGTCGCTCGCCGCGCTTAAATGAAACTTTTGATTGGTGCATTATTCGGCTGGGATTGTCCGGTATTATTCACGGCGTTGTCGTGGACACGAGTTTTTTTCGCGGCAATTTCCCTTCGAATTGCTCGCTCGAAGCGTGCGCGGTTGACGGACAGCCGAATGTCGAACAACTACTCGATGCAAAAACCGGATGGACGGAAATTCTGCCGCAAGCGGAATTAGAAGGCGATTCGCAAAACAGTTTTACGATAAATTTCCCTCAGCGCGTTACGCATTTGCGCTTGAAGATTTATCCCGACGGAGGCGTTGCCAGATTAAGAGTTTATGGCGAAGTCGCGCCGGATTGGGAAGCCTTGCGCCGTCGTGAAAGCGAGATTGATTTGGCGGCGGTCGAACATGGCGGAACGGTTTTGGAAGCGAGCGATATGTTTTTCGGACACCGCCATAATTTGATTATGCCCGGACTGGCTCAAGATATGAGCGACGGTTGGGAAACCAAGCGTCGGCGCGGCGCGGGTTACGATTGGTGCGTTATCAATCTCGGCATCGAGGGAACTATCAAGCGTGTTGAAATAGATACGTCGCATTTCAAAGGAAATTATCCCGAAAGCTGTTCGATTGAAGTTTGCCGCGCCGATGATGCTGCAGTTTTCGACGCACTTGATTGGCAGGAACTTTTATCGAACTCCAAGCTTCAGGCGCACACGCGGCACGTTTTCGTTGATGAAATAAAAGATTGCGGAACGGTAACGCACGTCCGATTCAACATTTTTCCCGACGGCGGCGTGAGCCGTTTGCGTCTTTTCGGGAGAATCGCGGAATGAGCGAAAAATTAGAACAACTAAATCAAGCCGCGGCAGACGTGACGCAAACTGATTTTAAGAATTGCTGCGGCTCAAAAAATTGGGCGCGAATGATGATTGAATTGCGTCCGTTCGCCAACACCTCAGCATTAATAAAACAAGCCGAAGAAATTTGGCTGAATCTTGAAACTGAAGATTGGCTCGAAGCGTTCGCCGCGCATCCGAAAATCGGCGCACGTAAAGCCGCGCCGAAACAGCAGGCGCAATCAGCTAGTTGGTCGCACGGCGAGCAATCCGGCACGCACGCGGTAGCAGATTCAGTGTTAGACGCATTAGCTGAAGCCAACCGTTTGTATGAAGAGAAATTCGGGTTTATATTTATCGTCTGTGCAACTGGAAAAAGCGCGGAGGAAATGCTCGACCTGTGCCGTCGGCGTTTGAAAAATGATGCGGATTCGGAAATTCGCATCGCGGTTGACGAGCAGAGAAAGATAACGGAAATCCGGTTGAGGAAATTGTTGGAAATCGAATGAGCGCAATTACGACACATATTTTAGATGTCTCAAAAGGCTGTCCGGCGCGTGGAGTTCCGGTTACGCTGGAGCGACAGACAACGACGGGTTGGGAAATTGTCGGCAAAGGCGCGACGGATGAAGACGGACGCTTGCGCGATTTGCTCACGTCAGATGCGATTTTGCAGACGGGAAATTACCGGCTTACTTTCGACACGGAAAATTATTTTTCACAACAAAAATTTGAGAGTTTTTATCCGCAGGTTACGGTTGCATTCGCCGTCCGCGATGCGGCACAGCATTATCACGTTCCGTTACTGCTGAGTCCGTTCGGTTATTCGACCTATCGCGGAAGTTAAAATTATGACGGTCAAAATAATCCACAACAATTATGGCAAATCGCGCGTGCGGCTTTTGAAGGTTGCGCGGCGCGGCGAATGGCACGAATTACAGGAAACTACCGTTAAAATTGCGTTTGAAGGTGAATTCGCGGAAGTTCACGCCATCGGTAACAACAGTCTCGTTTTGCCCACCGACACGATGAAAAACACGGTTTATGCGTTAGCCTCGCAGACACGAGAAATTGAGGAAATCGAAACTTTTGCAATGCGTCTGGCGAATCATTTTTTGACGAACAATCCGCCCGTAACACGAGTCATTATCGAAATTGCCGAACATAGCTGGGCGCGGATGGCTTTAGGCGAGAAAACACATCCGCATTCTTTTATCAAAGGCAGTAATGAAAAGCACACTGCAAAGGTTAGCGTTACGCGCGAAGGCGCAACGATTGAATCCGGCGTTGAAGATTTAATTGTCCTGAAAACCACCAAATCGGGTTTCGTCGGTTTCATCAAAGACCAATACACGACTTTGCCGGAAACGACCGACAGAATTTTTGCCACTTCCATCAAAGCTGATTGGCGTTACGCTGATTCGGAAAAAGCGGCGGGCGACACTCGGCACGACGTGCGGCAAACGATTATCGAAACTTTCGCCGGACACGATAGTCTTTCGGTGCAGCACACGCTTTATGCAATGGGCGAAGCGGTGTTGGAGAAATTTCCCGACATCGCGGAAATTGCGTTCTCGCTGCCGAACATACATTACCTGCCGGTAGATTTAACGCGCTTAGGCTTGGAAAACGGCAATCAGATATTCTTGCCGACTGACGAACCGCACGGTTTGATTGAAGCGCGATTGGCGCGTTAGCCGATTTTGGAAATGACGATTTCAGCCCGCGAATGCGGGCAACGGCGTAAAGCCTCGTGCGTGAGCGCGAGGAAAATACGACACAAATTATTCAAGCCCGTGAATACGGGCGACAGACGTTTTATTATCAAGCCGCTGTCGCTATTTTCGATAGCTTTGATTTTTTATTTTTTATTCACTTTGGGTGAAATACCCCGTCAGCTTGCTGCGGCTTTATAATGGTTGAATGAGCAAGTTCATTCATAAAAACCACAATGTTTCAGTTTTGATGTATCACATCGTCTGTCC
>JAIVJJ010000403.1 GCA_020200095.1 Acidobacteriota bacterium | reverse complement strand
GTACGGAAGTGGTGCTTAAAGTCGGCGTTCCGTGCCGCGAATTACTTGCGGAAGCATCGGCTCTCAATCTTTTTGCAGGCGTGGGAGCGGTGCGCTTATTAGAGCATGACGCGCCGCGTGGAATACTATTAATGGAGCGTATTATTCCGGGTACACCCGTCTATGAATTGCAAGAGAACATAGAAGCGACGAGCATTGCCGCCGTCTTGATGCGTCGGCTGTGGCGCACTCCTCCCGCAGAGCATTCGTTTCCGTCTCTCGCTGTTTGGTTTCGAGCTTTTGAGCGATTGCGGAATAACTTCGATGGCGGTAGCGGTCCCTTTCCTCCTGAATTGATAGCGAAAGCCGAGAGCGAGTTTGCCGGGCTAAACGCATCGTCCGAGCGGAGCGTGATTCTCCACGGGGATTTGCATCACGGGAACATCCTACTCTCAGAAAAGGATGGCTGGGTGGCAATTGATCCTAAAGGAATCTGTGGAGATCAGGGTTACGAAATTGGTTCTTTTATGTTGAATCAATTGCCGGTTGGAGCAGCGGAATCCGTGTTGATGGAGATTCTCGCGCGCAGTTTCTCAATTTTTTCGGATGAGCTTGGGATCGAAAAAGCGCGGCTTACACGATGGGCATTCTGTCATGCGGTTCTGTCTGCCGTGTGGGACTACGAGGAGTCATCCGATCCAAGCGACACAATTCACTTGGCGCAGATGCTCGAACGTCTCATATAATGGTCACACAGAAAGGATCAAGACTCATGCTAAAGTTAATTCGTGGTCGAACCCGTTGATAACTTGACGAAGAAACCTTCCGAAAACTTATCGCTCCCTACCGGCGAAGGGATAATCCTCGACATCGGGACGGGCGATGGTCTCTTTGTGTATCAGAGCGCCCGTCGAAACCCGAACAAGTTCTTTATCGGAATCGACGCGAACCCGCGCCCGTTGGAGAAAGTATCCGAGAAGATTCATCGTAAGCCGTCGAAAGGGGGACTCTCAAATGTCCTCTTTCTCCAATCGTCGGTCGAAGACTTGCCTTCGGAATTAGACAGCGTGGCTGATGAAGTGCATGTTCACTTCCCTTGGGGCAGTTGGAAGTTGTGATCGGTCTTGACATGGAGCGCGACCGCGCAGAGATGGAACGATTGGGACTCGAAACCTTCTCCGCCGCGCACATGGATTCCGTTCTCATCCCTCGTTATGAAGACGCTGGCTTCAAGGTGCTGGAAACGGATGCGCTTCCCTCGTCGGAATGGTCTCGGTTGCAGACCTCTTGGGCTAAACGACTACAGGGAAACGCGAATCGAACGCTCTTTTACATCGTCGCACGGGCGCCTGAAGTCGAAAAGTGAAACCTGACGTTGATGACAATCTTGATGGTCAGATTGGCAACCATAAATCATCCTCATCTTCTGCCATTCCGCTTTTGTTTCTTTCTTTCTCGTCTTCGAGCAGAATCATGGCGTTGATTTCCGCTTGAACTTGCTCGTAACGAGCGCGTTCTTCGTCCGTCAATCCGCTTGTTTTGACCATCGAATTATTCTCAACGGCGGGCGAAATCTGTTCGCCGCCATTCACGTTTTGAAGCTTTGAATCTTCCGCGTCCATGTTTTGTGACATACCAATCGCTCCATCGGAAAAAGAGAAAGCGCGGTTCATACCTCGCCATTTATGAGTGCCAAACACAACTCATGTTGCGAGCCAATTTTATGATTTAAGACGCGCTTTCTCAATTCCTCGTTACTCCACGCACATCATCGTCCGCGAAGCTGCGCGGAGATTTTGTTTGAGCGTGCTAGGCGCGATTCCCAGACGGGTAGCGGTAGATTCGAGTCGTCCGGTGTTGCGGCGCGCCGCTTCGATGCCGCACTTGCGCACGCGAGCTTCCCACTGCTTGAGCGTCTCTCCATTGCGAATGATGCAGATGTCAACGGGAACTAAAATCTCGCCCTCGCCTGGCTTCGTTTTTTCGGCGATCTCCTTCGCATTGAAATTGGCGAGGTAGCGACACACGTCTTCCGTCCTGATGGGCGCGTCACTGGTGACGTAGCTCGTCAGTTCGTAAACCATGTTACGCAGGCGACGGATGTTGCCGGGAAAGTCGAATTCCAGTAACAGATGGACAGCGCCCGTCTCGATCTGGAAGGGGCGTTCGCGGTCGTTCAAGCGCGCCGCATCACGTAGAAAGAGATCGAGCAGGGCGGGAATGTCTTCGCGGCGTTCGCGCAAGGGAACGGTTTCAATTCGCAGCACGCTCAGACGGCAGTAGAGGTCTTCGCGGAAGGTGCGCGCGGCGACCATCGCTTCGAGATCGAGCGACGTGGCGGCGATGATGCGAATGTCGCATTCGATGTAATTGTTTGTACCGAGCCGCTTGACCTTCTTCTCATCAATCGCCTTCAGGAGTTTGTTCTGCATCGAGAGCGGCACCTCGCCAATCTCGTCGAGAAACAGTGTGCCGCCGTCGGCGTCTTCAAAGAGTCCGGGTTGGTCGCGGTCGGCTCCGGTGAACGCTCCTTTGCGAGAGCCGAACAGTTCCGCTTCAAAGAGATTTTCGGGAACTGCCGCGCAGTTGAGTTCTTTGAAGGGACGATTCGCGCGCGTGGAGCGTTCGTGGATATGGTGCGCGGCGAGAGTTTTGCCCGTGCCTGTCTCGCCGGTGATAAGCACGCCGAAATGTGGGTTGCGCGCGGCGCGTTCGATGTTGGCTTCGAGTTTGCGCGCATTAAGGCTCGGAAGCCCGTTTGACGCGGAAGAATTAAAGTGCCAGAGGTTGTTGGATAAAGTCGTTACATGATCCTGCTGATGCTGCTGTGCGCCGGCAGGGGGAACGGGGTGTTGCTGCCGCATTCGTTAGCTTCTCCTTCGGTTGTATTTGTTTTCGCTCGGTGATGTATCAAACTCTGGCGCGGCGGCGCGCGTCGGGGAATAGCCCTTTCGGGCGTGTGACGTGCGCGTTCTCGTCATGAGTGAGCCGCAAGCCTCTTGGAGGAAGGCTTGATAGCTTCTTCTATTGCGAGCGATGTAACCAACTTCAAATGTTGTGCCGAGATGATAGCGAATGCAGCAACACTTTGATGCTGGAAGCTAAAGTCTCATCCGAGTTGAATTTAGGCTGGAGCGGGTGGAGGAAACGGAAAATTCCGCTTGTCTTTGAAGCGTCGCAAACCTGAAACACTTGTATCAGTTGTCGAACGAACTGTTCCAATTATGAAACAGCGAAATCAAACGCGGCGAGTCAGCGAACAAACTTCTCAAAGATGGGTTAGCCGTATCTCAAGTTTACATAATTGACGCGGAAACTATTTCAAGAACGTCAGTAGTCGAACACCCGTGCGCCTCCTGCCGGCAGCAAAGAGCGCAGAGACATCCAACCTGATGCGCGAACGTCTCCGGCATCATCTTTACGTCAAAATTGACGTAGAAGACGGTATACATTGAATCTCCAAAGCGCGCGGGACGGAGCGCGTACCAATGCATGTCCTGCTCGCCGTTCTCAGTCAAACGACCCAAGAAGCTTTCCATTAATCTAAGTGTGCGGCTGTTCCAAGACTGCTCCCACTCCGCAGCAACCAGTAAATCTCCGCC
>JAIVJJ010000153.1 GCA_020200095.1 Acidobacteriota bacterium | reverse complement strand
GCCGTATTCTTCGCCCGCAATATGAAATTTGGTGATCCACGGCTTTCTTTTTTCAAACTCCGATTTGAGATCGGGAGCTCCTTCTTTATTCATTGAAACGAATTCATCAATTGTCAGCTTACCGAATATTTACCGCTCATTTTTTCGCGCAAAAACCGGCGGCGCAGATTTATCACGCCCATCGGCAATAACATCCGCGCCGAAAATCTTAAAATCTGCTTTATCGAAGACGCCCCCCGCCAGTTTTTCAGCGCCAATTTGAGCGCGTCTTTTTTTAGACCTTTATACAAAGAATAGTCTGCGTAACGAAAGCGGACTGCTCGCTGAATTTCCTCAAAATTCGTTTCATCGAGCCGGAGTTTTTCGGGATTTCGCTTTTGCGCTGCCAAAACTTCCGTCATCAACAGCTTTATATCGGCGCTCGTATTATAGCCGTGATGTCGCCAGACCGAAAGTATTTGCGGGTCGAAGACAAATTCGCCTTCGTCGCAAAGCTTGATATAAAACTCGTAATCTTCGAGCCGCGAATTTTCGTTCCAACGGTATTTTTCCAAACGTGCGCGGCGATAAAACACCGTCGAGCTAATCGGCGCGATTCCCAGACGCAGCATTTCGCGCGCGTCGGTCGGAAACGTCCACCATTCGACGGAACTATTGAAAATCTCGTCGTGCTCATTCAAATAAAGCGCGTTTCCGTAACCCAAAACCGCGTTCGGTTTACCGTGGAGAAGTTTTATCCGTTCTTCCAAAAAATTGGAAAACCAAACATCGTCCGAACCCAAATAAGCAAAATATTCGCCCGCACTTGCCGCAAATCCTTCGTTCAAAGTCGCGCACAAACCGCGATTTTCCCGCACGATGAGTTCCGCGTCAAACGGACAATTCTTTAAAACTTTCTCGATAATTCGCGGCGAATCGTCCTTCGAGCCGTCGTCAATGACGAGGAGTTTTTTTGGCGAGAGTGTTTGTTTAATGATAGATTTTAAGCATCGTTCGATAAACGGCGCGTGATTATAGGATGGAACGAAAGTGAAAACTTCAGACATTTCAGGATTATTATAAAGTTTAACCCTTACGGTCCAAAGTTGCGCGTTCGCCCGCCGATTTTTATGAAAATTCTTTATTTGCTCGACTCGATGCATCGCGGCGGAATTGAAACGTTGGCTTTGGATATTTGCCGCAACGCGCAGGCCAATGATCTGGATTTGACCGTTGCGGCGACCGGCGGCGGCGAAATGGAAGCGGGTTATCGGAGGAGCGGAGTCGAATTCGTCCGGCTCAACCGCCGCTTTCCGATTGATTTAGCAATCGTCGCCAAATTAAAAAAAATCATTCGGGAGCGAAACGTACGAATTGTTCACGCTTATCAGCCGGTCGAGGGAGTTCACGCCTTTCTAGCCTGCGCCGGAACCAATGCCAAAACTGTTTTGTCGCATCAAGGTTTTGTCGCGGAAAAAAAAAATCGTCTCGCGCTGCGCTTTTTGCTGCCGCGCGTGGCGATGAATATTGTTATCAGTCAAGGACTTCGGCGCTGGTATGAAAGCGAACTCAATCTAAAATTTTCCGACAATGTGAAAATTATTTACAACGGCGTTGACGAGAATCGGCTAGCGTGGACCGGCGAAACTCTTAAACAGGAACTCGGTTTGCCGCCCGACGCTTTGCTTTTCGGAATGATCGCCAACTTTTACCGCGACCCCCGCAAAGACCAGATGACGATTTGTAAATCTCTGCCGCGGGTTTTCGCCGAAAACGACAATTCTTACAGCGTGTTCGTGGGCAAAGTCGAGCCGGGCGCTGAACACAAATTCGCCGAATGCGTTGATTTTTGCCGGGAAAATAAAATCAGCAAACGGGTTTTCTTTCTCGGCGGGCGCTCCGACGTGCCGAAGATTCTGGACTCGCTCGACATATTCGTGTTTTCGTCCATCCATGAAGGTCTCGGAATTGCCGCTATCGAAGCGATGTTGACGAATGTTCCGTGTGTTCTCTCCGACATCGAGCCGTTTCTGGAAGTTTCCGGCGGCGGAAAATACGCCGAAATTTTCCCCGTTCAGAACGCCGAAATTTTGGGTGAGAAAATTATTAAGCTGCTGCAAAACGAAAATCTGCGTGGAGATTTAGCAAAACGCGCCTTTGGTTTTGCAAAACAAGATTTCAGCATTGAGGCGCATCTGCGTGAACTCAAAAGACTTTACAATTTGCTGTCAAACGGTTTGAATTGACTACCGATCTTTTTAAAAGACGAAAATCCTATTGCTTTTGTAATATTAGTTTTTGAAGTGACGAGAAGCGTTTATAGCCCAACAGGCGCGTGCGTGAAACTCGGAACTATAACAAATTGCATTTCAAAGCACTATCACCCTACCAATTTCTCGCGTGAAAATCTTAATCACCGCCCCAAGTCTGGACGAAAGCCACAATGTGAGCGGAATTTCCGTTATCGTGCGCCAGATTATCGAACGCGGCAATTTCGATTACAGCCATTTTACGACGGGCAGACGCGACAACGA
>JAIVJJ010000152.1 GCA_020200095.1 Acidobacteriota bacterium | reverse complement strand
ATTCAACACAGACCGCAATAACTTCGCGCCGCGTCTCGGCTTCGCTTATGCGCCCGGCGACAGCGGCAAAACAGTTCTGCGCGGCAGTTACGGTTTGCACTACGACGCGCCGCAAGGCAACTACTACCGCGATGCGCTCTCGCTAAACGGACAACGCATTTTCACCGCGACCATCGCCGGCACGACCGCCGGCGCGCCCGTCTATCCGAACGTTCCGACGTCAGCTGCCGGATTAACCACAACTAGATCATCTATCACCGTCTTTGACCCGAACTTCGTCTGGATGTACGTCAATCAAGTTCAACTCAGCGTCGAGCGCGCGATTGCCGAAGATATGTCGTTGCAAGTCAGCTACGCCTTTACGAAGGGAACGAAAATACCGATTGTGCAAAACATCAATCTCGCTTCGCCTGTCGGAACGCTCGCCGACGGACGTAATCGTTACAGCACCGCGCGCCGCGATTCCCGCTTCAACAACATCAACATGATTACCGCCGCCGGTAATTCTAACTACAACGGGCTAGGCATCAATTTCAACAAACGCTTCGGCAACACCGGCTATAGCTTTGTTCGTGCGTTGCAGTTCAACCTCGCTTACACCTGGAGTCATGGTCTCGATAATTCACCCGAATCAGGCATCGGCGGCGGCACGGAACTGCCGCAAGATTCGTTTGATCGCCGTGCGGATTACGGCAATTCCATCTCCGACGTGCGCCATGTCTTTAACGCCAGCGCCGTGTGGCGTCCGCGCTCCAAAAACAGAATCCTCAACAACAACCAACTCTCGTTTATCTTCTTCGCTCGCAGCGGCAACAGCTTCGACGTGCGCGCCGGAACGGATTTGAATCTTGACTCGGTCAACAACGACCGCCCGCTTTTTGTCGGGCGTAACACCTACAAAGGACCGGGTTCTTATCAACTCGATGCGCGCTATACACGCACACTTCGTCTAAGCGAACGCTATCGCCTGCTGTTCTTCGCCGAGGTCGCCAACGTTTTAAACACGCCCAACCCGGCAGGCGAAAACAGCGCTCTCAATCGAACTTTCGGAACCGGAACCGCACCCGTTTCGACTTTCGGTAACATCATCTCGTTCCGCGAAATGCGCCGCGTGCAATTTGGCGTGCGCTTCGATTTCTAAACAGCTGATGGGGGTTACGCGGATGTTTGGTTTAGAGACAAAGGCCCAAGAATGGCACAGAGATCTAACAACCCTCTGTGCCTTTTTTTTATCATCTGCCGTCTTCCGCCGTTGCGGTCTTGCCATACTGAAAAGATCACTTCACATTGCGCTCGCAGTTCTCCTTATCTTCTCGTATTCGACGACGGCGCAACAACAGACGCAGGACGTGCCGTCTGCCAAGACCATCATCGCCCATCGCGGCGCTTCCGCTTACGCTCCCGAAAACACGCTGCCCGCTTTCCGGCTCGCCTTCGAGATGGGCGCGGATTTCATCGAATACGATGTGCAAGTCACCAAAGATAAGCAACTCGTCATTCTTCATGACCAGACACTTGAGCGCACGACGAACGTCGAAGAAATATTCCCCGCTCGCAGTCGCATCGCCGCCGGTGACAAGTCAGAAAAAAAACACTGGTACGTCTATGACTTCACGCTCGCTGAGATAAAAAAACTTGACGCCGGTTCGTGGGCTGGCGCGAAGTTCAGGGGCACAAGCGTTCCCACTTTCCGGGAAACGCTCGACTTCGCACGCGGGCGCGCCGGACACTTAATCGAATTGAAAGTACCGGATGAATATAACGCGCGGGGCGTTGATATGGAGCGATTGACGCTTGCAGAACTCAAACGCTACTACCGGGCGACACCGAAATCGCAGAAAGGCTCTCCGATTATCATTCAATCTTTCAGCGCGCGCAGTTTGCAAAAGATTGCTGCCGAACTTAAAAGCCCTCTGCCGCTTCACCTGCTCACGACCGCCGATGACAAACCGGGTTGGCTGACGCGCGAAGGGTTAGCGAAAGTCAAAAGCTTCTGCGTCGGCATCAGCCCTCACAGAGAGTCTGTAATCAGAAATCCTGACATCATCACCTGGGCGCACGAACTCGGCTTGCAAGTCACGCCCTACACTTTCACCACCATCAAATCACAAGAACCTCAACTGCTTCGCGCCGAAATGTTGCGCTTCCTCTACACACTTAAAGCCGATGGTGTTATCACTGATAACCCTGACTTAGCCGTAGAAGCGAGAACGAAATCAGTTTCTGTTTTCATCGCACCTTCTCCTTCTTCTCGTTAATAAGAAAAGAAACGCACAGCATCGCAGTCGCTGTTGCCATACCAAGCACTTGTTTCGCTTCCAACCTTTTGGCATAGTAGCGTCCATGCAAGATTTTGCGACGACACGCATTTACCGGGAACTTCCCGTCTATATACAAATCACCGAAGCGCTTCGCCATGACATCGTCAAAGGCGAGCTTCCACCACACTCCAGACTTCCTTCGGAATTAGAGTTGATGAGAAAGTTTGGTGTCGCGCGTGCGACGATTCGCCGCGCGC
>JAIVJJ010000151.1 GCA_020200095.1 Acidobacteriota bacterium | reverse complement strand
GAACTGCATTGGTGATGAGCGACAGCGGTTCTAATTCCACAGCCCGCTTCAGTTCTGAGATAGCTTCTTCGTGTCGTCCGAGCGGCGCAAGGTAAAACCGCCCGTATCGAAAGTGCGCGTCAGAACTACTCGGATTAAGTTCAATCGCTCGTTTGAAACTGCGCTCCGCCTCCGCCCAATTCCAATCATATACTGCAAGATAATTACCCAAAGCCGTGTGCGCTTCAGGCAGCGTCGGGTCAATTTCTAAGGCTCGCTGCGCCGCTGCCTTCGCCAGAGGAAATGCTTCCTTCGAAGAGAGATAAGGATAAGCCGGCATAGCGTTGTAACATTCGGCTATGCTGGCATAAGCTAACGCGAAGTTCGGGTCAAGACGAATGGCTTGTTGGAAATACTCAATGCTGCGCTGCATATCGTCTTTTGTTCGTTTGGCAAAGTGATAACGACCTTTCAGATAAAGTTGATACGCTTCGTTGTTGTCGGTGTAACGCTTGGTCAAGCCTTTCTCATTGCCCGACAGCTTTAACTCCAACTTTCGTGAAATTTCCGTCGCTATCTCGCGCTGCGTCGCCAGCAATTCCGACATCTTTCGATCATACTGCTCGCCCCAGAGGAGTTTATTGGAACGCACGTCAATAAGTTCGACGCTGATTGTCAGATTTTCGCCGCGTTGCGTAATCCGCCCTGCCATTACGGAATCCACACCAAGTTCTTCGGCGACTCTTCTCGCGTCCATTTCTTTGCCCTTGTAACGAAAGACCGAACTCGTCGGGCTGACCTTCAGAGCGGGCAGTTGCGACAGCCGATAGATCAAAGACTCCGCCAAACCGTCCGACAAGTATTCGGTGTCTGCGTCCGCGCTTCTGTTCTGAAACGGCAAGACAGCTATTGACTCGATTTGTGTTGTATTCGCCGATTGATTTGTAAAATACCAAACGCCCAATGCGCCGATTGCCAACAATAAAACCGCCAGCACGACGAGAGACGCTGATTTGTGCCGCTTGATTTCGCCGACTAAATACTCGGCGCTGGAAGTCGCCCGTGCCGCTTCATTGGTCGCCGCTTTGAAGACTTGTGTTTTGGCGTCCGCTCTGTCCGGCGAGGCGGTGCGCTCCAGCTTGTTCTGAAACTCCAAATCCTGCTTTACGTCTTTGAGGTCAATCAACAAATCCTTCGCCGTTTGGTAACGTTCTTCGCAGTCTTTACGCAGACATTTTTCGACGATGCGCTGCAGTTCGCGCGGAATTTCCGGCGCGGTTTGATTTAACGGTTGAGGCTCTTTGTGCAAAATCGAGCCGATCACGTCCAAAGCATTTTCACCTTCAAAAGGCAATTTGCCGGAAAGCATTTCGTAGAGCATGACGCCGAAACTGAAAATATCCGTCCGCGCATCAACCTGCTTGCCGCGTGCCTGTTCCGGCGACATGTAGGTGACGGTTCCCATCACCATGCCAGGCGAGGTCTTGACCCCCAGCGCCCGCGTCTCGCCTTCGCTGTCAAGACTTCCTGCCTTCTTCTCCATCAGTTTCGCCAGCCCGAAATCGAGGACTTTCACCAGCCCGTCGTCGCGCAGCATCACGTTTTCCGGCTTCACGTCGCGGTGGACGATTCCCGCCTGATGCGCGGCGTTCAGGGCGGAAGCGATCTGCACGGCGACATCCAGCGTCTCGCGTAAATCGAGCGCCTCGCCTTGCAGACGCTCGCGCAACGTCACGCCTTTAATCAACTCGGTGGCGATGAAACGCGAATTCTCAAATTTGCCGATCTCGTAAACGGTCAGGATGTTCGGATGGTTGAGGGCGGAGGCGGTTTTGGCTTCCTGCACGAAGCGGCGTACTCGGTCTTCGTCTGTAGCAACTTCCGCGAGCAAAACTTTGAGCGCGACCTGTCGTTCGAGTTCGGTATCTCCGGCGAGAAACACTTCACCCATGCCACCCGCGCCGATCAGTGAGCGGATTTCGTAGCGTCCAATTCGTGTACCTGATTGGAGGGACATGGCTCCGTCGTTGGGTCATGAACTCTGGCGCGAGAGCAGAAAGCCCGCACATTCTACCTTTGCCGGGCTGCCACCGCTACGGTAATCTGCCGCGAAAGCATTGACTCGCCGCCGCATTTCGGCGTAAATACTTCCCCGTTTGCTGACCCCTCCCGGACGGAGAACGTCTTGAGCATAGAGGTCGGGGCACAGGCGGCTCACAAGGGTAGACTCCTGCGGATTCTCGGCGTCGGCTTCGGGCTGGCGGTCGTCGTCGGGGCGACGATTGGGAGCGGCATCCTCCGCAACCCCGGCGTCGTCGCAGCCAGCCTCGGCGGCGCGTGGCTCGTACTCGCCGTCTGGTTTCTGGGCGGCGTTTACGCCCTGGTGGGCGCCAACACCTACGCGGAGTTGGCGACGATGTTGCCAGAGGATGGCGGCGGCTACGTCTACATCCGGAGGGCGTACGGCGACTTCCTCGGCTTCGCGGGCGGGATGAACGATTTCATCCTGACCTGCTGCGGCGCCGCCTACATTTCCATCGTCTTCGGGGAGTA
>JAIVJJ010000270.1 GCA_020200095.1 Acidobacteriota bacterium | reverse complement strand
ATTCGATGTTGTGGCGCGAGCCGGAAGCCGAAGTTTTTCCGTTCTGCGCCGCAAACGGTATCGGGCAAATCGTCTGGTCGCCGCTCGGTCAAGGTGTTTTGACAGGAAAATATCGAGCCGGTGAGCCGATTCCGAAAGATTCGCGCGCCGCCAGTGACGAAATGAATTTCTTTATTGGTGAGCTTTTGACCGATGAAATTTTAACGGCAGTTGAAAAATTGCGTCCGATTGCAGCAAATGAAAATCTTTCGATGGCGCAGCTCGCGCTCGCCTGGGTTTTGCGCGACGAGCGAATTTCTTCTGCGATTATCGGCGCGACTAAGCCCGAACAAGTTGCCGATAACTCGGCGGCTTCGGGCGTTAGGCTTTCGCAGGAAACGCTCACGGCGATTGATGAAATTTTAGGCGGCATCGAACAATCAACCGTGAGTTAAGATGTACAAAGAGAATTTACGGAGGTGAAAGGGATAAAAAGGATAGAGCGGGATAAATACAAATAAATTTTAAATTGATTTAAAAATCCCTTTTATCTCCTTCATCCCCGTAAATTTCACCTCTTGCTTCTAAAAATTATTTTTATTATTTTCCGCCGGAAACTATCTGATGTAATTCACCGAAAAGTTTTGCCAAGTCGTTCAATTGATAATGCGCGTTCAACCCGCTCGGATTCGGCAGCAGCCAGATGCGCGTCGCGCCGAGTTTTTCTTCCTGCAAACCTAATTTTGCCTTCGGTTGATTGAAAGCTGTGCGAAAAGCTCCGATGCCGAGGACAGCTAAAAATTGCGGTTTGTATTTTTTGATTTTTTTGACGAGACTTTTGCCGCCTTCGATTATTTCTTCGTTGGATAATTCGGCGGCGGTCGCGGTTGTGCGTTTGCAAAAAGATGTGATGCCGTAACCGTTTTCCAACAACTCGTGTTCTTCCGACGGATGCAAAACGCGGTTGCTAAACCCGCCTAAATGAAGAGCTTTCCAAAAGCGATTGCCCGGTTTAGCAAAGTGAAATCCGGTTGCGCCCGACCAGATTCCGGGATTGATGCCGCAAAATAAAACCTTCAAATTGTAGTCAATCAAATCTTCGGTTGTGCGCCTTGTCGCGTCGCGCAAATCTTCTTTCGTCGGTTTGAAGTTTTTCATTTTTTCATCATACAAAAGTGATATATTAAACCGAAACAATGCCGAAAGAAATACAAATAATTGTTGAGTTTCGTAATGTCGGTTTTCAGATTGGCGCGGCGAAAATTCTTGACGGCTTAAATCTACAAATCGAGCAAGGCGAAACTTTAGTTTTGCTCGGCGAATCAGGCTGCGGAAAAACGACGACGCTCAAACTGATAAATCGTTTAATTGAACCAACCTCAGGCGAGGTTTTCGTCGAAGGAAAATCGACAATGGATTGGGACGCGATAAAATTACGCCGCAAGATTGGTTACGTTTTGCAGGAAGCCGGACTGTTTCCGCATTTTTCGGTTGAACGTAATATCGCGCTCGTTCCGAGTCTGGAAAATTGGGACGAAGCGAAAAAACGCGAAAGAGTTCTAGAAATGCTCGAACTCATCGGGCTTTCACCGCAAAAATTTGCCAAAAGATTTCCGCACGAATTATCTGGCGGTCAGCGTCAGCGCGTTGGCGTAGCGCGTGCGCTCGCGGCAAATCCTGATTTACTTTTGCTAGACGAGCCATTCGGTGCGCTCGACCCAATAACGCGAATGAATTTGCAAAGGGAATTCATCGCGCTGATTAAAGAATTAGATAAAACTGCCGTTTTTGTGACGCATGATTTACGCGAAGCGATGTTTTTAGGTTCGCGTATTGCGCTGATGGACAAAGGCAGAATCGCGCTTCTCGAAACGCCGGAAAATTTTATTAAGTCAGAGGAACTTTTAGCGAAGGTTTATTTGGAAACCATAATGAGTGCCAATTAAATTAGCAATTCATTTTGCTTCAGCGTCTCGGAGAAGTTGAATTATCTTTGTATGTTGTCTTAATTCAGCCCAATCTAAAGCCGTCTCACCCGTATTTTCATTGCTTTTAACTTCATCTCTGATAGAAATATTTGCTCTGATGGTGACATCTGCGCCTTTCGATAATAATAATTTAACCGTTTTTTCATTTCCATTGAATGCAGCCATCATTAGCGCCGTTTTTTCCCAGTTGCGTTTATTATTAACGTCTGCTCCTTTATCCAGCAAATATAAAACTGCTTCGTCTTTACCATACCAAGCTGCTAAAACAATAGGAGCAGGACAAGTTTCGTATTCGCAAGCCGAAGAATCAACATCAACGCCTAATAAAGTTACAAGTTTCATAAGTTTTACATTGCCACCCCATGCAGCATTGTTAAAAACACCTTGCCTGTTAATGTAAATTTTATGAGCAAAAACAATGGCTATAGAAAATACAAACGTAAGAAAACAAGTGACAAACCTAAGATAAAACTTGCTAATAACGAATTGTTTCATAGATACTCTTTGTGGTTGAGATAAGCTGACAATGATAAAACGCCTGAGACTTAGAATTGTTGCGTAAGATGAATTTCTTCGAGTTTCTCCAACAAAATTGGGTTGAACTTCTCGCTTTAACACGCGAACATCTCTTTCTCGTTTTAATCTCAACTTTGTTCGCCGTTTTGATTGGCGTGCCGCTGGGCATTTTATTAACGCGCCGAAAATCTCTGCAAACACCGGTCTTGGGTTTTGCCAGCGTGATGCAGACGATTCCGAGTTTAGCTTTGTTCGGTTTACTGATTCCGCTTCCGTTCGTCGGTGGGATCGGTGCGAAAACGGCGATTATTGCGCTTGCGCTTTACGCGCTTCTGCCGGTTATTCGCAACACTGTAACGGGAATTTCCGGCGTTGACGCGAAAGTCCGCGAAGCTGCCGTTGCAATGGGAATGACCGACGCGCAAGTTTTGCGGCAGGTCGAATTGCCGCTTGCAATGCCTGTTATTCTAACCGGAATTCGGGTCGCGGTTGTGATTTCTGTTGGCGTAGCGACAATTGCGGCAGCCGTCGGCGCGGGCGGTTTAGGAACTTATATTTTTCGCGGACTTCGGCAAAACGATAATAATTTGCTTTTGGCAGGCGCGATTTCTTCGGCAATTCTGGCTTTGATTGCGGATTTTGCTTTGGGAAGAATCGAAAAAGTTTTCGCGCCGGTTCGCGCCGAAAATAAATCTGTAAATCAAAGACGAAAATTCATCGCTATCGGTGTGGCTGCTTTAGTGGCGCTTCTTCTCGGTTTGAGTTTTATTCCAAATTTCAAATCTCAAATTGAACATCAAGAAAATGTTTCCGAAAACAAAAATCAAAAAATTCGCGTTGGCTCGAAGGATTTTACCGAATCGGTGATTTTAGCGGAAATTCTGGCGCAGATGTTAGAGAAAAAAGGTATAACCGTCGAAAGACAATTTGAACTCGGCGGCAATCTCGCGCACGACTCGCTTTTATCGAATCAATTGGACATTTACCCCGAATATACGGGAACGGCTTTTACGGCAATTCTAAAACATCAACCGATTACAAATCCCGATGCTGTTTATCAACAAACAAAAACCGAATATGCCGAAAAGTTTAATCTTATTTTGAGTCCGTCGCTCGGTTTCTCAAACGATTTTGCAATTTTGGTGCGGGGAAAAGCTGCGCGAGATTCTAATTTGAAAACGATTTCAGATGCCGTGCCGCTTTCAAAAAATTGGCAAGCCGGATTCGGTCAGGATTTTATGTCTCGCGCCGACGGTTACGCCGGTTTTGCGCGAAGCTATAATTTTAATTTTGCGAAACAACCGCGTGAAATGGATTTGTCTTTGACATATCGCGCTTTGGCTGCGGGACAAGTTGATTTGATAGCAGGGAATTCGACCGACGGTTTGATTTCCGCGATGGATTTGTTTCAGCTCGAAGACGATAAAAAATATTTTCCGCCATATCAAGCCGTATTCATTGCGCGAAAAGACAGTTTACAAAAGCTCGATGAAACTTTTCAAAAATTAAACAATGCAATATCGACCGAAGAAATGCGTGGTTTAAATTACGAAGTTGATGGCAATAAACGCGCCGCGCGTGATGTTGCCGGTGATTGGATAAAGCAGAAGAACTTTTAAGAAGATCGCGAAAAAATCAGCTTTCTACAAAGCAAAACTATCTGCTGCAAATTGAATTAAATAATTTTAACTTGCTATTTGCTGGTAAATAGTACATTATATTAATTGTTCATTCCTTCTCTCTTTATCAACGGTAGCGTTTTGGATAGTTCGAGATTAGGTTCGCTATTAACTAACAGAAGCTATTTTGACCGCAAGCCTTCACGCTGCAACCGTTTCGCCGAAGCACACTCCGCGTTAAAACTTCTTTTGACACTCCTAAAGTACGGAGAGAGGATTTTTATGTCTACCAAACTTTACGTCGGTAATTTATCGTTTAATACTTCAAACGAAGATCTGCAAGAACTTTTCGGTCAAGCCGGAACAGTCGAATCAACCAATATCATCGAAGACCGCGACACGGGTCGTTCACGTGGCTTCGCCTTTGTCGAAATGTCAAGCAAAGAAGAAGGCGCGGCAGCCATCGAGCAATTGAACGGTAAGGAAATTGACGGTCGCGCACTCGTTGTTAACGAAGCCAAACCACGCGAAAATCGCGCTGGCGGCGGTGGCGGCAATCGTGGTGGCGGTGGCGGCGGACGCGGCGGTTACGGCGGTGGCGGCGGCGGCGGTTCACGCTGGTAAGTATTATATTACTTTTCAAAAAAAGCGGCTTTGGCAATAGTAAATACAGCCGAAGCCGCTAAAACATTTTTTATTATTACGGAAAAGAAAAAAGTTCGTGCGTTTACAACTCAAAAAACGCAGTATCAGAAATCGGAAAAACCCGCTTTTTTAATCCAGCTAAATTCCTTTTCGTTTATTAAAAATTTCAGTTCGCGTTTCGACGCTTGAGCAAAACAAAAAGGATTTTTAAAGATTTATATGGGTTTTACAAAACTAAACTTGCCCGACGCGCTCTTGCGTCAGTGCGAGTCGCTCGGTTATACAGAACCGACGCCAATTCAAAAACAAGCGATTCCCGTCATTTTAGACGGTTCTGATTTAATCGCCTGCGCCGAAACCGGAACCGGGAAAACCGCCGCGTTTCTTCTGCCAATTCTCAAACAGTTATCGGAACAGAAAATTTCCGGCATTAAAGCTTTGATTCTCGCTCCGACGCGCGAACTCGCTTTGCAACTCGAAACCGCCTGCCGAATGCTTGCGCCGAAAAAAATTCGCTGCATCGCGCTTATCGGCGGCGCGGGTTATAAACATCAAATCGACGGTTTGCGCGGCGCGAATATCGTTATCGCAACACCCGGCAGATTGATGGATTTTATGGAGCGCGGCGCGTTGAATTTTTCAAATTTGACGACGCTCGTTTTAGACGAAGCTGATAGAATGCTCGATATGGGATTTTTGCCCGCGATAAAACGAATCGTGCCAAAATTGCCGGTCAAACGACAAACTTTATTGTTTTCCGCGACAATTTCATCGGAAATCGAAAAAATCGCTTCTTCGATGATGAACGCGCCGGAGTTTGTTGCCGTCAGCAAACGCGGAAAACCTGCCGAGACTATTGAACAGACGGTTTATCCGGTGGCGAGCGCATCGAAAACCGCGTTGCTGCTTGATTTGCTTGAGCGTGAACGTTTTGAGCGTGTTCTGGTTTTTACCCGCACAAAACGCGGCGCGGATCGTCTTTCGCATATTCTCGAAGCGCGTTCTCATAAAGCAAATCGCATTCACGCCGACCGTTCGCAGTCGCAGCGCGAAGCGGCGTTGAAAAGTTTCAAAAACGGAAAAACGCGCGTTCTTATCGCCACCGATATTGCCTCGCGCGGAATTGACGTTGATTTGGTTTCGCACGTTATAAATTACGACGTGCCGGAAGCGCCGGAAGATTACGTTCACCGCATCGGGCGAACCGGACGCGCGGGAAACAAAGGGCGCGCCATCACGCTCGTGACCGCAAACGAAGAACTTTCGATGCGGGCGATTGAAAAATTAACCGGACAAACGGTCGAGCGAGTTTTGTTACCTGCTTTCGGTGGGGTTTTGACGACATCGGCAATTAAACCGAAAGAGTTTTCGAGCACAAAGAAAAGTTTTCGCTCGTTTCGCCCGCGACGTTCAAGATAATTCTAAAATAACAGATAATTCTAAAATAAAAAGGAAAGGTGATTTATGGAAGATAAAATATTTATTGTCGGACAATTAGTCAGTAAAACTTGCGCTAAATGCGGTAGCGAACAAAGCCATGCGATTACGACTTTGACTAAAAAAGGATTAATCTCAAAAGTAACCTGCATGGTTTGCTCGACGGTTAGTGCTTTTAAAAGCGGCATTGCCGCGGCGAAAGACGATGGCAAGGTGAAAACTAGCACGCCGTATGACCGCACGCGCACCTACCGTAAAGGTCAAACGATGATGCACTCGTCATTCGGTTACGGCGAAGTTTTGAGCGTTATCGAGCCGCAAAAAATTGACGTGAAATTTACCGATGGAATGCGCCGTTTGATTCATGCGCGAAACGAAGCATAAATCAAAGTTTATTCTGTTTTTACACAAAATTTTTAACTTATAAACGATTAATTCTGATACGAGTTAGTCGTTTGTAAGAAATACATTTTGGTAAATAAATTTTACCTGAAAGCTGAAAAGGCGATTTGAGATTCTCAAATCGCCTTTTCATTCGTTGAAAATATAAGCTATTTTTTACGCAGTAAAAAACCGACCAATAACCCGATTGCTGCCGAAATCATAATCGTTTGTCCGGGTTTCTGACGCGCATATTCCTTTGCGTCTTCAACCAACTCTTTCGGGTCTCTATTTTGCAATTCCTTAAATTTATCGCTCGCCTGAGCAAAAGTTTCAGTCGCGTAATCTTTGGCTTTCATCGCCGCGTCCTGAAATTTTTGCCCATATTCCTGCGCTTGTCCCCTAAAATCGTTCATATATTCGTTTTGTCCTTTGTCCTCGCCGTTATGAACATCAGGTTTTATCAAACCCTGTTCGTTTTTTGTTTCCGTATTTTCCATTTTCTTCAATCTCCTTTTTTATAAATTTCTACCTGAATCGAATTAAACCTCAATCATGTTCGGGCTTTTTGATGCCTTTTCACCTCAAAAAGTTGATACGATTTATTTTATGAAAAAGTTCACGAACGGTTCTTGACAAAGTATTTGATTATTTGAGAAGGTAAGTAAGCACTTACTTATTAGACTGGAGATTTTATTGATCAAAGAATTAGGAACAAATGAAGTGGTGACAAGCCGAATGTCCGGTGACGAACGGCGCTCGCAGATTTTGCAGGTAGCGATTCGTCTGTTTTCACAAAACGGGTTTAACGGCACGACGACCAAAGAAATCGCGCGAATGGCTGGTGTTTCGGAAGCGATGGTGTTTCGCCATTTTGCGACGAAGAGCGAGCTTTACCACGCGATTTTAGATTACAAAGTCTGCGAAGGCGGAACAAAAAATCCGCCTTGGGAAAATCCTGTTATGAAACGCGCGATTGAGGAAAGAGACGATTACGCTGTTTTTTATAATTTTGGCGTCGGTGCGCTTCTGCATCACAAGGAAGATGTTGATTTTATGCGTCTTCTATTTTATTCCGCCCTTGACGAACACGAGCTTTCGCAGATGTTTTTCGACCAATTCGTTTCACGAATTTACGAGTTTATCGGCTCATACATCCGCCAGCGTCAAGCCGAAGGCGCGATGCGTGAAGTTGAACCGGGCATCGTCGTTCGCGCTTTTCTCGGAATGCTGATTCATCATTCTTTAAATAATATCCTGTGGGACAAAAAGCGGCGACTGCTTGACGTAACCGACGAAAAAGCGGCGCGTTCGTTCGCGGAAATTTTGCTGAATGGAATAAAAAAATAGTTTTCCGCAAACGAGAAACAGTTTCTCTCAGAGGCGAAAAGAGCGTAGAGAAAGAAAGAAAATGAAAGCAATAAAATTTATAAGTTTTGCAATTTTAATTACGATTTTCAGTTTGGGAATTGCGGCTTGCAGCGGTTCAAAAGCGGAAACGGATGTGAGCGTTAACGTTAATTCCGCTCAACCGCAGATTGTTGATGTAACAACGGCAACGGCAATTGTGCAAAATATGCCGACGTATTTTGAAGCAACGGGAAGTCTTGCGAGTGACTCGCAGACGGATGTCGCGCCTACTGTCGGCGGAAAAATCACTGCGGTAAATTTTGATTTGGGCAGTTACGTGCAAAAAGGAGATGTGCTGGTTCAACTTGATGACCGCGATGCGCGAATTCGGCTTCAGCAAGCCGAGGCGCAAGTTAATCAAGCAAAATCGAATGTGCAGCAAGCGCAGGCGCAAGTTGAAGCAGCGCGGGCAAACGTGCGACAAACGCAATCGCGCTTGGGACTAACACAGGGCAGCAATTTCAATATTGAAACTTTTACGCAGGTTCGCTCCACTCAAGCGCAACTGGATTTAGCCGAAAAGGAATTAGGGCGATTTGAGAGATTGCTTGAAACCGGAGATGTTTCGCGCTCAAGTTACGACCAGCGCAAAGCGCAGCGCGACCAACTGCGGGCGCAGCTTGACGAAGCGCGTTCAACCGCCGCTGTAGCCGTTTCCGCAATTCGAACGGCGCAAGCACAAGTCGAGACGGCACAAGCCGCAGTCAGAACGGCGCAGTCGGCGGCGGATGCGGCGCAAACGCAAATTGCAACCGCACAAAAAGCAATCTCGGATGCGACTGTTTATGCACCTTTAAGCGGTTATATTGCGGAAAGAATTGCCGATGTCGGCGAGTTTGCTTCGACAAGCTCAAAAATTGCCACGATTTTGCGAACAAGCGTTTTGCGGCTTCGAATTGACATTCCCGAACAGTCAATCGGACAAATCGCGGCTGGACAAGGAGTTTCAATTCAAACAAGCGCGTATCCAGACCGAAAGTTTAGCGGAGTCGTTACGCGAATTTCTCCAAACTTAAATGCCACATCGAGAACTTTGACGGTTGAAGCGGAAGTCGAAAACGTTGGCGGATTATTAAAACCCGGTCAGTTTGCAACCGTGAGAATCACGCAATCCACACCCGCGCCGACGGTAATGATTCCAACCAGCGCGGTGAAAACCGAAGGCGAAACAAATAAAGTTTTTGTTATCAAGGAAGGCAGAGCGCAGGAGCGAACAGTCAAACTCGGACTGCTCGAAAACGATTTGATTGAGGTCAAACAAGGCGTTCTGGAAAACGAAGTTATTGCGACAAGAAATTTAGAGCAGATTTATGATGGAGTTGCCGTGAGGCAATAGCCTCACAAATTTAAAGTTCAAGGTTCAAAGTTTGCGTTATCAATAATTGAACTTTAAACCTTAAACTTTGAACCTTGAACTAAAAGATTATGCAATGGTTAGCAGAAGTTTGTGTTAAGCGACCCGTTTTTGCGACGATGTTGATTTTGTCGCTGGTAACGGTCGGAGCATTTTCGTTTTTCTCTTTGGGCGTTGACCTTTTTCCGAAGATTGACTTTCCGACGATTACGATAACGGTTATCAATCCGGGCGCGTCGCCGCAGGAAATCGAAACTGAAGTAACGGAAAAGATTGAAGAAGCGGTTAATACAATTAGCGGCATTGACGAGTTGCGCTCGTCTTCGGTCGAAGGCATCGCTCAGGTTTTCGTGCAATTCGTTCTGGAAAAGGATGTCAACATTGCAGCGCAGGAAGTTGAAAACCGCGTTCAGACCGTTATTCCGCGTCTGCCCGCAACCGCCGAACAGCCGACGGTTCAAAAACTCGATACCGACGCCGCCCCGATTTTGCGTATTGTCGTTTCCGCGCCGACTTCATTAAAAGACGTAACGGAAGTTGCGAAAAATCGAATAAAAGAGCGCATCGAATCGGTTAATGGGGTCGGGCAGGTAACGATTATCGGCGGGCGCGAGCGCCAGATAAATGTCTGGATTGACCCGGACAAAATGCGTTCGTATAACGTCACGGCGGCGGAAGTCACCAACGCGTTGAGAATTCAAAACATTGAGTTTCCGAGCGGAAGGCTTGACCAAGGACAAACGGAAACAAGCGTACGCACGCTCGGCAAAATTAAAAAACCCGAAGAATTTGCAAATGTAGTTGTCGCCACACGCGGCAATTATCAAGTCAAAGTCAAAGATTTAGGTTACGTCGAAGACGGCGCGGAAGAAATTCGCTCGCAGGCACTTTTAAACGGTCAGCCTGCCGTAACTCTCATTGTTTCAAAACAATCGGGACAAAACACGGTTGCCGTCGCGCAGGAATTAAAGGAAAGATTAAAGGAAATCGAGCCAACTCTGCCGAAAAACTACCGAATGCGGATTATCGGCGATAACTCGATTTTTATCGAAAACTCGCTGAACGCGATTGAAGAACATCTTGTTGTCGGCGGACTTCTGGCGGCTGCTGTCGTGTTTCTTTTTCTGTGGAGTTTTCGCTCGACGATTATCGCGGCTCTGGCGATTCCGACTTCGATTATCTCGACTTTCGCGCTGATGTATGCGATGGGCTACACGCTTAATTCAATCACGATGCTTTCGCTGACATTGATGGTTGGTATTGTGATTGACGACGCGATTGTCGTTTTGGAAAACATTTACCGCTTTGTCGAAGAAAAAGGAATGAATCCGTTTCAAGCGGCGATTGAAGGAACTAGAGAAATCGGCTTGGCGGTTTT
>JAIVJJ010000402.1 GCA_020200095.1 Acidobacteriota bacterium | reverse complement strand
CCGCTTTGCTGCGCGCTATCGCGCAGATAATCCTTGAGCGCCAAGCCTGATTCCCGCTTGCGGCTACTGCCCGAACGCCTGCAAGACTTCGTCGGCGTGCTGTTCGACGTTGACCTTGTCGAACACCTTTTTAATGCGTCCTTCTTTGTCGATCAGAAATGTTTTGCGCGCGACGCCCATAAATTTTTTGTCGCCCCACGTTTGCTCGCCGTAAACGCCGTAAGCGTCCGAGACGGAGTGGTCAGTGTCGGCGAGGAGCGTGAACGGCAGATCGTATTTTTGCGCGAACGCTTGGTGCGACTCTTCGTCATCGAGCGAGACGCCGAGGACTTTGATGCCGTGCTGTTCGTAAGTCGAATTAGCGTCGCGGAACGAACACGCTTGCTTCGTGCAGCCGGGCGTGTCGTCCTTCGGGTAAAAATAAAGCACGACGTTTTGGCCGCGATAGTCCGAGAGCTGAACGGGCTCGCCGTGTGAGTCGCGCGTCGAAAAGTCAGGCGCGAGATCGCCTTCCTTGAGCATATAGAACTCTCCTTTTCCGAAGTGTAGATTTGATTACGTAGTGCGAGTGTAACACTGGCAAGAGACGCCATGCGAAGTTAAAAGCGCAGTGACTTAATCTGGAGAGAGGGATTTAACCACGAAGAACACGAAGGAGACGAAGATCATAGAGCGGAACAAGGCGGGGAAGGACGCAGACTGCTCAAATGAACAACTGCTGATCGCTCGAATTGAGCGGGCGCGGACACACAGCCCCTCAAGCTGTTGGAGGAAAGCCGCGCTATCCGCGCTCTGCTCGAATGAGTTCGGCGGTGCATTGATTGACAATTTGCGGCATTGATTACTGCTTGCAAAATTCGATATGCTTCTTAGGCAAACTCGCGCTTGTATCTTTCATTCTGCGCTTTCATCTCCGCCATGAATTGGATGAATTCGGGCGTTTGTCTGATGCGGTTCAAATAAGCATCACGCTCGAACAGGGGATAACATTGAAAACCCGTGGCGGCAGCCTCTCTTAACCATCTGACGGCTTCAACGCTCTTACCTTCCAGCGCGTAGATGCAGGCGATGTCGTAAGCGGCGTGATGATAATAGGGGTCTTTGACAGGATGTCTGCTGAGGATGGAAGGAATCAACGCCTCCGCAGCGCGGAAATCTCCTTTCAATGCAAAGAGCAGAGCTTTTTTGGGCAGCAAAGTAAACTCATCAAAACGATATTTCGCTGATGTTTCTTCAATCGCCTTTTGCGCCTCCTCCAAACGACCTTTGCCCAAGAAATACCCAGCCGAGATAGGGTCGTTAGGGTAAAACCTCTGATGAGCGGCGAACCATTCATCATACTTACCGCTCATCTCATACATACTAAGTGTCTGACCTTTGGCAAACTCGCTCGTCGGGTCAATCTCGAACGCGCGTTGTAGTTCACGCGCGGCGAAGTCGTCGAGTCCGAGGTGTATATAAAGGTATGCCAACTCACCGTAACCGACGTTCGGGTTGAGTTGCTGCGCTAAAAGCAGTTCACGAACAGCAGCTTCGCCTTGAAAACCTTCATACCTGCTAAACAGGAGTTGCTGGCGCGCGAGGTGAGTTTCGGCAAGCTGCGGGTCGAGCGTCTGCGCCCGATTGATTTCTTCCTTCGCTCGCTCTGCCCACAGTGGCTCCGTCGGTTCGATAAAGACCGCCATCGTTGCGTAGGCGAGGGCGAGTTGCGCGTGCGCCAGCGCGAAATTCTGGTCTGCTTCAATCGCCTTTTTGAAAAAATCAATGGTCACTTCCCATTGTGATTTGGCTAATGACATCCGCTGGTCTAAGTTATAAACGCCCTTCATATAAAACTCATATGCGATGGGGTTTGATGTGTAACGCTTCGTGAGTCGCGTCTGCTGCGATGGGTCGAGTTGCAATTGCAAACGAGAAGCAACCTGTCGCGCCACCGTATCTTGAATCGTGAAGATGTCGGTCATCCGCATATCGAAGTTATCAGACCACAAAGATACGCCGTCGCCGGTGCGAAGCAGATTAACGCTCACGCGCAAACGGTCGTCGGCACGCTGGACGCTTCCCTCAAGCACCGCGTCGGCGTTTAACTGCCGTGCGGCGGCGAGTGTGTCCGTGTCCTCTTTGAGATAACGGCGCACGGCGCTCGTCGGGCGCACAATCAACTTGCCCGTCTGATTGATTCGCCTGATAACCGCGTCGGTAATCCCTAAGCCCAGATAATTTTCACCCGCGTCGAGCGATCTGAGCGGCAGCACGGCAAGCGAATTTATCGTCTCGCTGCTTGTTTGTTTATTTGAGACGCTGCCGCGTGTGAAATAGTAAAGAGCCGCGAAGCCGACCGTCAAAACCAGCAGCGCGGCGATTGTAGCGAGTTTGTGATTTTTGATTTCCGCGGTGATGTATTCCGCGGTTAATGTTTTTTGCGCCGAGTCGGTCGTTGCCGCGTCAATGATTAGCGTTTCGGCTTGCTCTCGATGCGGCGCGGCGGTGCGTTCCAACTTGTTTTGAAATTCCAGTTCCTGCCGCGCGTCCTTCAAATCAATCAGCAAATCCTTCGCCGTTTGATAGCGTTCTTCAC
>JAIVJJ010000401.1 GCA_020200095.1 Acidobacteriota bacterium | reverse complement strand
GGCTGGATACCGCTTACAATGATAGGCAGCACGTACTGATTTTTCTCAAGCACGACGCAAGACTGGACGATTTGTGTGGCGACCCCCACTTTCAAGATTTGATCCGTCGCGTCGGTTTCACGCCGTAATCAGTAAAGAAGGTTTAGTAATCTAAGCCAGCCATTCCTGAGCTTTAAATGGGGCTACAAGAGCTTTAAATTTTCCATTGGCATCCTAAGATGGGCAAATACCTTATCATAAGGTAAACCTATATACCACACCACTTAGAGAGGCTACTGGTATTTCTATGCTTTTTCACAAAGCCTTTATTTCACTTCAGAGGTTGGTTTGGCAAAAACAAAGTTAAGAAATCTATATTTTGAAATTCTAGAATCTTTCCGTGAACACAGAGACATCAGGCTACAACCCGTCTAACAGCCCATACAGAGTCCCTCAGCCTTTTGTAGAGAAGTGTTCATCTGGAATACTTTGAAAGTGCTCTGCCTTGTTTCTCTATCTTTAGTAAAGCCTATCTCATTTATAATTCAGAAAATAATTTAATAAACTCTTTACTCGTGCTAAAATCTGCTCACTTTACGAATGATTTCAACAGGTGACAAACTTGGGCGATACAAAATCCGGTCTGCAATTGGAAAAGGCGGAATGGGTGAAGTGTTCCTAGCAGAAGATACAGAACTGGAACGTCTGATTGCACTAAAAATCCTACCCCAAGATTTGGCAAATGATACGGAACGGATGCGCCGATTCGTGCAAGAAGCTAAATCCGCCTCTGCTCTTAATCACCCGAACATCATCACTATTCACGAAATCGGCAAAACTGACAAGACACATTTCATCGCTACTGAATATATTGAGGGAGAAACACTGCACAGCCGTTTGAAAAGTGAACGGATGAATTTCAAATCTGTTCTTGACGTTGCAATTCAAGTTATATCTGCTTTGGACGCGGCGCATCGTGCGGGAATAGTTCATCGTGATATTAAGCCAGAAAACGTAATGATTCGCCCGGATGGAGTAGTTAAGATTCTTGATTTCGGAATTGCCAAATTAACGGAGAAAAAGGTTGCAACGATTGATGCAGAAGCAGCAACGACTATTAAAGCTGAGGGAACAACACCCGGGACGATAATCGGAACTGCAAGTTATATGTCGCCTGAGCAGGCTAAAGGAAAACCAGTTGATGCCAGAAGCGACATATTCAGTTTCGGAGTTGTGCTTTACGAAAGTTTGTCAGGAAAGCAGCCGTTTGAAGGCGAGAATGCGATGGATGTTATCGGCTCGATTCTTAATAAAGAACCTGTGCCTATTCAACAACTGATTCCAGAAGTTCCGCAAGAGATTGGACGCATCATCAGCAAGACGCTCAAGAAAGACCGAGAAGAGCGTTATCAAACAGCGAAAGATTTGCTCATTGACCTGAAAGATGTAAAGCAAGATTTGGAATTTCAAAACAAGCTGGAGCGCACATCTTCACCCAATCGAGAAAACGTAAAAACTCAAGTTTTCAATGCGGCGACAGGTAATGCCGCACATACGACTTCAAGCGCGGAATACATTGCAACGGAAATCAAACAACACAAACGCGGTTTCGTGGTCGGTTTGGCAATTTTATTGCTTGCTGCTATCGGATTAGGTTACTGGTTTTTCGCCAATCGTTCGGCGGCACAAATCGAATCAATTGCCGTGATGCCGTTTGTCAATGAAAGCGGAAATGTTGATGTCGAATACTTGTCAGACGGGATGACCGAAACTTTGATTAACAGCCTTTCACAGCTTCCAAAGCTGTCAGTAAAAGCGCGAAGCAGCGTGTTTCACTACAAAGGTAAAACGGTTACCACGCAAACTGTCGCCTCGGAACTAACCGTGCAGGCAATCCTGAACGGGCGCGTTGTGCAACGCGGCGATAATTTACTTCTTAGTTTGGAATTGGTTGATGCGCGGACGGGCAATCAGATTTGGGGTGAGCAATACAACCGCAAACTTACAGACATAGCCGCGTTGCAAAGTGAAATTGTGCGGGATGTTTCACAGAAGTTGCGAACAAGATTATCTGGCGCAGACGAGCAAAAATTATCAAAGAACTTTACCGTTAATCCAGAAGCCTATCAGCTTTATTTGAAGGGTAGATACCACTGGAACAAAAGAACCGGCGCGGATATCAGAAAAAGCGTAGATTACTTCCAGCAGGCGGTTGATAAAGACCCAAATTACGCTTTGGCTTACGCAGGTCTTGCCCAAGCATATATCCTAATTCCTAATTACGCGAGAGAGTCTCCAAAAGAGCCATACGAAAAGGCAAGGGCGGCGGCAATGAAGGCGTTGGAGATGGATGAAACTCTTGCCGATGCTCATACCGCTTTGGCAAGCATTAAAGCAGACTATGATTGGAATTTTCCAGAAGCTGAAAAGGAGTTCAGACGAGCAATCGAACTCAATCCCAACGACGCTACTACTCGTCAATGGCATTCCGGGAATTTACTTGTGTTAGGGCGAAACGATGAAGCTATCGCGGAAATGAAGAAAAACCGCCAGTACGACCAAGCGATAGAGCAGTTGCAAAAGACGGTTGAAATGGACAGAAACTTTCCTCGCGCACATCTGTATTTAGAGCTTACTTATGAAGAAAAGGAAATGTTTGAAGAAGCCATTTCAGAATTTGAAAAGCATTCCGTTCTTCAAGCAATATCACCCGAAGAAGCAGCCAAAGAAGCGACGGAGTTAAGAGAAGGCTATAAAAAATCAGGCGCAAACGGCTATTGGCGCAAACAAATTGAGATTGCTGAAAAAAGACGTGCATCGCACTCGGAATCATCGCTCCCGTTGAGCGTCGAGGCATCTTTTTATGCACAGCTCAGAGAAAATGACCGAGCATTTGCTTTACTAGAAAAGGCTTATGAGCAGAGAGAGGCGGAGTTAATATATCTAAAATCCCCAATCTATGACAGCCTGCGCTCAGACCCGCGCTTTCAGGATTTGCTGCGCCGCGTCGGTTTTACACCCTAATTAGTATGAGAAGAGGAGATACATTATGAATAAAAAACTTTTGTTAGTGCCCATTATTTTTACGCTAATCTTCGGTTTTGAGTTAGCGTCAGAAGCTCAAACGAATCCTACAAAAATTCAATCCGAGCCGGACAAAACCAAACCTAAAGTCATTGCTCGAACGCCCAATGAAGCCAAGGAAATACCCTATGATGCCGGAACAGTGCGGTTTCTCGCTTCCAGTGAAGACACTAATGGGGCGTTTTCACTGTTTGAATTAAAGGAAATGCCGGGCTACAAAACCGCTTTGCATCAGCATAATCATTGGGATGAATCCTTCTATGTAATGGAAGGAGTCTTGACAGTTAAAATCAAAGACAAAATTTCCGAATATCCGGCTGGTTCATATGTCTTGATCCCGCGAGGAACGCCGCACGGACAAGGAAACTTTGGGACAGTTCCAACTAGGATTTTGCTGACATTTACGCCAAGTGCATATGAGCAATTCTTTAGAGACCGGGTAGAACTATTCAAGATGGTAAAGCCAACCGACCCCAAGTTCACCGATAGATTCAACGAACTACGTAGGAAACACGCAAAATATGTCGAGATTTTAGGAACTTGGGACATTCAAAAATAAATGGCGGTGTTACGGTCTGTTCTTTATGAGTAATTGTAAAAGTAGTGGAAAAGCATTAATGAGCCTAAGTCATATATGCAAAGAGGAACAAAGTTATGAGAAAAGTATCAATTCATTATTGTTTTGTTTGACGCATCAAGCGAATGATGGCTTCCCGTGTGGCAGCCCAATTGAAAAAAGAAAACAACATAGAGGTAGAAACAGTCAAAGGCGGACTTGGAGAGTTCAGTGTCTATATTGATGAACAGAAGGTTGTTGACACAAA
>JAIVJJ010000400.1 GCA_020200095.1 Acidobacteriota bacterium | reverse complement strand
ATCTGCGTCAGGCGAGTATTTTGAAAACATCAATCCGGCTGACACAAGTGATGTTGTCGGGCGTTTTCCTTTATCAAATGAGGAAGATGTAAATCGAGCTGTTGAAGCGGCAAAAAGCGCGGCGACTCGTTGGCGCAAAACGCCCGCGCCGAAACGCGCTGAAATTCTTTTTCGTCTGGCGCGAATTTTAGAACGCGACAAAGACAAATTTTCACGCGAGATGACGCGCGAAATGGGCAAGGTTTTGAAGGAAACGGGCGGCGACGTGCAGGAAGCGATTGACTGCACGTATTTTACGGCGGGTGAAGGCAGGCGTTTGCACGGCTTTACGACTCCGGCGGAAATGCCGAACAAATTTGCGATGTGCGTCCGTCAACCTGTGGGAATTTGCGGTTTGATTACGCCGTTTAATTTTCCGATGGCGATTCCTTCGTGGAAATTGATTCCGGCTTTGGTTTGCGGAAACACGGTCGTTATCAAATCCGGCGAAGACGTTCCGCTTTCGACAATCAACTTAATAAAATCCTGCGAAGAAGCCGGAATTCCGAAAGGCGTCGTTAATCTTGTCAACGGACACGGCGCAGATGTCGGCTCGCCGCTAGTTAATCATAGAGACGTGCGTTTGATTTCCTTTACGGGTTCAACCGACACAGGCAGAATTATTGCAGAACAATGCGCCAGCCAAAACAAAATCGTCAGCTTAGAAATGGGCGGCAAAAACGCGATTATCATAATGGACGACGCGGATATTGACAACGCCGTCGAAGGCTCTCTGTGGGGCGCGTTCGGAACAAGCGGACAAAGATGCACGGCTTCCTCACGGCTGGTCGTTCATAAAAAAGTTTATAAAAAATTCACTGAAAAGTTAGTCGAAAGAGCAAAGCGATTAAAAGTCGGCAACGGTTTGGACGAAAAAACCGAGGTCGGTCCGGTTATCAATCAAGCGGCGATGGAAAAGATATTGAGTTACATCGAAATCGGACAAAAAGAAGATAAAGCCACGCTCGCGTGCGGCGGAAATCGCTTAACAAAAGGCGAATACAAAAACGGTTATTTTATCGAGCCGACCGTTTTTACGGACGTTGCGCCAAAGATGCGAATCGGACAGGAAGAAATTTTCGGACCTGTAACAAGCGTGATTCCATTTTCGATTTTGGATGAAGCGATTGATATTGTAAACGATGTAAAATACGGTTTGTCGTCGGCAATTTACACACAGGACGTAAATCAATCGTTCTACGCGATGCAGGAACTTTACACGGGAATTTGCTACGTTAATTCGGCGACCATCGGCGCGGAAGTGCATCTGCCGTTTGGCGGAACGAAAGGAACAGGCAACGGACACCGCGAGGCGGGAACGCAGGTTTTGGATATTTTCACGGAATGGAAATCGCTCTATATTGATTATTCGGGCAAACTGCAACGAGCGCAGATTGATTTGGTTGAAATTTAGTATTTGAATTTATTTATCGGAGAACACAATGAAAATCGGATTACCAAAGGAAATAAAAGATAACGAATACCGCGTTGGACTAACACCTGCCGGAGTGCGGGCGTTGACTGATGCGGGACATACGGTTTTTGTCGAAAAAAGCGCGGGCGAAGGTTCAGGTTTCGGCAATGAATTATACGAAAGAGCAGGCGCGACAATGCTTGAAACGGCAGATGACGTTTGGGGCGAAGGCGATATGATTGTCAAAGTCAAAGAACCGATTGCGCCGGAATATCCGCGAATGCGCGAAAATCAATTGCTTTTTACGTATTTGCATCTTGCGCCGGAGTTCGAGTTAACCAAGCAAATG
This sequence comes from Acidobacteriota bacterium, assembly GCA_020200095.1. Taxonomy (GTDB): domain Bacteria; phylum Acidobacteriota; class Blastocatellia; order Pyrinomonadales; family Pyrinomonadaceae. The sequence goes on along the minus strand of JAIVJJ010000400.1, from coordinate 782 downwards.
ATGGAACGCAAAGTAACCGGCGTTGCGTATGAAACAATCACTGACCGGCGCGGAACTTTACCACTTTTAACGCCGATGTCGGAAGTGGCAGGCAGAATGTCGGTGCAGGTCGGCGCGACATATCTGGAAAAAATGAACGGCGGGCGCGGCATTTTGTTGGGCGGCGTTCCGGGCGTAACGGCAGGCAGAGTTGTAATTATCGGTGGTGGCGTTGTCGGAACGGAAGCGGCGAAAATGGCAATCGGGTTGGGCGCGCACGTTACGATTATTGATAAAAACCTTGACCGCTTGCGCCAACTCGATGACATTTTCCTTTCAAAAGTTCAAACGCTTGCTTCCAGCCGTTACGCAATAAACGAAGCAATTTCGCATGCTGATTTAATTATCGGCGCGGTTTTGGTGGTCGGCGCGGCAGCTCCAAAGCTTGTTACAAGAGATATGTTGAAAGACATCCAAAAAGGCGCGGTTTTGGTTGATGTTGCAGTTGATCAGGGCGGTTGTTTTGAAACAACGCACGCGACTACGCATTCAAACCCAACCTATTACGAAGAAGGCGTTTTGCATTACTGCGTGGCGAATATGCCGGGAGCGGTTCCGCGCACTTCAACATTTGCGCTGACCAATGCAACTTTGCCGTATGCGCTTGATTTGGCAAATAAAGGTTTTGAACGAGCGATTGCCGAAGACGAAGGTTTGCAGGAAGGCGTCAACACATACGCCGGAAAATTGACTTACGAAGCAGTGGCAACTTCACAAAATCTTGAATATACGCCGCTTGAATC
>JAIVJJ010000150.1 GCA_020200095.1 Acidobacteriota bacterium | reverse complement strand
CCCGATGCAGATAGTTTGTGCGGCGATGAGAAAACTACTGCACATCGCTTTCGGAGTTCTCAAGCACAAACGAGCTTTTGACGCGAGTTTAGCTTTTTCTGCTTGACTGTCAAGACAGTATCTTCTTTGTTATAGCGGTTCTTCTTAACTCGTAGCTTGCGCGTATTCGGTTTCGCGCCGCGTCAACTCCGTCGTTTATTAGCAGACAAATTAGGACAATAACCCACTAGAAAAAAATCTTGACACTAATGGAGAAAGTAATTTAATCTACCTTCAGCCATTGCTGAAACTCTTATTTCTCCCTATTTTCGTGCTTTAACTTAACGGCTCTTTATGCTTTAAGTTTCCAAATTTTTAGTACAAATAATTTAAGGAAAACAAAATGAAAAAATTACTCCTACTTCTCATATTCGTCATTAGTTTCTCGTCTATAAGTTTTGCTGCCTCATTTGTTGTTAATAACAACGGCGATACTAATGATGCCAGCACAAGCGATAATTTATGTTTAGATGCTTCGGGTAATTGCACTTTGAGAGCAGCAATTCAACAGGCAAATGCTTCGGCAGGTGATGATACGATTACTTTTGCTCTTGCTTTTCCTTCTACCATTAGGCTTACCCTTGGAGAACTTCAGATTACCAGCAACATCACGATTACAGGAGCAGGCGCAAGAAACTTAATCATCAGTGGAAATAACACAAGTCGGGTTTTCTCTATTGTAGGTGTTGGTGTTGTTGTAAACCTCAGCGCATTAACCGTTGCTGATGGTAATGCTGGCAATATTGTTTATGGTGGAGGCATTCGTACCTTAAATGGACCAACATTGAATCTTATTCAAGTGACTGTCAGAAATAACTTTGCAGGAGGCGGTGGCGGAGGTATTGACCACTCTATTGGAAGGCTCAATATTCTGAACTCCACAATCAGCAACAATACTGCTGGTGAGGGCGGGTGATAACACCGCGCAAATAGGAGGAGGTATTATTAACTTTGCACCGATGACCCTGAATAATGTCACCATCAGCAATAACACTGCGACTGTGCGCGGGGGCGGTTTAAGAGACAATGTAATAGCAGACGTTCGCAATACAATTATTGCGAATAATACTGCTCCAAGCGGTTCTGATGTTGATGGTGCGTTTACCTCATTAGGCAACAATCTGATTGGTAATTCAACAGACAGTACAGGTTTTACAAATGGAGTAAACGGAGACATAGTAGGCACAGCTGCCGCTCCGATAAATCCGCTGCTGGGACCATTACAAGACAACGGCGGACAAACTGATACACGTGCTCTTCTGCCTGGAAGTCCAGCAGTTGATGCAGGTAATAACTGTGTAGTGACTGCTACTTGTTCTTCTAATAATCCCTTTTTACCATTAATGACCGACCAGCGAGGATTAGGATTTTTTCGCTTGATTGATGGAAACAGCGACGGTGTAGCCATAGTTGATATAGGAGCATTTGAAACATTAGCACCAACAGCGGCATCTGTGACGGTTGGTGGCAGAGTGATGACTACAAGTGACAGAGGAATCAGAAATGTCGTCGTTACAATGACTGATTCGCAAGGTAATACGCGAACGACAAAAACGACCAGTTTTGGTTATTATCGGTTTACTGATGTCGCGGCAGGTGAAACTTATATTTTTACGGCAAGAGCAAAGCGTTTCGCTTTTGCTAATAACACGCAAGTTCATTCAATAATGGAAGATATTAATAACATTAACTTCGTTGTTAATGACGAGATATTTACGCCTTAAAATAATTGCTGCAAAGAGAAAGACAAAAGCGAGAAAAAGCCGTGAGCGTCAAAACTTGCGGCTTTCAGCTTTCAGGGCATACCAAGTAAAAAAAGCCGCCTTCAAAAATAAAGGCAGGCTTTTTAATCGTTACATTTTGCCATCTAGCTCAAAAATCCTCTAAATTTGCTCGGAGTTACCGAATAATTTGGAAAGATTTTATCGAGATTTTTATTGCCTAAATGTTTATAAGCAATCTCGCCGAAAACGTCGCGGAAATCGGTCGTTACGTCCAAATCGCGTCCTTCATAAAGCTTATCGTTCGTGAGACCTTTCCAATCGGCATAAACTTTTCCGCCTTTTACGGAATTTCCCAAAACGAACATAGCGTTGGCGTGTCCGTGGTCAGTTCCCCGCGTGCCGTTTTCGCGTGCGGTTCTACCAAATTCGGACATTGTTAAAATTACAACATCGTCCATTTGCTTACCTAAATCGGTGGCGAGCGCAGCTATTGATGGTTTCCTTGCCGGTTTCGTTCAAAGAATCTTTCGAGTTTTGCTGCCAAATGCCTTCAAATCCGCCTTGCACGGCGTTTGTATAAGCGCCCGCGTTAATGGCGAAATCGGAAAGATTTGTCATTGCGATGGTTGGAGCGCGACCAATTAAGCTACGCGGAACTTGTCCATTTATCGCAACGGCACGAAATGGTGATTCTTTGTCGCTTTTGCTTGTTTGCAAAACCCGATTGAGCCAGCCGTCGCGCGTTGATTTTACGCCCGGCGTTCCCGATTCCATATAATCCTGCGCGTCAAAATGCGAGCGCGTGTTGTCGGGCGAGCCTGCCGCGTGAATCACCGCTAGTTGTTTGTTTTGCCAGAATTTTTCGAGCGGTTTTAATGACGGATGCAACCCAAAAAAGCCGTCCAGATTTATTGCGCCATCCGTTTGATTCGGTTTCGGAACCGCTATTGTACGGCGCAAATTATAATATTCGCTGTCGCCGTGCGGAACGACCATATTAAGTCCGTCAACCGCGCCGCGTTGAAAAATAGTGATTAAAATTTTCTTTTTACCGTTAGCGTCGGTTAAAGTTGCCGCATTCGCAAACTGATGCAAAAAATTCGGCGCAACCGACATTAAACCGAAACTGGCGAGAGCGATTCCGCTTGATTTCAAAAAATATCTTCTGTCCATTATTGCTCACCTCAAAACTGCTTTATAGAATTTTTCAACCTAATTTTTAGACGTTTGAAAATTGATTTTGGCTAGTTTTTATTGTCTTTGAAATTCGGGTGTTCCCAAAATCAATCCGACAACTTTGAAAACTTCCGCGTTGCCGCTCGGCGGAAGCAGACGTGCTTGCCGATTTTGCCTGTTGCGTTTGCCGCCTTGTCCCATCATTGCCGCATTTTCCATACTTTCCACATCGTCCATATCGGCAGACATTTTTATTTCCGGCAGCGGCTCGTTAATTTTTTTCAAAAGCGTCTGTTTCGTATTCGGGGAAACCTCGCCGTCTAAAACATTTGCAATCGCTTTATCTAAAATCTGCGATTTATCCTTTGCTTCAAACTTTGTTAAATTAACCCGTGTTCCCGGAATTCGGTTGCTTGCCAGCGCGATAGCAAAATTCATACGCTCAAGTAACGCGCCCGTATTAACCCAATCTTCAGCCGTATCAGGGTAACCGGTCGGGGCTTGAAAACCGTAGAGCGGCTCGCCCATTTTTACCAGCATCGCTTGCACCGCGTTGCCATTGGTATCCGCACCGACCGTGCGAATCGCGCTGACCATTAGTTCAAACGGAGTTTTAATTTTAGCGCGGTAATTTTCCGGGGCGAAAAACTCTTTGTCGGTAAATAACGCGCGTAGAGTTGTTTTTATATCGCCTTTTGAATTACGAAACGCATCCGCTACCCGTTTCACCAGTGCTTCGCTCGGATTGTCGGAAACAAATTTAACCGCCAATTTGCGAGCGATAAATTTTGCTGTCGAAGGATGATTAACCAAAACATCAAGTACTTTTAAACCGTCTTTCATTCCGCCTTCGTTGACCTTTTGCCCCAAAACGATTTTTTCGCCTTGGTCGTGAGCGCGTTCGTTAAAATAAAATGTGCCGCTTTCGGCGTCAGCGGGCAAACCTGCTAGGCGCATTAAGCCTTTCATTCCACTGTTTTGTTTCTCGTCTCCCATTATTGACGTTGCTCTTCGATAGCCGCGCGGGTCAACGATTGTCCAGCCGGTAAAAGCGCGAGCGACTTCCCCGATATCTTTTTGCGTGTAACCGCCTTCAACGCCTAACGTATGAAGCTCCATAACTTCGCGGGCGTAATTTTCATTAATTCCCCGCTGCATTTTTTTCGGCTGTTTTTGGTTTTGCTGATTTTGCATTAAACGCGCGTCGAGTTCCACATCTGACAAACCGTATTTTTGTTTGAGCTGCACGCGCCTTTCGGCATTCATTTCGCCGTCTTTCATTTGACGATTGCGCTCGTTTCCTTTACGTCCAGCGGTTGCTTGCATACTAGGCGAAACCGATTGAAAATTGTCGAGATAAAAAAGCATAGCCGGACTTTTCGCCGTTCCGGTTAACAAATCCTTGAAATTTCCCAAAGCATTCGGGCGAATCACGTCGCGGTCATATTCCGGCAAAAACCAGCGCGTGGCGGCTTTATTTGAATAGACGTTAAAATGATTTGTCCAAAAATCAACCATTGCTTCATTGAGTTGGCGTTCGGAATAAACCGCCCGCAAAATGCGCGAAGCGTTTAATTGCTGTATTATTTGCTGCGGGCGACCAAGTTTATATTTTTGATAAGTTTCGGCGATCTGCCCTTGATACTGGCGGCGTTCTTCATCTGATAAATCACCTACCGCTTTGTCTTTTTCGCCGTCTTTCACTTCGGCATTTTTCTTACCGTTAGCGCGGATGCCTTTCAAATCCTGACGTTTCAAACCGTTTTGCTGCGCGACTAATCGTAAAACCGCGTTTCCGTTCGGATATTTGGCGAAAAGCTCTTCGTTTGACATTTTCAAAACGTCCAGATTTTTTACTTTCGCTTCGGCAACGGCATCGTTTATCGAAGCGGGATTAAGCTGCTGTTCGA
>JAIVJJ010000149.1 GCA_020200095.1 Acidobacteriota bacterium | reverse complement strand
GATTGCTTCACCGCCTATTATTGTCGGAACGATAATTTCCGTCGGTTGGACAATGCTTAGACACGAACTGTTTTCAGTCGGTTCACCAAACGACCCGACTGAGATGGTATTTTACTATATTTTTACATGGTTCGGCGGTATCGTCATTTGGTTGACTGAAACAATAGCGACGCTGACGGTAATGGGCGGCGCATCACGCAATTTTGTTCGCCACCTGCTTTTTGGCGAGCCGATAACTTTTCGTGAAACTTACCAAAACGTGCGGGAAAGGCTCGGCGGTCTAATAATCACTTCAATCATTATCACACTTTTAATCGCTATCATCGGCACATTTATTTTCTACTTCGGAATTGTTCTTGCTACTATCGTCGTAATGATTACCATTGCTGCCTTTAGCTTCTCGCCATTTTTAACTTTTATCGTTTCGCTGATGCTGGGTTTGGTAATTTTCTTCGCTGCGGGCTGGCTTTTCTTTTTGGCTGTGTCGCGCTTTGCGTATGTTCCGCAAGTAATGTTGGTTGAAAATCAAGGCATTTTCGCGGCAATCGGCAGAAGCACCGGCTTAGCAGACGGAAACGTCAAACGGCTTGCCGCCTTATTTGTTTTTTCGACGGTTGCGACTTATTCGGCGCTGGCGCTTTTATACATTCCGCTTGGGTGGTATGCGTATCTGAACGGCGTTGAGATTCTTGCGTTCGATGCCGATGCTGTTCCGGCGTGGTATGAAATCGCCAATCAACTCGTTTGGCAGTTGAGTTTTATTCTTTTAACGCCAGTTTGGATGATTGGATTATGTTTGCTCTACGTTGACGAACGCGTACGGCATGAAGGTTATGATATTGAACTAATGGCGGCGCGGCAATTAGGCGAAATCCCGGCTGTTTTGAGCCAATTTGTTAATCCTTTGCAACCGGCGCTGGCAACCCCAAATTTACAAAATCCGAAGCGAAAGAAAGATTCTTCAATTTTAGGATTGAATTGAGAACAGACCGCAGAAACGCAGATTGAGCAGATTAGCGTGGATAAAAAATTTGTTTTTGAGACCTCACATTATAAATAAAATTACAGCAAGCTGTTGGGGTATTAAACCCAAAGCGAATAAAATTTATCGGTGCCAATCCGCCAAATCCGTGTCATCCGCGCTCCAATTCTTTTTCTTTCGCCCCGATAAACACAACATTATCCACATATTCTTCAAACGTATCGTCGTGCGAGATAATAAAAAGCTGGTCGAAGGTTTTTCTCTCGGTAATATGACTGATTTGTTCCGCCAAACGCTCGCGTCTTTCGGCGTCCATATTCGTCGTCGGCTCGTCAAAAAACGCAATTCGCACGTCGGACAATTGTTTCAAAAGCGCGAGACGAACCGATAAAGCCGCCGCCATTTGCTCGCCGCCCGAAAGATTGATAAACGGACGCTCAAAGCCGTTTTCTTCCAAAACAATTCCGTAATCTTCCGTCCATTTCAAAGTTCTTTCGGCATTTCCTGAAATTTCTCGAAACATCTGATTGGCTTCCATCGAAACGTGAAAAACGTAGTTTTGCGCCACGCGCGGCGCGGCTTCTTTCAATGTGTCGCGGATAAATTTTGTCGCTTCCGAGATTTTTTCTAATCGTTCTTTTTCCTGAAATTCCTCGCGCATCGAAACGCGAACTGCTTCCAGATGTTTTAATTCCTCGCTCAATTGCGCCTCGCGCCTTTTTGTTAAATCCAAAGTCGTTTTAATTTCCGCAAATCTTCTTTCCGCTTCGAGCAGCGAAGCCTTTTCCGCCAGATGCTTTTCGCGGTCGTAAGTTTTGTTTGCGTTTTCAAAATCAGCGACGGCTTTTTCGAGTTCGGTTTTTAATCTTTCAACTTCCCGCGCCGCTTTTTCAAGTTCGCTTTCGCGCAACGTTAAACTCTTTGCGAGCGATTCATTAGATAAAAATTCTCGATGCGCTTCGGCGGTTTTATCGCGCTCGTCGGATAAACTTTTCCACCGCGCGTCTAATGCTTCAAACCTAGATAATTGCTGACTGAAATTTGTTTTTTCGCCTTCGAGCTGAGTAAGATTTTGTTCGGTTTGCGAAAGTTTTTCCTTTAACTCGGCTTCGCGTTTGATTTCCGTTTCAAAAGCAATTAGCTTCGCTTTCGGATTTCCCAGAGATTTTAGCTTTGCTTCGATTTCGTCAAACTCGAATTTAAATCTCGCCCGTGATTTCCCGGTCGCGTTTTTGCATATTTTCCAGATTTTCCACGCCCGCGCTTTTTTCTTCGGCGTTTTTGATTTTGCCGTTTATCTCCGAAAGTTCGTCGCGCAGACGTTTTAATTTTTCTTCAAAACTGCTAATTTGAGTTTCGGCGGCTTTCGCGTTTGCCAAATCGTTTCTCAAAATTTCGCGTTGCTTTTCAAGGTTTTCCTGCTCGCGCACTTGCGGCTCGATTTTAACTATACTTTCTCGCGCTTCCTCAACCTTTTTCAAATTTTCGCCGCCGCCTTTCTGTTCGGCTTTCGCACTGACGATTTGGTTTTCGATTCGGTTAAGTTCCGCGCGTATTTTATCGCGTTCGCCACGCAGCGTTTCAAGATTTTTCAGTTCGCTTACAGCCGCGATATAAGTTTTATAATCGTTTTCGACAAGTTTGATTTTTTCTGTCGCGGCAAAAGCCAAATTCTTTTCGTTCTCCCTTTGTTTTTGAACAAATTCAGCCCTTTGATTTTCGCTTTCGAGTTTGTCGCGTGCCGATTTTAATTCGTTGACCGCGCTTTCGGTCTCGTCAAATTTTTTAACCGTTTCCTTTTTATCCGAAACTTCGCGGTTTAATTTTTCTAAATTTTCCGCAAGGTCATTTGCCTGCGCCGCCAGATTTTTATGTTCGGTCTCGACCAATTCAAAACGCGAAAGTTCGCCCTCTGCACGTCCGATGCGGACATTGACCGCGTTTATTTGAGATTCAACGTAACGCGCCGTTTCGCGCAGTTTTTCCGCGCCTTGTCGATATTCTTCGACCTTTAAAAGTTTATCGAAAGCTTTTTTGCGTTCAGCCGGAGTTTCAAGAAAAATCGCCGTAAACGTTCCTTGCGGAACGCCGATGGCGCGGCGAAAAAGCGCCTCCAAATCAGTTCCCGCTTCAACGCCTAAATGTTGCCACAAAAAACGCGCAACTTCTTCTTTTTTCTCGGCAATGCGCATTTTTAGCTGCACGTCGTAAACGTAATAACCGGTTCCCGTATCGCGGTAAATACTGTATTCACGCTCGTCTAGACCGCTTTGAAAATTGACGCGAACAACTCCCTTTTTCGCACCGCGTCTGACAAAATCGTCCTTTTTGTAATCGAGCAAATCGAATAAAGCCCAAGCTATCGCTTCGATAATCGTCGTTTTTCCCGAACCGTTCGCGCCGGTAATAGCGGTCGTTCCGCGTTCGAACTCATACTTTCCTTGAACGTGAGATTTTATGTCTTCTAATTCAATTTTCGTGATGTGCATAAATAGATTTTAGTGCAAATTTTCGTAAAGAAAAAATGAAACGAATTGTATTGACGAAAAAGCTACAATCATTTCATACTTCATTAGTGAATTTTTAATAAATATATCGTTTTTCATAAGGAGCAGCATTGAGCGAAGTTATTCGTTTCGGGGTCAGTATCGAGCAGGATTTGCTGGAAAATTACGACCGTTTAATTGTCGAGCGCAGTTACACGACGCGCTCAGAAGCTCTGCGCGACTTAATCCGCGAAGCATTAATTCAGCAAAAAATTGAAACCGATACCGAAACCGAAGTTCTCGGAAGTTTAACGCTGGTTTATGACCATCACGCAGGAAACTTACTTCAGGAAATGACTAGACTTCAACACGATTTTCACCAGCTTATTCTGTCTGTGAT
>JAIVJJ010000399.1 GCA_020200095.1 Acidobacteriota bacterium | reverse complement strand
CGTGAGCTACAGCATATCGTTGAAAAGAGTTTGCGCAAAGATAGAGAAAACCGTTATCAAACGGCAAAAGATTTGCTCATTGATTTGAAAGACATAAGGCAGGATTTGGAGTTTCAAAATCAATTAGAACGAACCGCTTCACCAAATCGAGAAGAACCAAAAACACAAATCTTAAACGCAACAACATCAGATGTAGCTCATACAGCATCTAGTGCAGAATATGTTGCTAATGAAATCAAAAGCCACAAGCGCAGCGTTCTGGCAATCTTATCAATCCTGCTCTTAGGAGTGTTTGGATTAGGTTATTGGTTTTATTCAAATCGTTCATTACCTGTAAATTCAAAGGAAATAAACTCAATCGCCGTTTTACCGCTCGAAAATATTTCGGGCGACGCTTCGCAGGATTACTTCGCCGACGGGATGACCGATACGCTGATTACCGAGCTGATAAAGGTCGGAAATCTGCGCGTGATTTCGCGCAATTCGACGATGCAGTTTAAAGGAACGGGCAAAACAATTTCCGAGATTGCGCGGGAATTGGATGTTGATGCGATTGTCGAAGGGACGGCTTTGCGTTCCGGCGATAAAGTGCGGATTTCCGTGCAGTTATTCCGCGCCGAAGGCGTGCAAAACCTGTGGGCGGAAAGCTACGAGCGCGGCTTGGGCGACGTGCTGGGGCTGCAAAGAGAAGTGGCGCGAGGGATTGCCGACAGCATCAAAGTCAAGATTGCTTTGCCGGAGCAAGCCGCCTCGACCAAACAAACGGCAGTCAAGCCGGAAGCCCATGACGCGCTTTTTCGCGGGCGTTATGCTTTCCATCAGGCAGTCAATGCCCGCTCAATTGAAGAAAGAATAGACTTGCACGAAAAAAGTTTTAAGTATTACCAGCAGGCAATCGCCATCGAGCCGAACTATGCGGAAGCGTATGCGGCTCTGGCAAGTTCATACCATTGGCTCGCCAGTGCTGGGGTAAAGCTGGACGAATACTATCCGAAGTCAATCGAAGCGGCAAACAAAGCAATTCAAATTGATGAAACCAACGCTGAAGCTCACAACGCGCTTGCTTATTGCGCTTGGAATTATCAATGGGACGCGGCAACGGCTGAAAAAGAATACAACCGGTCGTTTGAACTTGGGTCGAGAGCAGCGGGCGGCTCAAAACGCGGGCGGCACGGTTATGCTCTTTTATTGTCTGAACTGGGTCGTCACGACGAAGCCATCGATGAAATAAAACTTGCCGAAAAAGCTGACCCGCTCAACTTTCCGCTCAAAGATAACGTCGGATGGGTTTATTTTGCGGCGCGGCGGTATGACCTTGCCCTTGAGCAATTCAAGCGAAATTCGGAAATTGAACCGAATTATCCTGAATCAAGATTCGGTATCAGCCGCAGTTTGGCTTTCAAAGGGATGTATCAAGAATCGCTGGCGGAAATGCGGAAATTTTTAGAGCTGACCAAAGGAGCGCCCGAAAGTAGTCCTTATCTTGCTCGGGTCTATGCGATGGCGGGAGATCGCGGCGCAGCGGTTAAGATACTTAATGAACACCTGAAACTGCCCGAAGACAAACAAAGACCGTTTGATATTGCCGTCGTCCACGCCGCCTTGAGCGATAAAGACCAAACTATTTTTTGGCTGGAAAAATCCGTTCAGCGGCGTGAGAATGAGTTAAGAAGCCTCAAATCGTCGCCGGAGTTTGATAAAGTGCGCGACGACCCGCGCTTTCAGGATTTGCTCCGCCGCGTCGGTTTAACGCCATAATCAGTCTGAGAAGCTTTAGCTTCCTAATAGCTAATTCTAATAACCTGAGAGTTCTATAGAGAGGTTTTAATCTCAAATACTTAACCAATTAAAACCAAAATATCCTCTTATCTTAGATTATTAAATTTTTTAATTTTACATTTGAGCCTGATTTTCTTGAATAAGTTTATTAACTGTTTCACTCAAAGTATCAAAGCCAATTGGTTTAACAAGATAAGCATCTGCACAAGCATTTAGTGCTTTATCTATCTCTCTTTGCCTCGCCTCGCCACTATAAAAGACGATTGGGGTATGAGGATTAAAAGCTCGAATCTCTTCACAAACTTCAACACTTGTTTCGTCACCAAAACGATTGTCTAAAATTATTGCTTCAAAATGTTTCTGACGAACGTGAGACAAACAGTCTTCTAGAGAATCACAAGCTGTTACTTCAAAACCTTCACTCTGAAATACAAATGTTATTAAATCTAGATTATCTTTATTGTCATCAACGCAAAGAATAGTTTGTTTTGATAGTTTCATTTTTATCTTTTAATGTTCTTAACCTTATAAATCAGGTAACTTCTTGCGTTTTTCGAAATTAAGTAAAACGAAACTTAATTCAATAGAAGCTATTCGGAATCAATAAAGTATTATCTTCGACGCTTTAGCGAGTTATGCAGGAAATTTGCGCGATTTGATTGTATTAATATAACACGCAATGTTTCTTTCCACTAGCCTTAAAAAAATAATTAATGTTTTATTAACAAGTTAATAATTGATGAATAAGTTATTCGGCGGTTCTATTGTTAAACTTTAACAAACCAAAGGCACAATTGTTGCAGTATATATTCATAC
>JAIVJJ010000148.1 GCA_020200095.1 Acidobacteriota bacterium | reverse complement strand
CCCCTGCCCCTCAGTTTATCGGACACCGTACAGCTAATCGCCGTCCGCTCTAACTGCTACTAACGTCGCGCATCAGACAAGCTCTAGCTCTCTTTTTTCGACCATTCACAGATCACTCGCACCTCTTCATCAGTCAATCGCGCGTTCGCGTGGATGAGCGTGTAGGAAGCGAGAGGCATTGAGCGATGCTCGCAGAGAGAGCAGATCGCTTTCAAGCGCGTCTCCTTCATCCTTGCGCCGTAGCTGCCCCACTCGGAAAAGTTCAACTCGGCGCGGCCATCATTCACGTGGCCGACGGTAAACCACGAGACGGGCGCGACGTGGTTGTACCAACGCCAATTCGTGCGGTTTGAGTGACAATCATTGCAAGAGCGCGCCAACACTTCGGCGACCTGCGGCGGCACTTCCGTTGTCGCTTCGAGCGTTTGCGATGTCTCGACCGGCGGGTTCGTGCGCGCCGGACTTGTGAACTGCAACGCGACGAACAACAGCGCGCTGACCACCACTAACCATTTCAACTTTTTCTGCATTCAGACACACCTCTCCCGGCAAAAGCCCTCGACGGCTTTCGCGAAATGTTTTGCTGGTTGGCGAAATTAGCCGGTGATGCGTTCGAGCCGGATGTTGTGCGTGCCACGCAGCACACCGCTTTCGTCGCGCTTGAGCGTGAGAATCACGGCTGGCCGCATTAAACGGGTCGCCACTATCGCGTTATTGCGCGCACGCACTTCGGGCGTGACGAGGGGATCGTCCGCGAACCAGAACGTGCCGGGATATTCCGGGTAATCCCCCCCCGACATTGTGAGGTGGATATGTGCCGGCTCCCTGCGGCCCGGATACGCGGCGGGTTTGATCGTGCGAAATTCGTATTTGCCGTCTCTGCCCGTTCGCATCCAGCCGCGCAAATATCCGTGCCGCCATTGCGGCCTGCCGTCGTCCGGCGTGCGCTTCGGGTAAATGCCGGCGGCATTGGTGTGATAAGCATAAATCGTGATGCCTGTGGCGGGCGTCTTGCCGTCTTCTTGGTAAACTGTGCCGGAGATGACGAGCGGCTCGCCGGGTTCATCGCGCGGCGGGATCACGATCCGCGCCGGCGGATTTGCCGGAGCGTCACCCGCGCCGCACCACTCACAATCACTACTCGCTTGCATCGTTCCGGGCGCTGAGCGGACGAGCGGCGACGCGCCACAGGTGATCGCCGGCAGCGCGACGGCAGCGACTGCGACGCCTTTGATAAACTCTCGACGGTTTACCTTCGATCTCTTTCCTGCAATCATCTTAACCTCCAACGTCATTGAACGAATTGCTACGTGCGGGACGCATCCATGAACCAAACGTCGTTGCTGTAGATAAATTTGATTTCGCCGTTCTCCGTCACCGAATATTTGCCGCCCGTGATGTAAAGTTTGTTGTCAAACACCCAAGCCGCGACCGCGCCGCGCGGCGACCACGGGGCGGATTCTTCTCGCCACGTCACTCCGTCGTTTGTCACGAGCGACGACCTTGCAAAATTGCCGTCGCGGTTTGCGCCAACCAGCCAGAGCTTTTCGTCAAACACAATCGGAGTTCCTAAGGCGGATATGTTTGATTTATCAGTGACGAGCGTCCAGTTGATGCCGTCGGCGGAAGACCAAATTTCGCTGTTCGATTTCGGATTATTCGACGGCTCTCCGTCAATCACTCCGCCGCCGATAATCCAGATGCGGTTCTTGAACACGACCGCGCTTCCGATGTTGCGCGGACTCCACGCGGCGCGTTCTGAAACTTTTGTCCAACGCACGCCGTCCGACGAGTTCCAAACGTCGTTGAAATAATCTTTGCCGTCGAAACCGCCTAAGAGCCAGATTTTGCCGTTGAAAACTACCGAGCCGTAAAAAACCCGGTCGGGAAGATTCGATTTTTCGGCAAGCGCTTCCCACCGTTCAAAATCGGTCGTGCGGCGGACTATCGAACTAAATTTGATGCCGTCAACGTAGTTGCCTTGATTTTGTCCGAACGCATAGACCGCATTGTTAAATTGGACGTATCTCGCTTCGTAAGCATTTCGCCTGACGAATGGCAGATTCGCTTTCGTCCAATTTTTAGCGTCGGCGGAATGCCAGATGCCTTCATTATGAAACGCCCACATCCGGTTCTGCGCGACAAAAACTGGGTAATTGTAACCGACCGGATACGCCGCGCTCTCCGTTACTCTCGTCCAAGAATGCGGCGAAGCGGTTTCAATGGCGGGCGGTTCATTTACAGCAACGATATTTTTAGCGATACCGCAAGCGTTTCCTATCTGCGCGCTCAGGAGAATGAGAATTAGGGTAATCGTTTGTCGTTTTGTGCTGAACATAATCACTCCTTCGCTATCTTCGCTTGCAAATTGGTTGAGGTTACAGACACGAATCACACTCTATAAAGCCATGCATTTGAGCTGACGGCAGTGCTGTCATCATAGCCGCCGGTAATTAAAACCTGACCGTTCCGCAAGCGTGTGGCTGTCGCAAATAAGCGCGTTGTTCCTAGATTGCCGGCGACGTAAGAAAATCTCTTTGTCGCCGGGTCAAAGATTTCCGCGCGAGTTGCGCCACCCGCGATCAGAACCTTGCCA
>JAIVJJ010000033.1 GCA_020200095.1 Acidobacteriota bacterium | reverse complement strand
GTCAAAGAAACACCATTTTGAATGAGTCCGAGAAAATCGCCTTCATAGACAAGGTTTCCGCCAAGCTCGCCCGCGTGAATGCCGATGTCAATAATGTGGTCAGCCATTCGCATCGTTTCTTCGTCGTGTTCGACAACCAGAACCGTGTTGCCGATGTCGCGCAGGTTTTCTAATAATTTTACTAATCGAGTGTTGTCTCGCGGGTGAAGTCCGATGCTCGGCTCGTCCAAAACATACAACGCGCCGACGAGCAGCGAACCCAAGTTTGTCGCAAGCTGAATTCTTTGTGCTTCGCCGCCCGATAAAGTCGAGGCGAGACGGTTAAGCGTCAAATAATCAAGCCCGACATCAACCATAAATTTCAGCCGTCGGCGAATTTCTAAAAGAATTTTATCGGCGATTTTTTCGCGTTCTTCGCTTAATTCTAATTGGTTAAAAAATACTTCCGCGTTTTTTATCGAAAGCGCGACGACTTCTGGCAGATTTTTTTCGCCGATGCGCACGTCTCTTGCTTCTTGTCTTAATCGGCTCCCGCTGCATTCGGGACAAAGCGTATAGCCGCGATATTTGGCGAGAAAAACGCGGACGTGCAACTTGTATTTTTTAGTTTCGACCCACGCGAAAAATCCGCGCACGCCGCGCCAACCCGACGCCCCTTCAAAAATCGCTTTTCTTTGAAAATCGGTTAAATCGGCGAACGCAACATCAGTCGGGATCTGCGAATTTCGGGCAAAGCGCATCAATTCTTTTTGCGCCCAATCATATTGCGGTCTGGTAAAAGGTTCAATCGCACCATCGCTCAAAGTTAAAAGCGGATTTGAAACAACCAAGCCGTAATCAACGCCGGTCGTGTTCCCGAAGCCCTGACAAAGCGGACACGCGCCGAAGGGCGAATTAAAACTAAAAAGGCGTGGTTCGGGTTCTTCGTAAAGTGCGCCGTCAAATTTGCAGATGAATTTTTCGCTGAAATTTAATGTTTGCGGATTCGCGTCGGCTGTTTGAACGACTGCCGCGCCGCTTTCTCGAAAACAAATTTCGAGCGAATCAACAAGGCGTTGGCGTATTTCTTTATCGGCTTTCAAGCGGTCAACTAGAACAAAAGTATTCTGAAAGTCTTTGAAAGTGTAATCTTCAGGTTTTTGTAAATCGAGAGTTTCGCCGCCGCGCAAAAGCCGCGAAAAACCGTGTCCAAGCAGGCTCATCAAAACGGCTGTGTTGTTTTGCGATTTAGCTTTTGGATTAAAAAATGTCTCAATCGGAAAAAGCAAATAAAAGCGTGTTCCTTCCGCTAATTTTTCCAAAATGTCGTCCGCCGCCGATTCAGGTGAATCTTTTTTGACTTCGTTTTCGCATTTGTGGCAAAAAGTTTGACCAACACGCGCGAATAAAAGACGCAGATAATCGTAAATTTCCGTTTGCGTGGCAACCGTCGAACGCGGATTTCGAGTCGTATTCTTTTGCCGAATGGCAATCGCCGGAGCAATGCCGATGATTTCGTCAACATCCGGTTTGTCCATTCTCTCAAGAAATTGCCGCGCGTAAGCCGATAGCGATTCGACATAGCGGCGCTGACCTTCGGCGTAAATCGTGTCAAAGGCGAGCGAAGATTTGCCCGAACCGGAAACGCCCGTGACAACCGTTAATTTGTTAAGCGGAAGCGAAAACGAGATGTTTTTGAGATTGTGAACGCGCGCGCCGCGAACAGTGATTGCTTCTTGTGCATTTTTGACAGCTTGCATAGGTGAAAATTTTGTCGTTTGGGCAAAAGATGATTTTATCAAATCGCGGCAAAGACACAAAACGAAGATTAATTATCATAGAAATTGGATAAAATTAATGATTGAGTGATAATGTATTCCAAGGGAGTTTTTTATGAAGCAATTTCTTTTATTCGGCTTTTTAACAATTTTTTCCGGTTTTTTCGCATATGGTTTTCAAAACAATACGTCGATTTCCGCGTCGCCCATTCAGACAAAACAATCAACCGAACAATCAGATAAGCAAAACAAACCGACCGTTTTAGCTGAGCTTTATACGGCAGAAAGATGTCCGAATTGTCCACCTGCCGATAGAAATTTAGCTTTTTTTGATAAAGAACAGCCATTCCAACAAGCCGAAATTATCACGCTCGCCCTGCACGTTGATTATTCAAACTTTGATACTCGAAAAGATAAATTTTCCTCGCCGATTTTTAGCCGACGACAAGATATTTACGCGCAGAAATTTCGGATTAATTCGATTTTTACGCCGCAAATGGTAGTTGACGGAGAATTTCAGTTTGCCGGCGGCAATTTGGAAAAGGCGCAAAAGGCGATTATAGAAGCGGCGAAAACGCAGAAAGCTAAAGTCGAGATTGTTCGCGGCGAAGATAAATTTAATATAAAAATCTCTGAATTGCCGAAGCACGAAAACGCAACCGTTTTTTTAGCGATTGCCGAAGACGGACTCGGTTCAAATATCTATGGAACTGAAAATACAGTCGCAAAACGTGAATACACATCGGTTTTGCGCGAATTAAAATCACTCGGAATGCTCGGGACGCAACAAAATAATCTTGAAATTGAAACGATTATGCAATATCAACCAAGTTGGAAAAAAGAAAACTTAAAATTTATCGTGTTTGTGCAGGAAAATATGAGCCGGAAAATTTTGGGCGTCAGCCGAATAAATTTATCTTAATTTCACCAGCGCGAATCGTATTTGCTGAAATTTTCGCGCCAATCTTCTTCCCGTTCTATTTTGAGAATTGGAATCGTTCCGTCATAAATTATTTCGACTTCCAGACAGCGATGCAAACGGTAAGTTCTGCCCGAAGGTGAACAGACAATCAGCGTTGCTTTTTCTTCATTGAATTGCGAAATAACCGCCGCGCGCCAATCTTTTTTTGAACGAACGAGCAGACGCGAGCCGATGGACAGTTCGCCTAGTGTTATTTGATTGAGGGAAGTTTCCATTTGGTTTGAAATTGTCTGTAAGTGTTTTCCGGTATTTGAATTAATAATGGATTTTTGTTGGCATCAAGCCGCTGCAAAAGTTTTTCAATGTTTTCTCGCGCCATTGCCGTGCAGCCCGCCGTTCCGGTTTTGGAATCTTTCCAGATGTGCAGAAAAATACACGAGCCGCCGCCGGCTTGCGGCGGATTTGAATTATGCCCAACAAACACGCCTAAATCATACTGCGCGCCGACCGCCAGCATTTTTTCGGAACTCGCCCAGTCAATCACTTGAACTTTATTGTTTTCAACAATCCGGTTGTAACCTTTTGAATTTACATCGTCAACGCATTCGGTTGTGCCGAGAAGTTGTGTGTAGGGAAGTTTGACCGAATCCAATTTTGCCATTGAACCGAAAGCGAAAGTCAAGTCGAAAATTCCGGCTGGCGCTTTGCCGTCGCCTTCGGTTTTTAATAAAACTTTGCCCGTGTCGGAAGGAAGTTCGTGAAGCCCCGCGCCCCAAGCCATTCCTTTTTTGCCGCCGACGATCGGGAAACTCGCCCCGACAACTTTCCATCCCTTTCGAGTTTCGTTTTGTCAAAATCGAAAACAAGATTGCAAAAGGCTTTGACGCCGACATCTAGGCGGCTGTCATCAATATAAAAATCCGGCGTATGGTGCGGCGGCGCGTCTTTCGGGTTTGTGCCTTTGGGCATTCCGCCGACGTTAAAGAAAAACGCTGGTGCTTTCAAACGGAAATATGAAAAATCTTCCGCGCCGGTCGTCCATTCGGTTTCAATCAAATTCTCTTTGCCGATAGATTTTTCGAGTGACGGCAGCATTTGCTCGACTAAAGCGGGCGTGTTGTAGGTAACTAAAGTTTTCGTTTCAATGGAAACTTCGGCAGTTGCGCCCACACTTTCCGCAATCTTTTGCGCCGTCGTTTTTATTCGTTCATGCACATCTTTTTGCATTTCGTCGTCGAGCGTTCTGATAGTACCAGCCATCGTCATCTCTTCGGGAATAATGTTTTCGCGCACGCCGCCGTTGATTTTTCCGATGGTTATCACAACCGGCGCTTTCGTCAAATTTGATTGGCGGCTGACGATCGTTTGCAAGCCTTGAATAATCTGGCTTGCCGTCATAATCGGGTCAACGCCGCTCCAGGGTTGCGAGCCGTGCGTCTGCTTGCCTTTAACTTTAATAGTGAACCAATCAGCCGCTGCCATAAACGAGCCTGATTTATATTTGATTTTGCCGATTTCGGTTTGCGAATTTATATGAATACCGAAAATCGCGTCAATTTTCGGATTGTTCATTACGCCTTCTTTAATCATCAGCGCTGCCCCGCCTTCTTCACCTTCCGGCGGTCCTTCCTCGGCTGGTTGAAAAATAAAGACTATTGTTCCTTTTAATTTATTTTTCATACCCGCCAAAACTTCCGCTGTTCCCATCAGCATTGCAACGTGCGAATCGTGTCCGCAGGCGTGCATCACGCCGACTTGCTGCCCGTTGTATTCGGTTTTCTCTTTTGATGCGAATGGTACATTCACTCTTTCCGTTACGGGCAAGCCGTCCATATCTGCCCGCAATCCAACCACCGGACCCGGCAAATCGCCTTTCAAAATGCCGACGACACCGGTTTTGGCAACTTTAGTTCTAACTTCCAATCCAAGTTTGCGAAGATGCGCTTCGATGTAGGCAGCAGTTTTGAATACGCGGTTGCCAAGTTCGGGAGATTTATGCAGATGTCTGCGCCATTCGACGACTTTCGGCAGGATTTTACCAGCGGATTGGTTGATTTCATCCGTTAAACCGTTGGCAAATAAAACATTGACTGAGAACAAGCAAATCAGAAAAGTTGCAATTGGTTTTTTCATAAACCGAGTATAAAACGTATAGATAAAAAAAGAAATTAATTTGTGAAGTTAAAACAAAAGAAAAAGCAAAAGGCAAATCTATTGATAGTTTTGCTGCTTTTGCTTTTTTAGTTCTGCTTTTTATTTTTGCGTTTTAGAGAAACTTTTCCTTTAATCTTCAAACGGCAAATCGTATTGTTTCGATTTCTGGCTAACGGCGTAAACGCGCAAGCCGACCGAAATCATCAAAACTGAAATCCCAATCCACAATAAAACCCAGACAAACGCCGGAAGCCCTGTTGCCTGCGACATATTCCCCGCGTCAGTGTGAATGTGAGACCCGACGAGCGGAGCATTGATGAAAAAAAGCGTTGTCAAATCTGAAAGCGCATTTAAAAGACACTGCACGGCGAGAAAAGCAAGGGCGAAATTTGCCCATTTTGCCGGAGCGTAGCGCCCGATGGCAAAAAGTCCGATTGCTAAAATAGCGCCCGAAACAACCGTAAAAGCAATGCTTCCCAAATTCACGTCAGCGGAAAAAATGTTCCAGAGCGGCGCGAAAAATCCGAACAACATTGTCATAATTCCGACAAACGCGGCGGAAGTCATCAAAACAATTCGCGCTGAATAAGCGCGGCGAATCAGAACGAGAAGCGCAACACCGAAAGCAGTCGTTCCCAAATATCCGGCGCTGGAAGTTAGCAAAACCGAAAGCCAATTATCGGAAAGCGACTGTACCATTCCGCTTCCGTCCGACGAAACGGTCAAACTTTGTACGGACGCGCCCGTCAAAAGCGCGGCTAAAACGTGGCTGCCTTCGTGAACGAAGGTAACGAAAAGCCGAATCGGATAAACCAGATAATCGGCAAACGGAATAAACCACAAAGCAATCGTAATAACGGTTGCAATCAATAAAAGCATCAACTGAGGTTTTGCGTCTTCAGCAACTTTGTATTTCATTTCTTTCGGAAAACTCCTTATTAAATTTCTCAAAATGACTTACGTTTTATTTTACGACATTGTTCGCCAATTGTTAATCGTTAGTTGTTAATTGTTAATTGTTTGTTGTATTTCAAATGTCGATTAACAATTAACTGTTAACAAAATCCGACTTTCCGCCTGTTTTCGATTCCAGCCTAATTTCCGTTATTTCAATATCTTTCTGCACGGCTTTGCACATATCGTAAATGGTTAAAGCCGCAACACTCACAGCAGTCAACGCTTCCATCTCAACGCCGGTTGGCGCGTTTGTTTTCGCTTCCGACTGCAAAAAAACGCCGAACTCTTTTATCTCAGCTTTTATATCAACTTTCGACAAATTTATTTGATGACAAAGCGGAATTAAATTTGCTGTTTGCTTTGCCGCCATAATTCCGGCAATTCGCGCGATTTCCAAAGGGTTTCCTTTCGAGTTTTCATTCGATTGCAAAACGTCGAGCGTCTCTTTCGAGAGCAAAATCTTTGCCGATGCCACGGCTCGCCGCGTCGTCGCCAGTTTTTCGCTCACGTCAACCATTTTAATTTTGCCGTGTTCGTCCAAATGAGAAAGTTTTTTCATAAAAATTAAACTCGGCGTACCTTCGCGTTATCCTTTGCGATACTAATTCTTAAGGCAAATATGCGATTTCAACAACATCGCCCGTTTTATAAACAACACCTTTCGGCACAAAAGCCAGAGCGTTAGCGCGAGAAAATGCGATAAAATTTGACGAGCCGCTGAAGCGCAAAGATTCGATAACGAGGTTTCCTTCCCGATTTGCTTCAATAAAAACAGGTAGAAAACTGTCTCGTTCTTTTGCGCCCTTTATTTCTGTCGAGGCAACCGCAAAACCTTTTTTTAATTCGCAATTATTTACGCCCTGCATTTTCAAAAGCTTTCGGGCAACTGCGACTTTCGCATAACCGAAAGAAGCCAAGGACGCAATCATTTTTTCATTGACAACATCGCCATTCTCAAATACCTTTTCGCCTCTTTTAATTTCTCCTGCTTGCTTAACGATATTTTGCTGTAATTTCGCAGCTTCTAAAATTTCAACAAAATTCTCGCCGTTTGCGCTTTGAAATTCGCGCGTCAATTCTTTTTTTTGAACCGTGTCCGCACCGTCTGGCACTCGCGCGCCGGTCATTATTCGCACGGTTTCACCTTTTTTGATTTTACAGTTGAAACCTTTTCCGGCAACTGATTCGCCGATGATTTTTAATTTTACAGGATTTTCTCCGCTTGCCATTTCCAAATCTTTTAGGCGCACGGCAAAACCGTCTATTTGCGAGCGATTAAACGGCGGCAAATCCATATCGGCACGAATTTCTTCGTTTATAACTCGTCCGATTGATTCGGCTAGATTGACTTTTTCAATTGAAAGTTTGCCGGTTTGTTTCTCGATAATTTCTAAGGCTTCGGAAATCGAAATCATAACTTATAGTCTTGAGAAAGTTATGAAAAAAGACAAGCGAGAAAGATTTATTTCGGGACGGAAAAGGATAAAACGGATTTCAATAAGTTAAAAGCAGCAGAAAATCTGCTATGGAAATTAAAATTTATAATTTATTTCTCCAATTTCTGCCGAATTTTTCTTTGTATTGTTTTTCATATTTGAAAAGCATCTGTCGGTATTTTTCAGCTTCTAGCTCTTTTTTCTGATTGTGTAAAAGCCTCGCCGCGTCTGCCGCAAGATTTCCAATCCAAGTGATTGGCTCAAAGTTTGTCGAGAGGTTTTTTAAGCAAATGAAATGAAGGGCTACAACAATCTTATTCGATTGAATTATGTTTATGCACAGGCTGCTTGGAATCACCGTGCTTGCGTTTTCTAAACTTGCTCAACGCTAACAAACTGTTTTCCGCCGCGCAATTCGGCACAAAGGGCGACAAGCTGATTGCCGATGCTTATATTCCTTAAATCTCACAACAGCACTTTAAATTATAAAAGCGCAGAAGAAACAACTTTAGCTTCTGTGCTTTTTATTTGTAAATTAGCGAAACAATTTGGGCAATGATACAATTTTCAAAGTTTAAAAGCACAATTTTAAGAGGAAATGAAAAGTGATTGATTTTGAATTAACTGAAGAACATCTTGCATTACAGCAAACCGTCAGAGAATTTTGCGCGGGTGAAGTCGCACCGTACATTAAAGAATGGGACGAAAAGGCGCATTTTGAGCGCAGCGTTTTTGTCAAAATGGCGGAGCTTGGACTTTTAGGCGTGTGCATTCCCGAACAATACGGCGGCGCGGGTTTTGATTACGTTTCTTTGGGAATCGTTTGCGAAGAACTCGAAGCCTGCGACACATTCCTGCGCGTGGCAATGTCGGTTCACGTCGGCTTAAATTCTTTGAGTTTGCTGACTTGGGGAACTGAAGAACAGAAACAAAAATATCTCGTTCCGCAGGCGAAAGGCGAAAAACTCGCAACGTTTGGATTAACCGAGCCGAACGCCGGAAGCGACGTTATCGGAATGCGCTCAATAGCTAAACGCGATGGCGACGATTTCATTTTGAACGGCGAAAAGATGTGGATTTCTTTGGGCGACGTTGCAGACCATTTTTTATTTTTCTGTTGGACAGACGAAGAGAAGAGAAAACAACGTGACCACACCGGAATGAGTTGTTTTATCGTTGAAAGAACAATGCCCGGATTTTCGAGCGGAACGCTGCACGGAAAACTTGGAATAAAAGCCGGAAATACGGGCTATTTTTCACTGCAAGATGTTCGCGTGCCGAAAGAAAATATGCTTGGAAACGAAGGCGAAGGTTTTAAGATTGCGATGTTTTCTTTGGAAAACGGGCGTTACACGGTTGCTTCAGGCGCGACTGGCGTGATTCGGGCTTCGCGCGATGCCTCGGTTGCTTATGCGAACACGCGCGAAGTGCAGAATCAAAAAATCGCTAACTTTCAATTGGTCAAACAAAAAATTGCCGAAATGGAAGCCGATTTTGAAATGTCGCATCTTTTGTGGCTCAAATGCGGTTATTTGAAGAATGAAGGAAAACCTTCTGCGCGAGCGGCAAGTTTAGCGAAATGGCAAGCGACTATTCGCAGCGAAAAAGCCGCGTCAATGGCAATCGAAGTTCACGGCGCAAACGGCTACACAAACGATTACCCGGTTGAACGCTATTTGCGAAACTGCAAGGCGGCGGTGATTTATGAAGGAACGCGCGATATTCACACTTTGATGCAAGCGGATTGGGCGTTGGGTTTGAAGAAGGAAAAACCTGCAAGAGTTATTCTACCGCCGTATAAATCTTCGGAAGCAAAGACAACGGCAAGTTAAATTTTAGGGAAAATTAGAACGCGGGTTTTAGTAATTAAAAATACAAAATTAAAAATTACCGTTTCAATTTTTAATTTTGTATTGAGTTTGTCCGCGTACTACCGACAAATTTATTTGCCCGTATTTGAATTTGTCGCCGATTGCCTGACCGATTGAAATTCCGGGCTTTCATTGGTCATTTTCCACCCGCCATTTTCCTTAACAAAATACATTTTTACGCCGTTTGGATAAGTTTCGGTGCGGACTTCGGCAATTGCTTTCTCGCCTTCTATTTTTTCGTTGCGAACTTCACACGGTTTTTCTCCAACCGGCTCAGTTGATAAATACTCAGCCAGAGACGTTTGTTTCTCCTCTTTCATATCGGCTTCCAAAGATTTCAAAGCAGCCTGCGAATAAATTTTTCTCAGTGCAGCATCGTCTTTTTTCCTCATCGCGGCGCAGTATGCCTGCACGACGGGCGCGATTGTTTCCGCTTTGTTCGTCGTGGTTTCTTCGGGCGTTTTCTGCGTGGTAAGCGGGTTGTCGGCGTTGACGGCTGCGGCGTTTGTGTTAGTAGTTTTAGTAGTTGTATTAGTCGGTGTCTCAGTGGTTGAGCAACCGACTGCCGAGATTGAAAATACCAAAATTGCGATAAAAATTATATTTTGAAAACGCATTCGTATCTCCTAAAATATTAAGATAGATTGAAAACAGAAAAGTATAAATCATTCGAGAAAAATGGACAAAACTTATCGTACCGAATTACGCCGCGTTTTTTTAATCGCGGCTTTGCCCGAACCTTTGACCAGAGCCAGCCGACACTTACAAATTTTTGATAATTACATTGAAAACACGCGGCTTCGGATTCGTTCAATACGTTCGCCCGAAACAAAGCAGTGGTCTTGGATTTTACAGCAGCGCATTTCGCTCGAAGATTTATCACAATGGAAAATTTCCGAAATCTTTTTGAACGAAAGCGAACACGCCGCGTTTGAAATTTTTGAGGGCAGAGAAATTCGGAAAAACGAAAAGATTCAGACAAACGAAATACGCAAAAACCGTTATTTTTACAATTTCGCTGACAAGGAAATTGAGATAGACGTATTTTTAGGCGAGCTTTGGGGATTGCATCTGGCGAAAGTATTTTTTGCAACAATTGAAGAAATGCGAAATTTTAAGATTCCGCCGTTTGCAATTTTGGAAGTTACTAATAACGAATTTTTCAGAGGCGAAA
The DNA here is from genome assembly GCA_020200095.1 of Acidobacteriota bacterium. Lineage (GTDB taxonomy): Bacteria > Acidobacteriota > Blastocatellia > Pyrinomonadales > Pyrinomonadaceae. Next base: position 7,321 of record JAIVJJ010000033.1, on the reverse strand, counting down.
ATCTAGTCGGCAAAACCTTCGGAGACGTGAAAATCGAGTTTAATAAAAAGGGATGAAATGTGAAGGATAAAACTTGAAAGAAAGAGGATTGTGAATAAACCATACCGTTTTTTCACCTCTTACATTTCATCCCACATTCCTTCTCAAATGCCGACGGTTAAATCTTCAAAATCTTCGACGTTCGGCAGTTCCGATAAATCTTTCAATCCGAATTGAATCAAAAAATCTTTTGACGTGCCGTATTGCATCGGACGCCCAACGGCTTCTTTACGACCTCTGGCGACAATCAATCGTTTGTCGAGCAGTGTTTTGATTGCCGAAGCCGACTGCACTCCGCGAATTTCTAATATTTCCGGCACGGTTACAGGTTGTTTGTATGCAATAACGGCAAGAGTTTCCAAAGCCGCAATCGAAAGTTTTGCCGAAGGGCGGGTTCTTAAAAACTTGCGAATGTCTTCGTGAAACTCGGTGCGCGTCGAGATTTGCCAGCCGCCGGCGATTTCCCGAATTTGCAAACCGCCTTCGCGCTGTTTGTATTCATTAATCAATTCTTCGACGGCAATTTGAATCGTTTCTTTATCTTCTTCTAAAACATCAGCCAGAATTTTCTCGGTCAAAGGCTCATCTGCGACAAAAATCAAGGCTTCGATAATAGCGATGAGTTCGCTGATGCTTCGCGGCTGTTTTTCAGTTTCTTGATTCATAAAAAACTTTTTTCACCACAGAGACACAGAGATTTTTTAGCCACGAACAAACACGAAATCACACGAATAAAATCTCTTATCCTGTAAATCAAGCCTCCAAGCCTACTCAACCCCTGTTAATTTCTTCTCTGTGTCTCTGTGGTGAATAATTATTGTTTTCGCAAAATAATATCGCCGAAAATTTCTTCCTGCAAAAGTTTGACGCTTTCGGTTCGCACAATTTCCAAAACCGCGATGAACGCCAAAACGAGTTCCCGCCTGCTATTCATTTCTTGGAAAAATTTCAGCACGTTTAGTTCCTTTGCAGAGAAAAGTCGCTTTTTTAAAGTCTTCAGCATTTCAGCCAGACTCATTTCTTCACGTTCAATTTCAAGTTGAATTTCTTCTTTATGACGCGCCAAAATTTTTTGAAAAACGCCTAATAAATCAAAAACCGTTGTACTAACCTCCAGATTATTTTCGTCCGATTCAATTTCACCGCGCATGAAAACGGCTTGCTCAACGGTTGAACGTTCGTAAAGCATCTGTGCCGCGTTTTTGAATTTTTCATATTCCAAAAGTCGGTCAACTAACTCTCTGCGCGGGTCTTCAAATTCTTCGTCAATTTCCGCTAAAGACTCGCGCGGCAAAAGCATTCTGGATTTTACCTCAATCAAAGTCGCCGCCATTACGAGAAAATCGCCCGCAACCGAAATATCGAGCGATTTCATCAAGCGAATGTATTTTAAATATTCGTCCGTTATGCGCGCAATCGGAATGTCGAAAATGTTTGCTTGTTCTTGCTTAATGAGATAAAGAAGCAAGTCCAAAGGTCCGGCAAATTTGCCGAGTTCAAGCTTGATTTCTTCGTGCGCGTTACGAACGATGTGCGGTTTTTCCGTGTAGAAATCAAATATGAGTTGTTCGGTTTGCTGTTCCATCTTTTTTAGTGGTAAGTGGTAAGTAAATGCACAGAAATTTACCACTTATCGTTTAGCACTTGCCAATTAAGTATGTTTCGTTTCGCGCAAGTAAATTATGTAATCAATCTTCGGCGGCGCGAAACCCTCTTCGCGTATTTTCAAAACGATGTTTCCGCGATGGGTCGCCGAATGAAAAAGAACGTGCGTTAGCATCTCGCTGAAAGTGTTTTGATATGCAACGCCTTCACTGGTTTTATAGCGGGCAATTTGACTGATACTTTCGTCTTCAAATATCTGCAAAATTGCTTTGTAATTTTCCAATGCTTCCTGCGCAAGATTCGCGCAATCTTCCAAAGATAAATCTTGCCAAAAATCAAATCCGGTCGAATCTTTTCCGCCGAGCCGTTTAAAGTATTCTTTCTCGGTAATGAGCAAATGCGCCAAAATCATTCGCGCTTTTTCGCTTTTGTTTTCCTTAAGAGCCGTAATGATTCGCCGGTTTGCCCAATTGTTATAAGCAAAAAGCTGTCGGAAATGTTCAATCGTATTCATTTATTCGGCTCGATACTTTTTCAAATCTTCAAGCGAAACATATTGCAGCGCGGCTTCGTCAGTCGCTTCCAAAACGACATCTGGCGCGATGCCCGCTTCGAGCGCTTCCTGCCAGCGCACGGCAACCAGACACCATTTATCGCCGTCCTGCAAACCGGGAAATTGAAATTCAGGGCGAGGTGTTGATAAATCGTTACCGCGTGATTTTGAAAACTTCAGAAAATCATCGGTTACGCGAATGCAAACCGTGTGACTTCCGCGATCTTCGGCGCCGGTTTTGCAAAACCCGTCGCGGTAAAATCCGGTCAGAGGCTTTAAGCAGCAGCTTTTTAACTCGCCGCCGAGAACATTTTTAGGTTTCGGTTTATGTCCGTTTCCGTTTGTTATACTCATAATTTTCTCTCAAATCTGTAATCGCGTTCAACCAGACAAATGCGCGTTTTATACGATTGATACCAAAGTTCCGCGCCTTTTTGCTGGGCAATCAGATGTTCTTCATTTTGTTTCCAGTTAGCAATATCTTCCAGCGTTTCCCAATATGAAACCGTAATTCCCAAACCTTCTCTGGCTGATTCGACGCCCAAAAAACCTTTCTGCTCGCGGGCGAGTTCAAACATTTTCTGCGACATTTCGCCGTAGCTGTTTTCACCTTCGGTTCTGACAGAACTAAAAATTACGGCGTAATACGGCGGTTTTGGAGTTTCGGCAATTTCAGACATTTTATTTTGAATTTATCAATTCGAGTGCCTTTTCAATTGGTCTGGCTAAAACAGCTTTGTCGCCGTATTCGACAATCGGACGCTGCAAAAGCGCGGGATTTTCGACAATCAATTTTATAATCTCGGCGGACGCGGTTTCTTCCGTAATGTTTAATTCTTTGGAAATCGGTTCTTTCTTTCGCAGAATTTCAAACGGAGTCAGATTTGATTTTTTCAACAAATCGCGCAGTTTTTCTTCTGTTAATTCATCAATAAAATAATTTACCCTTTTGACTTCGATGTTGTTTTCGCGGAACAACTGTTCCAAATTTCGACAAGTCGTTCAAGTCGGTTTTTCATAGACGGTAATTTTTTTAGTCATAATTTTTTAAGCTAAAGCTATTTCGGGAATTTCGATGTTGATATGTGCAATTATATCGTCGCTTGAAATTTCGTCGGTGTTTTCGATGTAAAAATTTAGACTTCGCGGCGTCGGAAAATCCTCGCCGTTTTCCAAAACGCCTTCGAGATGAAATCCCAAAGCGTCTTTCATATTTGCCAAAGTTTCTTCGATAGTTTTTCCTGTCGCTGCGCAGCCAATGACATCGGGCGAATAAGCTGAATAATTATTTTTACCTTTTTCGATAACGACTAAAAATTTCATTGTTATTTTTACCTCAAAAAGCTATTTTAGTCCTGCTTGCCTTAAAATACTACGCTCGGTTTTCGGGTGAAGGTCATCGTTGGGATGCCCGGCAATTGTAACCGTTCCGTGTTTTGTCAAATGTTTATATTGCCAATGACTTCCTCTTGTTCTATTCAAAAACCAACCGTCTTTTTTAATTATTTTGATGATTTCCTTGACTTTCATTTTGCGCTGACAATGCCTATTTTTGCATAAACATCTTTCAGCGTTTCGCTTGCCACAAGACGCGCCTTTTCCGCGCCTTCTTTTAAGATTTTACTAAGTTCAACGTCGTCAAATTCTTTTACTCTTTCTTGAAAAGGTCTGAGAAACTCAACGACTGTTTCGGCTAGTTCAGTCTTGAAATGTCCGTAACCTTTTCCTTCAAAATCGGCTTCGCATTGTTCGACGGTTTTGTTTGTCAGAAGTTGGTAAACGGTCAACAAATTATTAATCGCCGGGCGCGTTTCGTCAAATTTTATGTCAGTTCCAGAATCGGTGACGGCACGTTTGATTTTTTTTGTAATCGTGTCGGCGTCATCAAGCAAAAAGATTGCTCCGTTGGCATTTTCGTCGGACTTCGACATTTTTTTTGACGGCTCAGCAAGCGATTGAATTTTCGCACCGACAGGCGGAATAAAAGGTTCGGGAATTACAAAAGTTTTTCCAAAGTCGCGGTTAAATCTTCCTGCTAAATCACGTGAAAGTTCGAGATGCTGTTTTTGGTCTTGTCCGATTGGAACTAAATCTGTCTGATAAAGCAAAATATCAGAAGCCATCAAAACTGGATATGTAAACAATCCAACACCAACTCTTTCATTTTCTATTTTATTAGTCTTTTGTGGTTCTTTTATAGATTTGGTCCATAAGGAACGGGTTTCAACATTTGAATTGGACCCATCATGAAATTGAATTTTAGGAGATTTATCTCCAGAACGAGTAATAGTATTTTTCTCTGTAAGAAACCTTTCTCCGTAAATTTCTCCCTTTTGAGATTTTTCTTTGAATTGCGTCATTCGCTCGAGTTCGCCCATTCTGGCAATGCAATTTAAAGTCCAGGCGAGTTCGGCGTGTTCGGAAACGTCGGATTGAATGAAAACAGTCGAAACTTGCGGGTCAATGCCAGAAGCCAGATAAATTCTAGCTAAATCGAGAGTTTTTTGTTTTAAAACCTGCGGATTCTGCGGCAGAGTTATCGCGTGCAGATTGACGATGCAGAAAAAACTTTCGTATTCCTCCTGCAAAGCGACCCAATTTTTTAATGCACCAAGGTAATTGCCGATGTGCAGATTTCCCGTCGGCTGCGCGCCGCTGAAAATGCGTTTTCTCATAGATTAAAAAAATGGAGTTACAAGAAGATAATTAACCAAATTGAAAACAGGACGCATTATCGCACCAATCAAGCCCATATAAATTAAAGCCATTAAAATCAAAAATCCGTATTGTTCGAGCATTGCTAAAACAGGTTGCGCGCTTTCCGGCAAAAATGTACTGAGAACTTTACTTCCGTCAAGCGGCGGAAAGGGCAGAAGATTAAAAATTGCCAAAGAAACATTTAGAAAAACTAAATTCATAAACAGCATTATTAAAATTTTGCCGAAGCCTTCCCGAAAACCTTCGTCAGCAAAAAATCCGTATGAAATCAAAGATTTGAAAATAACAAAACTAACAATCGCAATCAATAAATTCGCCAGAATTCCGGCAATCGAAACCATCACGTTTGCCAATTTATAGTTATTCCAATTTCGCGGATTAACCGGAGTCGGTTTGCCCCAACCAATAAGCGGTATCGCCGCTGCCGCGCCGCCGAGCGAACCTAAGATAAAAGAAACAATCGGAATCAAAAGCGTTCCAATCGGGTCGGTATGCTTGACCGGATTCAGCGATACGCGACCAAGCATAAACGCCGTGTCGTCGCCGAATTTGTGCGACATCCAGGCGTGTGCGGCTTCGTGCGCGGAAATCGCCAAAAGCAAAACGACCATATAAATTATTAAATGACTGACAAGTTGTGCAATGTCTATTCCGCCCATATTTTTACTCCAATTTTAACGCCGCGAACTTAGAAGTTCGCTAGGCGCATTTGTTAGTGTCAAAACAAATCTTTTCGTTGTTTTTACAGCTAAATTGTGCCATTCTTTTACGACAAAGCAAAATCAAACATATAAATTTTTAAGCTGAAACATATATTTTTCGGCGGCGTTTATGACCAGCAACAGAAATCATATTGTCTGTATTGCCAGCCAATTTAAGGGCAATGAATTTTTTGAGGAATGCAGCAAATCAGGTTGGAACGTAACGCTCGTTACACGCGAAAATCTGATTGATAAACCTTGGGTTTGGACAAGTTTGAATGCCGTAAAAATGGTTCCGAACCAAGCGACGACGGAAGATTACGTTCGCGCCGTTGTCAATATATCCGGTTCGCCGCCTGTAACACGCGTTGTCGGAATAGATGAATTTGACGTTTTAAATGCCGCGAAATCCCGCGAACATTTGCAAATCGAAGGAATGAGCAATTCTTACTTACTGCGTTTCCGCGATAAGTTAAAAATGCGGAACGTCGCAGCGGAAGCCAAAATTTTGTGTCCCGAATTCATCGGCGTTTTTAATTCTGATGAAATAAATCATTTTTTAGAAAAAACTCCGCCGCCGTGGATTATTAAACCGCGCACCGAAGTCAATGCTTTCGGCATTCGCAAATGCGAAACGAAAGAGCAGATTTGGCAAATTCTAAATGAACTCGACGCGCGAAATACCTGGCGCGATCATCCGTCGCAATTTTTGATTGAACGATTTATTGAAGGAAAAGTTTTCCACGTTGATTCGTTGGTCAAAAATGGAAAGGTCGCCGCCTGCGGCGTGAGCGCATACGGAACGTCGCCTCTAAAAGTTTCGCATCACGGCGGCGTTTTTACGACGGGCGTTTTGCCGTATAAATCTAAAGAGCGCAGGGAATTGGAACAACTCAACAAAAAACTTCTAAAGGTTTTTGAATATAAGCGAGGAGTTTCTCACGCCGAATTTTTGCAGAGTGAGAAGGACGGAAAATTTTATCTTCTGGAAGTTGCTGCCCGCGTCGGCGGCGCGCATATTGCCGATGTTTTGGAAGCGGCAAGCGGATTTAATTTATGGCGTGAGTGGGCAAAGCTCGAAATCGAAACCGAAGAAAATCCGTATAAATTGCCGAAACTTCGCCAAGATTATGCCGGAATCGCGCTGGCTCTGGCGAGAGAAGAAAAGCCGGACACATCGCATTACGCGGAAAAAGAAATCGTCTATCGCGTGACAAAACCAAAACACGTCGGCTTGATTTTTCGCTCCGATAAATATGAAACAGTGCAGGCGCTTCTCGACCGATACACGCAGAAAATCAGCAACGATTTTCTTGCCGTTGCGCCAACAAAAGAAAGGCATAACGATTAATTAGCTTATCTTAATTTATGATTGTCAAAGTTTCTTCCGAGGCGAATGCGCCTTCTGTTTTAAACCATCACTTAAAAGGTTTTTTTTCCGAACTTGCCAAATTTGAATCAACGAAAGAACTCGAATCTTCAGACGTTTACCAAAAAAATAAACCGGAAGTCGAGAGAATTCTGAACGCGGTTGTGCAGGAAAACTTCGCACCGGAGAGTTTTGAAAAATCGCAAACGGTTCACGCCTTAGCTTGGAATATTGAACGCGGAAATCGCTTTGAAGGAATTGTTGACGCGCTGAAAAATCATCAGGATCTAAAAATCAAGGATTTACTTTTGTTAACCGAACTCGATTATGGAATGG
>JAIVJJ010000398.1 GCA_020200095.1 Acidobacteriota bacterium | reverse complement strand
GTTCTACCTGGATATTTACTTAATTAAAATTTTCTAATGGATGGTAATAGAATTGCTACATTGTTACTTAAATTTGGAATTGTTCTAGAAGATTATATCTGGAACCATATGGTCTTAACGAAGATTCACGCCATCAGGGCCTGAGATGGTTTAATTTTTCAAGAGAAAAAACTCTCTGTAAAATGAGAGGATGAAAAAATACGATAAAGAATTCAAAAAAGAAGCAGTTAAGAAGTATTTAGATGGGCAGAGTGTGGCTTCCATTTCAAGAGAAATCGGGGTTAATGAAAATACCATCCATAAGTGGAAAAAAGAGATTTTGTCGGTGAATGGTGAAATTGACCGGGAGAAATTGGAGATGCGAAAACGGATTATCGAGCTTGAAATGGAGAACGAAATCTTAAAAAAGGCGGCGCAGATCTTCTCCAGAAGCGGGTAGACAAATACAGGTTCATTGAAAAACAAAGAAATAGTTATCCGGTTAACCGATTATGCCGTGTGCTGAAAGTTGGAGAAGCGGCTTTTTACAGTTGGCGCAAGGGCAAAACTTATCAGCCGAGTTATAAAAGAAGTGAACTTACCGGAGCGGTCAAAGAGATTTTTTATCTGCATCGGCGAAGATACGGGGCGCGCCGGATCAGTGCCGAACTCAAAGCCGCGGACGTGAGAGTCGGACGCAGGCTGGCATCATCGCTGATGAAAGAGCAATCTTTAACGGCGATTCGCCCGCGCGCTTTCAAGCCGCGGACGACCGATTCAAACCATGGTTTCGGCTTTAGTCCGAATCTGTTGACGGATTCAAGCAATGAGCCTTCAGGGCAAGGTCAAGTGATTGTCGGCGACATCACGTATCTGTCATTGCAAAACGAGCGGTTCTGTTATCTGGCGACATTTCAGGACAAGTTCACGCGCCGAATTGTCGGCTGGCAAGTCTCGGCAAATATGACGGCGCAGCTTGTCATTGATGCCTTCAACCGAGCGCGGCGTTGCGGTTTGCTCAAAAGAAACGCCATCATTCATACGGATCGCGGCTCGCAATATGCATCGGTCGAATATCGCCGGTTGCTTTATATTCACGGCTTTCGGCAATCAATGAGCGGGCGCGGCAATTGTTACGACAATGCGCAGGCTGAGAGCTTCTTTTCACGCTTTAAGGCAGAACTCATTGAAGAAGGCATTTTTGAATCGGTCGAGCAGGCTCATTCGGAAATCTTCAGCTACATTGAGGGTTATTACAACCGGATTCGTCGGCATTCGAGTTTGGGTTATGTGAGTCCGCTGGAGTTTGAAAAACAATTGAAAATCAAAAATCAAAGGAGCAGAGAGAGTTTTGTCTCTTGTTTTTCTTGACCATCACATTTTGGCTGTCCTTTACCGGAGTAATATGTATCACTTAAATTTAGAAATAAAAGTCCTTTTGGTGTTAAGACACTATAAACTGCATCCATAACCGACGAGATAGCTTCAACGTATTCGTTTACGGTTTCTTCTAGTCCGATTTGATTATCAACACCATAATGGCGCAACCAAAAATATGGCGGAGATGTTATAACACAATCAAACGAATTAGCAGGAAATTGTAAAATGGCGTCTCGAGAATCTCCATTGATAACTTGCCAATTTATTTTATCGGAGATATTCCCCTGCCAACGATTTTCATCAACCCAAAAATCTTTAATTGGGTCATAAAGTAATTTTTGCAACGGCTTCATTTTTAAGTTGAAAAGTTAAAAGTGTATCAGAATCAAAACTTAGTCTATAATTTCCCCGAAAACTTATTTCCCAATAACAATTAAATTATTCAACGTGCATTTTAAGTTCCCGCGAATCATACGGAGTATTTCCAAGTCAATACTCTGTATGTCTTTTGTTGGCATCAGTGAATAGCTGAATACGAAATATCTTCAACATTCATTTTAAATTGTTACTTTATCCGGCTTTGCCGATTTTGCTCAACCACTCCCAACCGGCTTCATTAGCGCGTCCCCAGAATTTTATATCACCCGTAAACTCAAAAATCAGAATTGTCGGAGTTTCGAAATTTTCCAACTTTTCAAGGGTAACATGCAAAGATTTAGGTGTTACATCATCAGCAACCTCCACAATCCAGAAGTCATCCACCCAATGCCAAAAAGATAGCTTTTGAGATGAAAAATAATTCGTTATCACGTTCCGCTGGTCGGGCGTTCCGGCGTTCAGAGCCAGGGCAATGTGTTTCATTCCGCCACCTCCGATTTTGCAGGTAGCGCGGAAATTGTTTTTGTTTCTGCAAACTCAGGTATTTCTTTTAAGCCGGATTTATCATCCCCGATTAAATTTTTCTCAATTTTCATTTTCGATAAAGTGAATCGCTCCGAACGCAGTGCATCAGGATTTTTCACCATAAAGTAAATATAGCTACTCATAAACGCTACAACGGCGATAACAAGTAGAAAAGCAACAGTAACGAGTAACCAAAACGTTGCGCCAGAAGCCGCCAGCGAGATAACACCAACTATTAAAATGCCAACCAGCCAAGTAAGGGGCTTCATAGCTGTCGAGCGCGAGCCGGATGTGGATGCTTGCTGGAGAAGTTCTTTAAATAAAAACTCAAATGGCATCTTAGAACAATTT
>JAIVJJ010000032.1 GCA_020200095.1 Acidobacteriota bacterium | reverse complement strand
AAAGAACACTTTTTATTTGCACTTAAAAGAGTGCGAGTTTAGATTTAATTACAGACATCAAGACTTGTATAAAATATTGTTGAAAATTACCAAGAAAATTATCTTTCGCTAGTCATGACCCATAAATTATTCATTTTAGTAGAGTCAAGGGCGGCATTCAAAGCAAATGAAAGTTTTTCAATCGTAGCAAAAGACAAACCGATAAGCGGTTCTCAACCGCCCGTTCAATATAAAAATAACGCAACGATACCTACTTCAAACCGCTCGCCTGTTTCAAAAAATTCAACATCGTCAAACGTAGTAAAAAAAGCGGTGAGTGAAAATAAAGTCTCGCCCTCTGATCAATCAACATTATTTAATTTACAAGGAAAGGAGAAAAATTCTTCTCCGCAAATTCAACAAAAAAATGGCTTGCTGAGCGGACAAATTAAAGATGAATTGGGTGGAGTAATTGTTAATGCTGAAGTGGTGCTTGTCCATAAAACGGGTCTGCGGCAAAGCGTGAGAACAAATCAAGACGGCGTTTATCGCTTCACGGGTTTGACGCCGGGTAAATATATCTTAAATGTCGAGGTCACAGGCTTTACGCAATACGAAAGTCAGGTAATCGTGATAGCTAATAAACCACAAAGTTCCTTCAATGTAGCGTTAAAAGTTAACGATCTTGAAAGGCAAGAAATAACAGTCGCCCTTGATACGCCGCTCAACTCAGATCTCGAAAAAATGCCAGCGGCATTGTTTTGCGGGGTGAAGAATTAAACTCTTTGCCTGAAGATCCTCAAGGTTTAAGTGTAGCTTTACAGGCTTTATCCGCCGCATCAGGAAATTCGACTGGCGGAGATGTTAACGTTGACGGGTTTTCGGGAAGTCGTATCCCACCGAAAAAAGCTATCCGAGAAATCAGAATAAATAAAAATATATATTCGGCGGAGTTTAACCGACCCGGAAACGGACGCATTGAAATTTTAACAAAACCTGGTGCGGAAGAGTTTCATGGCGGAGCATATTTTGAGTTTAATAACAACAAGTTTAACACTCGAAATCCTTTTGCATCTACTACCACGCCGTATCAATCTAATTATTATAGTTTCAATTTGGGCGGACCTGTATTACGAAACCGACTTTCTTTCTTTTTTAATTTTGATAAGGGAAAAACTGATTCAAACAGCTTGATTAATGCAAGGGTTATGGACTCAAACTTAAACATTGTTCCCTTTAGCTCGACTGTTTCAACACCGCAAAGGTTTACAAACTTTATGCCGCGTTTTGATTTAAAGCTGAACAATAATAATACGCTGGTCGGGCGATACGGCTTTTCCAAATCAAGTTCCGATAATGCAGGCGTCGGCGGGTTCTCTCTTTTATCACGCGCTTACAAAACTTCCGGTATTGAACATGCCTTGCATCTGACTGAAACGGCTGTACTTAATCAAAGAATGGTCAGCGAGACCCGTTTTCAATTCGTCAACAGACATAATAGAAAACAATCCAATAACTTTGGCGGTACCGTTGATGTACCTGGAGCTTTTACAGGCGGTGGAACTTCGTTTGATAATATTTCAGACCGTTACAATCGTTCTGAAATAAGCAATGTAATCACCATTTCTTTGAACAATCACACAATTAGAACGGGCGGTGGATTTCGTTACGTTAATGTTATCGACTCGTCCACACAAGGATTCGGCGGCTCCTACAGATTTGACGGCTCGTTAGCTCCGCAACTTGATAACAATAACCGGATTGTATATGGCGCAAACGGACAGCCCATAATAATCCCCATTACCGGTCTTGAAAGATACTGGCGCACGCTTATGTTTTCACAGCTTGGTTTCTCTAACCAAGACATAAGAAATCTCGGCGGGGGAGCGACACAATTCAATATAACGACCGGCAACCCGGAAACTCGTGTCAGTCAACGCGATATTTACGCGTTTGTTCAAGATGATTGGCGCCTGCGTCCAAATTTCACATTAGGGCTTGGTCTGCGTTACGAATCTCAATCTAATATAAACGGAAACGGAAACTTCGCTCCTCGCGTTTCATTTGCCTGGTCGAAGATGGGAAAGGCGAACAAATCCAAGGGAAAAAATAAAGGAGAGAAGAAAATAGATTTTATTCTTCGAGGCGGAGTTGGTATTTTTTATGAACGTCTTGGCGAAGACTTTGCATTAAGGACAAACCGATTGAACGGAATTAATCAAAGGCAATATATCGTGACAGACCCTTCAGTTCTCGACATTTTTCCGCAGGTTCCTTCAATAAATACCTTAGCCGGTCTTCCCAACACCTCGTCAGTAATGCGACAGGCATCCGATCTTCGTGTTCCTTATTCGATACAATCAACAATTAGTTTTGAGAAACAGCTTCCCATTGGGGTTGTGCTTTCAACTACTTACTTGAATACTCGGACAATGAATGCCTTACGGACTCGTTATATTAATTCTCCGACAAGCGGAATCGGGCAAACAGATAAAATCTTTCAATACGAATCGAGCGGTAGATATCAGCAGAACCAATCATCATTTACAGCTACAAAACGCCTGAAGAATTCGTCCGTTTATGCGACATATACTTTAAGGAAAGCGAAAAGTGATACGGACGGAGCGGATACTTTAGCGCAAGATTCTTCTAATCTAAAAGATGAATACGGTCGTGCTTCAACCGACATCCGGCATAACGTTTATATTGGCGGATGGTTTCGTCCATTTTACAATATAGATATAAATCCTATTATTATTTATAGATCTGGTATTCCGTATAATATTACAACCGGAAGGGATACGAATGGAGACACTTATCTAACTGAACGACCGTCTTTCGCCACCGACCTAAATCGTCCGAGCGTTATTGTTACTTCTATGGGAGCATTTGATCTGGATCCGATCCCGGGACAGATAATAATTCCGCGTAATTACGGGACAAGTCCGAGCTTTTTCTCTGTTAACACTCGAGTCGGTAAAACTTTTATCTTTAGCAAAAAGTCAAAATCTGATAATCCTTTTTACCTGACGTTATCAGTTCAGATAGAAAACCTTTTTAATAATATAAATGCCTACATTCCGGAAGGAAATTTAAGTTCGCCTTTATTTCGGCAATTTAATTCATCTGCCGGCGCGTATGGATTTGGCGGATATACGCCGGGCAATCGCATAATCAAACCTAATGTAGTCTTTAATTTTTAAGGTAACTGAGGTAGAAGAGGAGAAAGTGTGAATAACACCGACATTTGTTTCAATGAAAAATTTTAGTTGGAGGGGGAAAAGTTACTATAAAAAAGCAGCCCCGTTTTTTATAAGCCGGGCTGCTTTTTATATTAGAAAGAAGAAATGCCTTTAAAATTTATATCGATACTGAACTGTCAAACTCCTGCCCGCTCCGTCAGCACCCCAACTCGGATTTCGATGAAAAGCATCGAAAATATTTTCAAACGCCAGAAAGATTTGTTGATTTTCCCTTATCCGAATGCCGCCGCGCAAATTAAATAATGCGTAAGAAGGCAAGTATGTGAAAAGCGGAACGGAAGAGTCATTGTTGATGACGCGCACACCGTTAATGGTTGAGCCAATCGGCAACAGGCGGTCTTGAACTTGCGCGAGTGTTTCGCCAGTTGCCTGCAAAACGCCACCCGGTGAGCCGCATTGTCCGTTTGTGCCGGGCGTTGTCAAGCCGCGAATACAAGCGCCTCGTCGGAAGAAGTTTTGAATCTGCGTCCGTGAACGCGCTGCTCCCGTACGCCTGTCCGATAAATCGAGGCTCGAAAGGCGGTCTTGTTTTGCCGCCAAATTGGAATACGCTTCAATCCAGAATTTTTTTCCGACGGGCGAGTAACGCAAGCTCAAAAATCCGGTCGGCGGCGGTGTTCCGCCTTCGATATTCGGCGACAAACTCGTGTCTTTGTCTTCGGCGCGAATGTATGTGAAATTGCCTTGAAATTTCAATTCTTCGGTAATGTGGGTTTCTAGTTCATATTCGATGCCGTAGAGTTTGGCTGAAGTAAAATTTGAGCGAACCAAAACGGGCGAAGCCGAAGCCGGGACGAAAACAACACCGTTAGCTAATTGATTAACAATCGGCTGGTCACCTAAAAATCTACCAACCGCGCCCTGCGGCAAAATCAACGCCTGTTTCGTAATTGTATCTGTCAAATCAAGCCGAAACGCCGTGAATTCCGTGTCAAAACGCTTGTTCGTATAACGCAGACTGGCGTCGAAGTTATAGCTGATTTCAGAACGTTGTTTGGCAACTGGCAAACTGGTCGATACTGCATTTGTATCGGCGGTCGTGCCGATTGTTCCGCCTAAATTTGTTGACGATAAATAATCTACTTCAAAACCGTCGCCCGTCAAACCGAGCGTTCCCAAATCAGTCATACTCGGATAACGAAAACCACGACTGTAATTTAAAGCCAGATTCAGTCCTTTCGCTAAGTGAACGACGGCGCCGATTCTTCCCGAAAAATCAGCCCCCCGCAAACTATCGTCCTGCCAAAGTCTTTGACCATTAACAATCGGGCTATCTTCGGCTCGCGTTTTATAAAAAGCCGAGCCGTAGCGCAATGCGCCCGTAATTCGCAATCGGTCGGGAATTGCTTGCCAGGCGTTTTGAACGTATAAACCGCCCGAATCGAAACGCGCTTCGTCGGGAATGCGCGGGCGCGAAAGAACAGAAGTAGTGTTCACCGGATTAAAAGTAAAAGCGGGCGAGTTTATTTTTTCATGGTAAAAATCGCCGCCGAAAACAAAAGAATTGCGATACGACAATTGTTTGTCGAGAAAAAAGCTGAAACCCGTCGCCGTCGTGCGTTCGTATTGATGTGTAATCGTACCGAGGGGATTTCCCTGTCCGCCTTGATTAACTCGCTCTTCGCGCTGGCTGTTGTATGAAACTGTGAAAGAACCGCTGTCGAAAAAGCCGAAATTTTGTTTGACATAACGCAGATAGCCAAAATCAAGCATTAGATTTTTCAAATCGGCAATTAAGTTTCCGTCGCCGCCTAGCAATTGGTCAAATCGTTTGCCGTCATCCTGCTGACTGCGTTGATAGAAAAAGACAATTTGCTGGTTGTCGGTTGGCGCGTAATTCAAGCGAAACGCCCCGCCGTATTGCGTAAATTCTGTGTCGGGATTGCGCTGGTAAAGAACGCTCGATGGCAAACCAAGAAAGCGGGTAATTGCTGAGTGCGAATCGAGTTCATTTGCCGTTCGCAGAGTGTTTATGCGGCGTCCGGAAAAATTTACATAGCCGCCGAGTTTTTGCGTTCCATAACTGAAAAGCGCAGAGCTGCCGAAACTTCTGTCGGCACTGTTAAATGTAGGAACGATTTCGCCGTGAAACTCGGCTCGGTCTGTTCCAAAAACCGGTGATTTCGTCAAAAGATTGACAGTTCCGCCGAGCGAATCAGAGCCATATTGCGCGCCGTTCGGTCCGCGCAGAACTTCAATTGCCTGCAAATTGCTCGGCTCATTAAGATTAAAAAACGTGTTGATGCCACCGCGCTGCGCCGAATTTGTATAACGCACGCCGTCAACGTAATTGACGACATTTTTGCCTGTTAGCCCACGCACAACAACCGCGCCGATAGTCGGACTGGTTCGCTGCACGTTTAATCCGGCTTCTTCTTCGCCGACATTTGCGAGAACCGACGTTGCGCGTTCTAAAATTTCATTTGTTCCGATAACAGTTACCGGCTGGGGAACATTTCTCAATTCTTCGGCTTGACCGATTTCTGCCGTAACCGTCACACGATTTTCACCAATCGCCACGCCGCGATTGAAACGGTAAAACAAATTGTAAGCAAAAAAAGAACAAATAATTGCTTCACTTTTATAACTCCTTAAATCTGACTTTCGTAGGGGATAAAGTAATGATGATATAAAATATCACGTTGCCATATCAAATTAAATTGCTTCACGCTTGGTTTGAGTTAACTTCAACCTTATTCGCTTTGATACGTTGCAATACTGGTCGGCGTTTCAAAACAACGAACCTTATAAACCTGCACTCTCTCGTCATCAATACGTGAGGCAATATATTCCAAAATAAAACGCGCGAGATTTTCTGCCGAAGGATTTAATTCTTCGTCAAATGGCGGAAGCTCGTTGATGTTGCGATGGTCGAGATATTTTACAATTTCGTCAGCGGCTTTTTTCAAATCAACGAAATCTATTAAAAGCCCGATATTATTTAGCTCTTCGCCTTTGGCATAAATCTCGATTTTGTAATTGTGTCCGTGCAGGTTTTCGCACTTTCCCTTGTAACCGCGCAATTGGTGGGCGCTGGAGAAGTTGCGTTCAATCATTACTTCGTAAAACGATGGCATTATTTATATTATCTCTTTTATTTTAATAGAAGCTATCTCAAAAACGGAATGCGAATTTTGGTTCGCAAAGATTAGTTTTTTGGCGAACTAAAATTCGCGTTTCAATATTTCATTTACTAAAACGGTTGACATTCTCTTCAGCTTCGAGAATTTGCGCTACGTCTTTTAATTCACTTGTTATTTTACACTTTGGTAAAGAGTTCAGAAAATCTCTTCCGTAACCTTTTGTTTTCAAGCGCGGGTCTAATAGCGCGATGACGCCTTTGTCGGTTGTGCTTCTTATCAATCTGCCGACCCCTTGTTTCAAAGCGATTACGGCTTGCGGAACGCTGTAATCAAAGAATGATTTGCCGCCGTTTTCGTCTATAAATTTTGTTCGCGCCGAAACAATCGGGTCGGTCGGAACGGCAAACGGCAGTTTGTCAATTATCACGCACGAGAGTTGCTCGCCACGCACGTCAACGCCTTGCCAGAAACTCGAAGTCGCAAACAAAACCGCATTCGGCGTTTGGCGGAATTTTTCAAGAAGTCCTGCTTTCGACATCGAGCCTTGCACAAAACACGGAAAATTTACGCGCATCGAAACAAGCTCGTAAAGCATATTCATTGAAGAATTACTTGTCGCTAAAACAAAAGCGCGTCCATTTGTAACGTTTATCAATTTAACAATTTCGCTGGCGGCAAACTGCGAAAATTCCGGCGAGCGCGGATCGGGCATTGCTTTTGGCAGGTAAATAATCGCTTGCTTTTGGTAATCAAAAGACGAAGGTGCGAGCATCGTGTCGGTTTTGCCGTTTTCCAAACCCAAACGGTCTTTTATAAAATCGAATTTTCCGTTTGTTGAAAGTGTCGCCGAAGTCATCACGACAGTTTCTACTTTATTGAAAAGTTTGTCCTGCAAAAGCGCAGAAACGTCAATTGGCGAAGCCCTCAAAAACATTCCTTTGCCGCGTTTTTCCAGCCAGTAAACATAATTTTTCTCGGCTTGCATACAGATAAATTCCAAATCGAAGCGCGCCTGCCGCACTCTCCGCACAAGACTTTCCGCTTCGGTTAATTTTTCCGCGTGAACATCCAAAGCGGTTTCGAGGCGTTCTAATGTCGAATCCAAAGCAAAATACGCCTCGCCGAGCGGCGTTGTTTGAATGTCGCCGCCGCGTGATTTTTGCGCGAAAGAATTGGGAAGAAGCGGAAAGCGTCCGTCCTGTCCTCGTGTTTGCGCGAAACGAACCCAAAATTGGTCGGCAAGACCGATAATTTTTGCGGCTAATTTCGTAAAATCTCTCGAAGCAACGGCATCTGCAATCGGCAAAGTATCCGCGTCGCGGACGAGTTCTTCAATCTGGAAATTCGAAGTCTCAAAGCCAAAATAATCTGCGGCAATGTCTTCGATTAAATGCGCTTCGTCAAAAATAACCGCCGCATAATCGGGCAAAACGCGCCCGTATTCGTTACCGCGAATGTTCAAATCGGCAAAAAACAGATGGTGATTGACGATTACGATGTCGGCGTCTTCGGCGCGGTCACGCATTCGGGTAATAAAACACGGCTCGAAGTTTGGACATTTTTGACCGAGACAAGTTTCCGCTTTGGCGTTTATTCTGTTCCAGAACAAGATATTTTCCGGCAAATTTACGAGTTCGGATTTATCTCCGGTTTCCGATTCGCGCACCCAATGGCGAATTTCTTCAAAAGAATCCATCTCATCCAAACCTTCCAAAATCGGCTGATTTTCCGCTTTTCCGATACGATACAGACAGGCGTAATTCGAGCGACCTTTCATATATGCCGCGCTGAACTTTTTCGGCAAAATTTTTTGCAAAAACGGAATATCTTTTCCCATCAATTGTTCCTGCAAATTTTTGGTTCCCGTCGAAATGATTATTCGTTTTTTTTGTCCGAGAGCGGCGGCGACTGCCGGAACTAGATAAGCGAGAGTTTTCCCCGTTCCGGTTCCCGCTTCGACGATTAAATGTTTTTTCTGCTCAAAAGCACGCAGTACGGCTTCCGCCATTTTTATCTGACCACCACGATATTCGTAATCTTTGTGATGCTTGGCGATAAGCCCATTTTCACCGAAAATTTCTTCCACAATACTTTAGCTGTTTCCTTTTGATTTTTTACAAAAATTCGTTCTGAAAATACTCGATTGACTTATCTCTAAAAGATTTTTAAGATTCTTGAAAATTTTCCTAGCTTTTTAATCAAAAATTTGCATCAAAGCGTTTTTAATTTCTTGGAGTTAGGCTATAATTGGCTTTCGCCTTTTAGATATTTAATCATAACAAATTGATTCGAGAAATCTATCCCCTATCTAACCAATTTTATTGGTAGAGTTTTTAGTTACCGGGATTATACTGTCTTAATCATTAAATATTTATCGCATTTGAGTTTCGGGGAGAACTTTTAATGAAAAAATTTATTGTTGCGGCAACTCGACATAAACTTCTGTTTAGTTTTATTGTTTTTGGTTTACTCGCGGGTATCCTTATTCTGCCGTATCAATTTCGCTCGCTGGCTGGCGTTCGGGAAAAACCTCAAAACTCTTTTTCAAAAACCGAAAGCTCTAAAGAAGGATTAGAAAATTACGACATTCGCACTGATAAAAATGAGTCTGAAACTTTAGCGAATTTTCGTCAATCTGTCGGAAAGAGCGAGGTTGCGATAGCCGACACAAGAGATAAATTCGCGGACGGGGAAAATAAACTTCGTCAAAGAGTTCCAAAACTGAAAGTCGAGTATAACAAGGACATTCGTGTTCCCGAAGTCATCGCGTCAGATGTCAAACAAGGTCCGGCTTTTTTGACTGCGCCCTCCGCGGTTAAGCCCTCGGAAGTTCTTCGTGGTTTTTTGAAACAAAACGATGATTTGCTCGGCGTAACCGACGAGCAAGCCAATCAATTGAAGCCCGTCGCCGATTACACTAACCCGGATGGAAATCTTTCGTTCGCCCAGCTTGACCAGACAATCAACGGAATACGGGTTTTTCGCGGTGAGGTGAAAGCTGGATTTAACAAACGCGGTGAGATGGTTCGCGTTATCAATAATCTCGCGCCAGATCTGGATTATCAAAATCTTTCAACCGATTTTCACAATCCGCTCGATGCGGTAAAAAGCGCCGCAAGTTATATCAATCACGAATTAAAAGAATCCGATTTGATGGTGAACAATTTCGCTTCAAACGATTTGAAAACTGTTTTCGGAAAAGGTGATTGGGCAACGACCGCCGAGAAAATATATTTCCCGACCGAGCCGGGCGTGGCGCGAACAGCGTGGCGCGTTTTAATTTGGCAACCTGCCGATGCTTATTACATTATTGTTGATGCCGAAACCGGAAAAATGCTTTGGCGCAAAAACATCACTGATGACCAAACGCAGTCAGCAACTTTTAATGTTTATGCTAACACAACCAGCTTGATTCGGGCTTTGGACAATCCCGCGCCGCTTACGCCAGGACCTATTGACCCATCTTTGGGAACACAAGGAACAATTCAATCGAGAACAAACGTGACTTTAATCGGTAACGAAGCGCCTTTTACATTCAACAACAAAGGCTGGATTGCCGATGATAATAATACAACCGACGGAAATGCAGTCGAAGCCGGTGTTGACCGCGTTGCGCCGAACGGAGTTGATGCAGCAGTAACAGGAACAAATCGCGTCTTTAATTTTAATTATAATCCGGGTCCCGGAAATCCGTCTCCAGGCGATAATCCGCTTGGCGCGGAATATCAAAAGGGCGCGGTTACCCAAATGTTTTACGTGTTAAACCGTTATCACGACGAATTATATTTGCTTGGATTTAACGAAGCGGCGCGCAATTTTCAACAAGACAACTTCGGGCGTGGCGGCGTCGGCAATGACCGTATTTCCGCTGAAGGTCAGGACTCTTCAGGTTCTAACAACGCAAACTTTTCTACTCCCGCCGACGGCAATCGCGGACGGATGCAAATGTACCTCTGGTCGGCGCCGACTCCTGATTATGACGGAACACTTGATGCAGACGTTATCATTCACGAAGTTACGCACGGAACGTCAAACCGACTGCACGGTAACTCAAGCGGATTGGCAAGCAATATGGCGAGAGGAATGGGCGAAGGCTGGAGCGATTTCTTCGCGCTGGCAATGCTTAGCGAGCCAACCGACCCGATTGAGGGAATTTACCCGACCGGCGGTTACACTACTTATTTAGGTGGTGTGTCAGGCAACACGAAAAATTATTATTACGGCATCCGGCGTTTCCCAAAGGCTGTAAAATCTTTCGTCGGTCCAAACGGCAAGCCGCATAATCCGCTTAGCTTTCGGCATTTGAACGCGGATTGCAATGCGGAAATCGGAACTCCTACCCAAATTGGAACTACCAGTGCATTCGCGCGCGGACCTTACGGCTCGTCAATTTGCGACCAGAGCCACGCCGCCGGAGAAATTTGGAGCAGCGCGTTGTGGGAAGTTCGCGCTAAACTCATTGCACGGCTTGGTTGGGAAATTGGAAATCGTAAAGCCCTGCAATACGTAATTGACGGAATGAAGTTAGCTCCGCTCGATCCAACATTTTTGGAAGAGCGCGACGCAATTATAGCGGCGGCGCAAGCGAGCGGCTCAGGAGATGATGTCGCCGACATTTGGGAAGGCTTCCGTATTCGCGGTATGGGTTTTAGCGCGCGAATCATTTCGCCTTCTCCGGCAAACGTCGTCGAAGCGTTCGATTCGCCTAATTTAGTTCAAGCCCCTGATTTTACTTTTACAGAGGTCGATGGCAATAACAACGGTTTTGCTGACCCGGGCGAAACAATTGTTCTAAATATTCCCTTGTCTAATAAAACAGGCAAAACCGCGGTAGGAACGACGCTTCAAATCGGCGACGGAATCGCAAATTACGGAGACATTGCCTACAATCAAACTGTTTCGCGCACAGTAAGTTTCACCGTTCCAGTAGGTCAATCCTGCGGAAGCGTTTTGACCGTCGCATTGAACATCAACAGCAGTTTAGGACCGAAAACCGAAATCCGCAGTTTGTTAATCGGGCAGCCGGTTGAGGGGTTTTCCCAAAATTTTGACCGCGTAGCCGCTCCAGCTATGCCGAAGGGTTGGACTG
Source organism: Acidobacteriota bacterium (assembly GCA_020200095.1). Taxonomy (GTDB): domain Bacteria; phylum Acidobacteriota; class Blastocatellia; order Pyrinomonadales; family Pyrinomonadaceae. The sequence goes on along the minus strand of JAIVJJ010000032.1, from coordinate 5,312 downwards.
CCGCGCCGCCAAATCCCAGCACCGGCAGCACAGCACCTTGGCAGACTTCTGCAACCTCACCCACAGGCGTGTCGAATGCGGCTTTTGCTCCAGACCCGGGAAATGTATATCTGGCGCAGCTTGAATCTCCATCCGTTTCAATTACCGCCGCTGCTGCAAAATTAAAATTTAAGATAAACTACAACACGGAACATCGGTATGACGGCACAACCCTTGATATAAAAATCGGCTTGAACAGTTATCAAGATATTCTTGCTGCCGGCGGAACTTTCGTCTCTGGCGCTTATTCCGGTTGGATTGGTTCAGGAGGTTTCCCGAACGCCGGTCGTCAGGCGTGGACTGGCAATTCAAATGGTTATGTTGACGTTGAAATCGTTTTGCCTACCTCTGCCAACGGACAAAACGTGCAATTTAGATGGAACGCAAGTGCGGATACTTCTGTGAGCGGCGCTGGAACATATATTGACGATGTAAAAATTATCAGTAGTTATGTTTGCTCCGCTTCGCTTTCATCCGTTAAATCAAGAGGTGATTTTGATGGCGATGGCAGGACGGATGTTTCATTCTTTCGACCTAACGAAGGAAATTGGTATCTAAACCAAAGTACCGAAGGATTTAAGGCAGTGGCTTGGGGTGCAGCAACTGACCAACCGCTTCCGGGTGACTTTGACGGCGACGGCAAAGCCGACACTGCCGTTGTCAGACCAAATGCCGCTAATACTGCTGCTAATTTTTTCATTCTAAATAGTGCTGATTGGACTATAACCGTAATTGAGTGGGGCTTGCCGAACGACGTTCCAGTCATCGGCGATTTTGACGGCGACGGCAAATCTGACATTGCGGTCTGGCGTGACTCTAACGGCGTTTGGTATATCCAAAAAAGTGGCGGCGGAACATCTGCTTTCCAATTCGGTCAAAGCGGCGACGTTCCGGTAGCGGCTGATTTCGACGGTGACGGAAAAACCGATTTGGCGATTTTCCGAAACGGTCAATGGATTATCAATCGCTCGGGCGGAGGAATTCAATATATTTCATTTGGTTTAGGAAACGACAAACTTGTTCCCGCCGATTACGATGGCGACAACAAGGACGATATAGCTGTTTATCGTCCTTCAAACGGCACTTGGTATATCATTAAAAGCAGCGGCGGTTTGCAATCAGCGCAGTTTGGCGTTCCGGCAGATGTGCCTGTTCCGGGTGATTACGACGGTGACGGAAAAGATGATATTGCCGTTTACCGCAACGGGACTTGGTATCTGAACCGCTCAACTTCAGGTTTTACGGCGCTAAATTTCGGCGTTGTGTCGGATATGCCGATTCCGAAACAATATATTCCGTAATAATGATAAGCGGTGAATGGTGCGTTATAAATTATATAGAACCTTATTAACTTTCCGTTCACCGTTAAACATTCACCTTACAAAAAGATTTAACATCGCTTTTATTGCCTTTCCCGCTCTGACCACCTAAACTTTATATTGGTTTATTCATGAATCCGGTAGCTCAAAAAATCTCATCCGAAACTCAAAAGGACGGAAAGTTATTATCCGTTAATGACCCGAAATACCTTTCCAACCGCGAAATAAGCTGGCTGGAATTTAATCGCCGCGTTTTAAATCTGGCTCTGGACGAAAAAACCCCTTTGTTGGAACGTCTGAAATTCCTTTCAATTTTTTCTACCAATCTGGATGAATTTTTTATGATTCGCATTTCGGGTTTGAAAGAACAAATCTCGGAAGGCGTTTTTAAACTTTCGCCCGACGGTCTTTCTGCCGCCGAACAATTGCGTGAAATTCGTGAGCGTCTGTTGCCAATGATTACGGAGCAAATGCTTTGTTTGAGTGAAAAAATTTTACCGAGCCTGACTAATGAAGGGATTAAAATTCGTTCTTATCAAGATTTAAATAAGGCGGAAAAGAAAAAGGTAAACGATTTTTTTCTAAAAAATGTTTTTCCGGTGCTGACGCCGCAGGCAGTTGATGAAAGTCACCCGTTTCCTTATATTTCCAATCTCAGCTTGAATCTCGGAGTTCACGTCGCGCCGGAAAAAAACTCCAATCCCGGAAAACTCAAACATCTTTTCGAACAGAATCGCTTTGTGCGAATTAAGCTTCCACCCAACATTTCGCGCCTCGTTCCGATTGATAATTTCAGCACCGAATTTACGCTTTTGGGTGAAGTCGTTACAGCAAACATTCATCATCTTTTTCCGAATATGGTCACTAACGAGTGTCATATGTTTCGTCTGACGCGAGATGCCGATATCGAGCTGCGCGAGGACGAAGCGGGCGACCTTCTTCGCATAATCGAGCGCGAGCTTTACCAGCAAAGGCGGTTCAGCTTCCCTGTCAGATTAGAAGTTCAGTCTTCGATGCCTGCGGAAATGATTGATTATCTAAGAACTTCCATCGGTTTAATCGAACAAGATATTTACAAAATTGACGGATTTTTGAACGTCCCGGATTTAATGTCGCTCTACTCACTCGACCGCGCTGACTTGAAGGACAAACCGATTCCTTATTCAATCCCCGCTCCGCTCCGCCGGGAGGAAAATGTCTTTGAAACTTTGAAAAGAGAAGATGTTCTGCTTCACCATCCATATACCGCATACAACACGGTTACTGATTTTGTTGATGCTGCGGCGGAAGATGAATATGTACAGGCGATAAAAATCTGTCTTTACCGCACTGGAAAAAACTCGCCGATTGTCAAATCTCTGATAAAAGCAAGTCAAAACGGAAAGCAAGTTGCCGCGCTCGTCGAATTAAAAGCCCGCTTTGATGAAGAAAACAATATCGAATGGGCGCGGCAGCTCGAAAGCGAAGGCGTTCACGTTATTTACGGAATGCGAGGGCTTAAAACGCACTCAAAAGTTTTGCTTGTCGTGCGCCGCGAAAACGAAGAACTGCGCCGCTATGTTCATATTGCGACGGGCAATTATAATCCGACAACTTCAAAAGTTTACACGGATTTAGGACTTTTGACCGCCGATGAGGAAATCGGCGCGGACGCGACGGACTTGTTTAACTTTTTAACCGGCTACTCCTACCGTGACGAATATCGTCAATTACTGATTGCTCCGATAAATTTACGCGAAAGAATGATTGAACTTATCAATCGGGAAACGGAAAATAAATCGAAGGGCAAAGACGCGCGAATAATCGCCAAAATCAATAGTTTAACGGACGATAAAATCGCCCGCGCGCTTTACCGTGCTTCTCAGGCGGGTGTGCAAATTGATTTAATCATTCGCGGCATCTGCGTTTTGCGTCCTGGTATCGAAGGACTTTCAGAAAATATTCGAGTTGTTTCAATTGTTGGGCGTTTTCTCGAACACAGCCGTATTTTTTATTTTGCCAACGATGGCGACGAAGAAATTTATATCGGAAGCGCCGATTGGATGCAACGCAATCTTGACCGCCGCGTCGAAGCGGCTGTGCCGATAAATAACGAGCAGCTTAAAAAACATATCAAAAAAGAAATTCTTAAAGTCTATTTGAAGGATAATGTTAACGCGCAGATTTTAAAATCCGACGGAAGTTACGAAAAACTTTCCGCGGATTCAAAAGAAAAAGAATTCGATGCACAGATGTATTTTGTCGGAAAAGAGAATTAGTAGAAGAGGAGAAGAAAAGAAAGAGATAAAAGGGATAAAAGGAAAAGAGTGGAATTAAATCACGGAACAGTTTGACTTTGGCATTAAAATAGAAAATCTTTTTAGGAAAAATTAAAAACTGTGATAGCGATTTGCTGGAATCATTAACTTTAGTAGACACCAAAACATAATTTGAAAAGAAGCATTTTTAAGACCTTTCAGCAATATATTGCGTCAAACAGCCGATACAATATTCGTTCCGAACAGGAGTTACTAAAGATGTCAAATTCTTCACGCAGATTGGTTTACATCAAATTATCCATTATCGCCATCGCTCTCATTTTAGCGATTTTCGGTTTTCAAAGATTCTCCGCCAAATATGAAAAAGTCGGAGCGTTTTCGACCGGTCCGTCGCCCGGCTATACAAATGCGCCTGGCGAAACCAGCTGTACGGCTTGTCACTCAAGCTTTCCCGTCAACAGCGGAACAGGAAATGTTTCAATTACTGGATTGCCCGCAAATTATTTACCAAATCAACAAATTCCGGTAACCGTTACCGTTTCGCAATCCGATGCGGTAATTTACGGGTTTCAATTAACCGCGATTGATTCGCAAGGAAAACAGGTCGGCACCTTCACTCTACCGCCGCAATCTCCGCCTCAAGTGCAAACTTTAAACGGAAACGTAAACGGCAATCCGCGTCAATATGCCGAGCATACTTTGAGCGGAATTACTCCGACCGTATTCGGTTCAAAAACTTGGACTTTTACGTGGAATACGCCTGCGCAGCGAGTTGGAAAAGTCAATTTTTACGCCTCGGGAAATGCCGCCAACAGCGACGGCGGAACTTCAGGCGATTATATTTACACAACCGTTAAAGGTACTTTAACGGGAACGGCGGTTTCCAATTTTGACGGCGATGAAAAAAGCGATTTTGCCGTATTTCGCCCTTCGAACGGAACTTGGTATAGCCTCAACAGCACAAACGGACAACTTCGCGCTTTCCAGTTTGGAGCGAGCGAGGATAAGATTGTTACAGGCGATTATGACGGCGACGGCAAAAGCGATTTTGCCGTTTGGCGACCTTCAAATGGTACTTGGTATATTCTGAAAAGCTCAAACGGAAGTTTCCAAACAGTTCAATTCGGCGCAAACGGCGATAGACCTGTGGTCGGTGATTATGATGGCGACTTGAAATCAGATACAGCAGTTTTTCGCCCTTCAAACGGTATTTGGTATATTCTGCGAAGTTCGGACGGTCAATTTAATTTCACACAATTTGGTTTAGGAACAGATAAAACAGCGCAAGGCGATTACGACGCGGACGGCAAAACGGATATTGCAGTTTTTCGCCCGTCCGAAGGCGCTTGGTACATACAGAAAAGCCGCGACGGATTTTCAGCCGTTCAATTCGGAAGTTCGGGTGATAAACCCGTTCCTTCCGATTATGATGGCGACGGGAAAACGGATGTGGCAGTATTTCGTCCATCAAACGGGACTTGGTATATAGTGAAAAGTCGGGACGGACTTTCGGGAACATTTTTTGGCTCAATGAACGACAAACCCGTCCCTGCAGATTATGATGGTGACGGTAAAAGCGATATTGCAGTTTTTCGCCCTTCCGAAGGCGCCTGGTATTTACTTAAAAGTTCAGACGGTTCTTTTTATGCGGTAGCTTTTGGAGCGAGTGAAGATATTCCCGTGCCGAGCGCTTACA
>JAIVJJ010000147.1 GCA_020200095.1 Acidobacteriota bacterium | reverse complement strand
CTGGAAGGACTGAACGTAGAACAGGAAGTGCTTTTTCTCTGTTAAGCCCCTCTAGATTAAGATTTATATTTAGTGAACTTTCGTTGCTGATGGCAGGCAATCCGGCTTCTACCCAAATCTCTCTATTACCATTTCGTTCTTCCGCGTACTCACGCCAAGCATTCTTCCAAAGATTGACCTTCCACTCTTCGCTCATCTTCTTCCAAGCATTATTGAAACGATTGCTCTTTTCCGAATCTGCTTTGGAAAGTGTTAGTAGGCTTAAATAAAGATGAGTGAGATTTGGTGCCCATTTGGGAGGTTCAAGCAATTCAAAATTTGCTTTACCAGTCTCATTGAAGTGATTTACAAAGGCTGCAAGGCAGCTTTTAAATGTCGAATCACTCGCTCCTACCCCTCCTTGTCGAAGGTAAAGATTTAGTCCAAATGGTTGTTCGCATCCAAAATGCGATTCTTGGCTGATAACAACAACGTGAATATTATGTTGTTCTGCGAACTCAGCCATAGCACCTAAGACATGATTCTCTCGACTGGGATGAACAATTACAATGCTCGGACCGGCTATGATTTCTTTAGTGGCTGCATCAAAAAATGAAGGCGCGCTCGTTTTTGATGGCTTACCCCAATCAACATTTTTTAAGTGAGGAATTGTCTCGTTAAGCTCGCGCCATGGATCCTCATCGTTAAGATAGAATTTCATGTCAACCTCAAATAATTCCATTACACAAAGAAAATGTGATCGGCACGCTAACTTGGTTCTCAATTATTTCGTCGGACTCGGGTTCGCCCACGGTAGCGAACTCTCGCAGCGCGTTGAATGTTGCAGTCGTTCGTCCTCCCCCTTGCTCACCTCTGGCAGACAACTCGCCCTTTATTGCTTTTTTTAGTTCTTCAACATTTCTATCCGCCTTCAATCTAACATTGAGAATGCCGAATTCGCCCACTCCCTTTTCAATCACTGTACTAAAGGTTGCGCCCCCATAAGCTTCAGCACCGCAGTTTCCATTACATAAACTGGAAATACTCTGCAATAACGAAAAGATTTGTGTGTCTGTTACTCCACGAGATAGAGCTTTTGCGATCCACACATGAGAGCATGTGACATTGCTATCGCAATTGCCAATTAAACTATGCTCTGAACCGGACTCGCAATTCTTCAAGAGGCGTATTGCACTCTCAAAATTGTCGACTACTAATTTGAGGCTTTCATGGTGATGTTGTATTTCAGATGGTGTCCACCCGCTTACATCATGTTTTACTAATAATGAACCGGTCTTACTTTTACGAAACAAATAACCTGATTCTTGGAGAGATTCCTTAACAAATTCTAATGCCCGTGCTTCCTTATCTGTAGTGCGTACTGTAGTCCAAATCATGCGGTGAGAGGCAGCATCACGGATTTGATCTTGTAAATCCCTATCTACTGGAGTACTCCAGATAACTTGCATTACAACGATTTCTGTAAATTCGCCCGTATGTCTAACGGCTTTTGCGGGTATTGCAGCAAACAGGTAGGTATAACAAGTGCTATCAATAATCTGCTTGTGTATTTCTACTGCTTCTTCGAGGACGTGTTTGACTTCAAACTCATCATGTGACCATTTGGAATATTGCCAATCACTTCCTTCACTGAGCGTTTCCCAGTTCCAACTATTGAGAAGATGCTCATTATTCTCCGAACTAGAATAGTCGCAGTTCTGACCTGTGAGCCAATGAACCGAACGCTCTTCTTTTAAATTTTTACTGGCTGCTTCCTTAAAGAGGGCACTCGTTATCGGGGTAAAACCACCCTCAATTATCACCAACTTGCTTATAATGTCTGTAATAACCCGCTTACCTTCGGCAGTGGCAATCCAACAAGCGCGTTGGCTGTTTTCATGCTTAAATCTGAACTCGACTGCACAAGGTTTACACTTAAATTTATCAATCCAATTGACAAGTTCATTCGCTACGTCTTTTCTATTGAACTTGATTTGGGGAGATTCCTTGTTCATGTCTGCTAGTCACCTAACCAAGTAGCTACACGCTTAACAACATCTGGATGAAAATGGACACCTGCTAATCCTTCCTGTGAGATTTTAAGTACGTCACAGACTTTCAGCCCGATATGAGCCAGCTTACGTGATGTCGTCCGAACAATGCGATGAAGTTGATTACGCACCCCCCTCTCGCCGGGCGCTAGGTCGGGCACATCGCGCGCAATACACAGCAATGTCATAATCAACTCAAGAGAATGCTCTACGTCTGCTATGAGTGGTTTACTGGGACGATTACCGAAGAAATGCCTAATAGCTAATTCGCGGAAGCGATTCATACTAGGCATTTCCCAGAACGACTCATAGCCATTCTTAACTTGAGCAAGCCGCTCTAACCCAACGACCAAGCTAAGTGTCGGCGCAAACGGCTCTTTCTGGTGCGGAACGATACCACGACCATATATTAGTGTTCCATATTCAATTCCTGAGCCAAGATTGGACATGATCTCAATCTTCGGTCCCCAGACTTCATACTTATTGCCCGTTTCATCACGATGCAAGTTGACTTGGTAATTTGCCAACCCAGAACAAGGAACACAACGCTCGCGGCTGACACCAACTCTTTCAAGAAATGCTCCATCGAAGCCGGTCAACTGTGGTTTTGGAACCAAGTGCGAATTCCCTGAGAAATATGTGAAGTAGCTATCCTTCACAGGAGCACCAAGTGTTCTCAACACATCTGAAAACCATTTCACGTCGTCGAGCGGGTCTTCGCAGTTAATGACGAAACACGTGAGCATGTGAAAATAAAGCAGATGGACTCCATCAGACCATGGAGCTAAATCAGCGAAGCGCACACATGGTTGAACGGTGAAAATACGACGTGATGTTGAGTCGCTAGACTGTGAATTGGAGAGTTCACGGAACATCACCTCTGAGCTACTCGGAGTAAGACTTGTCACCCAGAAGTCATCTACAAGAGGAGTGGGTGATCTGTGCTCGAACCCTGCCCTTTTTACTGCATCAACGGCGGCATCTGCAATCGGGATTAAATCTTTAATTAGCGTTACCATTTTCTCTCCTTAAAACAACTACTGGTAGAATATCATTGGAATCTGTCGGCGCGACTCCTATGACTGATGGAGAGAGATTAGTAACCGCACGGGCAACTTCATCTGCGGTTTGTGAGCGTGCCTCTTGTGCTGCCATTGCTAGAAGAAGCACTGTTTGAAATTCAATTACCGCACTAGCAGGCGCTTCTTTTGAGAAGCGCGTTCTATATTGCTCGGTCATCCATGTCGTCGCTTCGTTGTTTCTCCATTGCAGGTCGGTATATATAATCCCTGAGCGGTCTTCGCCCAAGACCGCTCTTGATCCTGTTGCAACGTATCCAATGTTAGCAAAGATAGGTCCACTATAACCCTGTTCACGAATTGATTTGATAAGTAGCCCTAATCCCCGCCCTGAGCCAACTGCAACAACAACATGACCCTCGTTATTGTTAAGACCGCTGGCTTGTATGACAGTGCGAAAGTCAGTTGTTGTAGCTTCATATGGAAACACCGAAACAGGTGTTGTAATTTGCGGCACAAAAATCAAAGGGTTCGCCGGTCTAGTTAAATCCGGGTGAGATGCATCTAGGAAAGCAAGCACTTTGTTTTCAATAAGCACAGGGCGGGACGCCATCCCTACTGCGCTTAAAGGAACAATAAACAAACGTTGACCTTGTGATAGGAGAGCCTGTACTGCTCTCACGCCTTCAGTGGGAGTGGATTTAGAGTCTTCAAAAACGACCTGAACCCGCCGTCTAGTATCTGGACGCGAATTAAAATATTCCACCGCAAGTTCCTGCCCACGTCGCATATCCTGTCCCAGTTCACCGGCAGGACCAGTCAAAGGCAGCACGGATGCAATTACTGTAACATCGCTTTGTTGCTGACGTTCGCAACCAGTAAAAGCACCTACTACGATAAGTACGAGCGATAATAGTATTGCACTGCTAAGTGCTTGAATGCGTTTCATAGCTTCTCCAGACCAAATTTTTGGAACTGTGAGTCACCATCAGGAATGTTCCTGAATCAGGCAACTGCAACTCTTGGGACAGACCTGCCTCTGGTTCGTCTGCGAGCAATAGTTGATTTAGCCGCAGTGTTGTCATAGCCCATGCAAGTCGTTGCTTTTGACCTCCACTAAGAAGGCTCACTCTTTTATCTACGGGGAGAGCAGTTACCATTTCCGGGTAAGCATTCTGGAATCGCGTATAACTACCGCTTCCAAGAGCCAGCCGTAGGTTTTCTCCTACTGTTAGATCACCAAAAACATTGTCGCGCTGCCGCAAGTAACCTATTCCGAATTGCGCCCTGACATGCGCCGGCGTCTGAGTTATGTCAATACCTTTAAAGGTAATGCTTCCTCCAACAATGCGTGCTGGGTCAATTCCGGCGATAGCGTTCAATAGCGTACTCTTACCGGAGCCATTCGAGCCGGTAATGTAAACACCATCATCTTCATAAATATCAAGGTTCACGTTCTCTAATATTTGGCGAATAC
>JAIVJJ010000031.1 GCA_020200095.1 Acidobacteriota bacterium | reverse complement strand
GTTCATTTTATTGCCGGGGAATAATTATTGCCTGATTAATTGTTGGCAATTCTTCGTGCTACTTCAAAAATAAAATTTAAACCTTTAAGGAGAGTTTATGAACAGAAAATTTCAGCTTCTTGCGTTTCTCACTATCTTAATTTTGAGCAATGTCGGAGCATTGTTTGCTCAGTCCACTACTGCCTCGCTTTTGGGAGTTGTGACAGATGAAAAGGGATCCGTGATACCGAGTGCTACTGTAACGGCGCGTAATACGGAAACAGGATTTTCCCGAAATGCTCAAACTGACGGTGATGGACGTTATAATTTAGTCAATTTACCTGTCGGCTCATACGAAGTATCAGTGGAAGCTGCTAATTTCGGTAGATACGTGCAATCCGGAATTACACTTACTGTAAACCAAAACGCTGTCGTGGATGCTACTCTAAAAGCCGGCAGCGTGCAAGAAATAGTAACCGTTACCGAAAATGCTTCTTTACTAAATACAACAACGCCTGAGGTCAGCACTAGATTTGACGCAAAACGTCTTTCGGAACTTCCGATTGCAGCTAATCGCAACGTTTATAACGTTTTGCTTTCAGTTCCCGGCGTGAGTCAATTGAGTTCCGGGCAAACCGGTTTTGCTAATGGCGTAAGTTTTTCATCAAATGGCGGGCGTCTGCGCTCAAATAATTTTATGCTTGACGGGCAGGACATTAACGACCCGAGCGTCTCTGGTGGACAGGTTGCCATCAACAACCCGGATGCCATCGGGGAAGTTCGCATTATCACGAATCAGTTTTTGGCTGAGTATGGACGAAACTCCGGTTCGGTCGTTAATTTTATCGGCAAATCCGGTACGAATGATTTTCATGGAACGGCTTTTGTCTTTTACAATGACAAGCGCTTTAATGCCTGCAGTAATCTGGATAAAAGAGCCGGTTTTTGTAATCCGGATGCAGCCATCGAATCACGCCGCAGTGCTCCCGAAATAAAGGAAAGTCAATGGGGTTTTACCGTTGGCGGACCATTGCATTTCTTCAACTTTGGTGAAGGCGGTCCCTGGTATCGGAGTGGTAAAGACCGCACGTTCTTCTTCGGGGATTTTCAACGCTGGACTATCAGGCAGGCAGGCTCCGGTTTTACCATAAGCGGCGCCCCGACTGAGGCTGGACGTGCAATTTTGCAATCTGCTGTTGGCAATCGCCCGCAAGTAGCGGCACTTTTGCAGTTTCTGCCTGCGGGCGCGTCGAATGGTCAAACAAGAAGTTTTACTGCTAACGGGCAAACTTTCGTTGTGCCGCTCGGTGATATAACCGGTTCCTCAGCGATTAAGTTCGATTCTGATCAAGGTTCATTTAGAGTTGACCATCGGTTCAACGATAAGAATCTTTTATACGGACGTTATCGCTTTGACTCAAATCTAACGTCTGGCGGCGGACAAGTTACACCACCCGGATTGACAACAGTTTCCCCTATAAAGACGAAAGCTGCAACAATGGTATTAAACAGCATTTTGACCAGTAAATTGTCTAACGAAGCGCGTATTGCATGGTCACGTTTTGATTCTAATACTAATGCTGCAGACCCATCTTCTGAAGTGATTCCTTCGCTTGAAATTACCGATTTAGGTCTGCAAGGATTTAATGCTGCGGCTAGTCGTACAGCAATCGGTTTGGCTGCAAATTTACCCCAATTTCGCATTAACGACACTTATCAGATTCAGGATGCGATGTCTTACACGACAGGCAATCACAATGTGAAATTCGGTATTGACGTACGCCGCACGGATGTAAAAAGTTTCTTCCAACCGATCATACGCGGTCGTTTAGTATATACCAATCTGCAAACCTTTGTAGATGATGTTTCCGAAGTTGCAACTATCAATTTCCCACTTAGAGGAGGAGATGAAGTCAGCTTTTATCGTTGGCATGAGTTTTACACCTACATTCAGGATGAATGGCGCATTAAACCGAATTTTACCTTAACATTTGGACTCCGTTATGAATATCCTGGAGATTCTTTCAGTTACCTGAAAGAAACCAATCAACGAGTTTTGGCGGCAAACGGAAACAACTCTGCTTTTGCATTGAACCCCGTACCGACGGTTGATAAAAACAACTTTATGCCGCGCATCGGCTTTAACTGGAGTCCGCGGACAAGAGAAACAGGCATTCTCGGCTTTATTACTGGCGGAGATAAATTAGTATTAAGAGGGGGTTACTCCCGCACCTACGACGCCAATTATATCAATCTTAATTTGAACGTTGCTTCATCATTCCCATTTGTAGCATCTACAACCTTTCCTGCATCACAAGCAAATGCTTTTACGCTAATTCAAGCAATCAGGGCTAATCCGCCCACGAATATTTCAAACCCTCTCCGGATCACTCGGACTGTAGTTGCGGACGACTTCCGTTCTCCTGCAACCGATCAATACTCGTTTGAAGTTCAGCGTGAGTTGACTAAAGATGCGGTTATGAAAGTAGGTTACATCAGAACCAAAGGAACAGGATTGTTTCAAACGATTGATGATAATCCACGAAGGGTTAATGTAACGACGGCTAGCTGTGTATCTTTTGGTCCCCTTAATCCTAATGATTCTTGCCGGGTTGACCCAACGCGAGGCGTCATACGTCTACGGGGAAATAGAGCCGAGTCGATTTATAACGCGCTGCAGGTTAGTTTAGACAAGCGATTGAGCAATAACTTCAGCGCCGGGTTAAACTACACTTATAGCTCGTTTATTGATACGGCATCAGAAACATTTAATCCGTCAACCGCGGAAGTTGCTCTTGCGCAGGATTCTTTCAATTTAGAAGCCGACCGCGCGCGTTCCAGCTTTGACCGCCCGCATCGTTTTTCGGGTAATTTCGTTTACGAATTGCCGTTCTTCCGCCTATTACAACACCTGCCTCCCAAGCCAATCAATGTCCGGCTCTCTTTACAAGAATCACCGCCGCACAGCGTGTTGGAAACGCTGGTCGCAATATTTTGCGGGCACAGCGTCTTACGCTCGTTGATTTCGGGATTATTAAAAATACTCGAATTGCCGAAAATGTTCGAATACAGTTGCGTGCCGATATGTTCAACGTTTTAAACCATCGTAACTTTGGTGTTCCAAATGGAACTATCAGTTCTTCTAGCTTCCTTGACCAATGGGCAACCAACGGTGGTAACAGGCGTATCATTTTAGGGGCAAGATTAGTTTTCTAATTTGATCCTATTATTCAATCAAAAAGTATGCGGTCAGAATTAATTCTGACCGCATACTTTTTGAAAGTTTTCTAAAAATTACTTCTTAATTATCTCTCCGATTTCCTGTTGCAGCGTTTTGCGTTGAACTAACAGACGCAGAAACAAAGCGCGTTGCCGAAACAAAAACCACACTGATTTTAACCACACGGTCATATCAATAAGAGTTTCAGATGAGCGCAAAGCAATGTAGCCACACAAAATCGTAATTGGAATTGAAATAAGCGCGATTTGCCAGCCGTAAAAATAAAAAATAATTCCCGCCAAAACAAGCCATGTTAACGGCATAAACAAACAGGCAGCGAGAATTTTATAAGTCGAGCCAGCCGCGTCAACGCCGTGTGTTTTGAACATCAAACCGATGAGGTTGGAAAAAAGATACGCCGGCGAATGAATGATTGCCCCAATAATTGAAAACGGCGCGAGCAGAAGCAAAAGGATGACGCGCAAAATCAAATAACGAAAAACATAAGCCGTCGGGTGTTGCAAAACCGAAAGGCTTTCAACCGTCAAACCGCTAGTTTGCAATTCGCTTTCGTATTTTTCTACTTTCGCGCTCAACTCGCGCATCTTTTCGGGATTATTCTGTCCTAAAAGTTTGTATTTTTCCGCCAAATCCTGAAGGCGCAAAAAACTTTGCGTCAAAGTTTGCTTGAATAAAAGATTTTCATAAACGGACGAAAACAGCGCTTCGGCTTTAATGACTGTTTCAAGTTCGCGCTCGCTTTCCAGGTTTAAAGTTACGTTTTTTAATGCGTTTTCAATTTCTCCGGTTAAAGGCAGAACTGCTTCGCGCGGCGGCTCGCCGTTTTCATCTAGGGCAATGGGTTCGACATCAAAAATTTCGCCATAACGAATCAAAGCCTCGCTCCGAAACGCCGTTTTTGAAGTGTAGTAAAGTCCAACTGACATAATTTTCAGACCGTTTTTAGCTAATGCGTTATTGTCAGTTCCAATTGCCAACGCGCCCAACGCGATTCGCGCCGCGCCGGTTTTTATTGGCTGCAACTTGGTCGCGTTGTGCGAAATTCCTTCGGGAAAAATAGCGATGCAGCGTCCCCGTGCGAGAAGAGCTTCACAGTTCTGAAATGTCTGTAAATTCTTCGACATATCCGCGCCTGCGTCAACACGGCGATAAACGGGTAAAGCCTCAATTACCCGAAATAGAAAACCCGCGACCGGAACATCAAAAAGCGTAGATTTGGCAAGAAAAGAGACGCGGCGCGGCAAGCTGACAAAAACAAGTCCGGGGTCAACCGCGCCGTTCGGATGATTGAGAACAAAAATTATCGCGCCCTTTTTGGGAACTTTTTCCACTCCGACAGCTTCAATACGACGAAAAAAAAGCCGCAGCGCGATGCAGATAAAAATGTGAAAACATCGGCGAAAAAAAGAGCCTTTGCCGAGAAAAATCATTTCCCATAAACGCAAAGTTTTCACGGTTTCAGGATTTTTGGAAAGTTGATTTTGTTCGTTTAAGTTTTTCAATTTTCAGCTAAATTTTCACCGTTATTTTAAAATACTTGCGCCCAAGAATTGCCATTGCGATGCCGCCGAGAATAAAAACAGTTGCTATCAATAACCGTACGGAAACAGCTTCCGATAAAAAAATCACACCGCCAATTGCCGATAATGCAGGAACGGAAAGCTGAAGAATCGCCGCGCGAGTCGCCGTGTGAAATTTGAGCGCGGCATACCAGACTGAGTAACCGATTCCCGAAGCGAATGAGCCAGATAAAACGGCAAGCAAAACACCTTTATTTGAAAGATGAATTTGAAAAATGAAAGGTAAGCTCGCCAAAATTATCATCGGAACGGCACGGACAAAATTTCCGGTTGTATCTTTCAGAGGATTGGCGCTTCCTTTCCCGCGGAGCGTGTAAAAACCCCAAGAAACGCCGGCTGCAAACATAAAGACAGAACTCAAAAGCGGTGGCGCGGTTAAGCCCGGAAAAACCAAATAAATTAAACCGCCAAGAGCAAAAAATAAGCCAATCCATTCCAAAATTCTCGGACGATCGCCTGACCAAAGCGCGACGAAAATCATCGTCGCCTGAACCGTTGTGAACAAAATCAACGCGCCCGTTCCGGTAGTTAAATTAACGTAAGCAAACGAAAAACAAATCGCGTAGCCGAAAAGAAAAAAAGCGGAAAGCCAATTTCCGCCTTTTGTTTTCGATTCTTTTTTACCGAAAAACGAACTGATTGCAATTAATGTAACCACGCCCGAAAGCAAACGTATAGTTGTAAAACTCGCTGCGTCAATCTCTTTGGTTCCCAATGCAAGACGACAAAGAATCGAGTTCAGCGCAAATGCAACCAATGCAAAACCTGTGTAAAAAATCGTTTTCATTCATTAGTCTTGGCAAATTTGTTCGCTGCAATCGCTGCCGTAACTTTTTACGATGGCGATTCTACTTCGATTTCTTCCTCGTCTTCGTCACCAATTTCACCAAATTCCCAGCCATCGTATGTTTCAATTTCAAACTCTTCGGCGAGTTTTGAAAATTCGACGTTTGTTTGCGCCAATGATTCAGGCGTGAAAGTTTCGACTTTATCAATGTGCAGCAAATATTCACCGGTTGATTCTTCGGTTTCCTCATCGCCGAGTTCAAAAATACCAATAAAATCGTAATCCTGCTTGTCCAAATGCTCGCCGAGTTTTTCCAGCTTTTCCGGGTCTTTGTCCACGAAATAAAAACTGTAAAGCATCGGCTCAGTTACTTTCCAATTGTCTTCCCGCTGGGCTTCGGCAAAAATTTGCTTAATGCTTTCTATTTGTGATTCGGTATCGTTAAACATACATTATTCCTTTTACAATCTTTTGAATTCAAAATTTAATGTTTTGAGATGATGAATCATTAACTCAAAATGGTTGAAAATCATAAAAATCGTCAATCTCTTATTCGCTAATATCGGCGATGTCCGATGAAGTGTCCGAATAATCTTGAATTGCGCCGACGCCGCTAGTCGGCATTGATTTTTCGTGATCTTCAAGCGAATGGTCTTGCCCGGTTTTCTTTTGCCTTTTACTGTTTGCATCCGATATCGCATTCACATCTTCGTCGGAAACCGTTCCGTCGCCGCCCGGAATATTGCTTCCGGTTTCAGTCGTTTCTTTTTCGTCTGTTCTGTATGTGTCGTTTTTGTCCTGTGCCATTTTTATAACTCCTTTGATTTTTTTCAAAATAAAAACTTGAAGCAATTTAAATCGATTGCGTTTTCAAATTATATCAATTAAATTTCCTCCGCGTTCTTTGCGTCATCAGCGGTTGAATTTTTCTTTTCGGGACGCATATGCGGAAACAAAATCACGTCGCGGATAGAATGTTTATTTGTTAGCAACATCACTAATCTATCAATCCCGATGCCAATTCCGGCGGCGGGCGGCATTCCGTAACTCAAAGCGCGAATATAATCTTCGTCCAAAACCATCGCTTCCTCGTCGCCGGTTTCGCGTTCTTTCATCTGGTCAATGAGTCGCTCGTATTGTTCCTGCGGGTCGTTGAGTTCCGAAAAACCGTTGGCGCATTCCATCCCGCAGATAAACAATTCAAACCGCTCGGCGACGTTAGGATTCTCCGGCGACGCTTTCGACAAAGGCGAAATTGATTTCGGGTAATCGGTGATGAAGGTTGGTTTCATTATTGTTTTGCCTGTTTGTTGGATAATTTTCCCTAAAATGTTTTCAGCATAATCCTCGAAAGATTTTTCAATAATATAAGCCTTTTTCCGCTCATCGTTTTCTTCCGAAATTATATTTCTAACTATAAATTCAAACTCGTTTTCAGTAATTCCATTTTCTTCAGCGATATTTTTATCAGGTTCAGAAACGCTGAATAGTTCTGCAATTTTCCACAATCTATTCTTATTTTCTTTTACAAATTCTGCCCGTTGCTCAAAAGATTTTTTTAATAATTCCTGGTCTGAGGTTGCTGAAGTAAAACCTGCGGCAGTTCCTGCTTCCATTTTGCCTAAATCAGTCAGAAGTAACGCGGCATTTAGTTGGCGCAAATTAGCTAAACTCTCAAACAGGATTTCATCTAACATCGGAAATCCACTATATTTCAAAATAGCTTGCTTCATTGTTAATCTTTCAAATTTTGAAAAATCAATCTCGCTCTCGCCATATTTCACCTGCAAACTTCCGCCCGTCGCTTTTCGTACCGATTCTTTAATCATTGCTTCGGCGAAATCCATCATACCGTTCACGTCCATATAGGCGCAGTAAAATTCGAGCATCGTGAATTCGGGGCTGTGTTTATGCGACAGACCTTCGTTGCGGAAATTGCGGTTTAATTCATAAACCTTTTCAAAACCGCCGACCATCAGGCGTTTGAGATAAAGTTCGGGCGCGATTCGTGCGTAAAGCTTGATGTCGAGCGCGTTGTGATAAGTTTCAAAAGGTTCTGCCGCCGCACCCGTCGCTTTCGGCGTGAGTATCGGCGTTTCAACTTCGATAAAACCGTTGTCATCAAGAAAACGGCGCATTCCGCTGATTAATTTCGCGCGACGTTCAAAAACTTCGCGCGTTGTTAGTTTTTTAACGCCGGTTCGTTTTTCTTCTTCAAGTTCTTCGTCGGTTTTATTACGCAAACTCGAAGCAATCAAATCAATATAACGATACCGCCGACTGATTTCCGCATCGGCAATGTCGTGCATTTTATCCGGCATTGGAAATCTAGCTTTCGACAAAAACTGAATCGTCTCGACGTGAACGCTCAATTCGCCGGTTTTCGTTACAAACAAAAAACCCTCAACACCGATAAAATCTCCGTGGTCGAGCAAATTAAAAAGTTCCCACGCTGCATTTTCCTGTTCGATAATTTTTCTCGTGTCGTTGTTAATCGCTTTCGCATCTTGCTTGCGAACATAGATTTGCAGACGCTCTACGCCGTCGCTCAAATGCACAAACGCTGCTTTTCCCATCACGCGCGGCGGAACGGCAAGCCGCCCAGCAGTTCGGACGCGCAATTGATTTAATTCAGCATTTGCCGCTTCACGCTGTTCATCGCTTGGTTTTTCGCCTTCGGTTAACTTCGAAATGTGTTGGTTTTTTACCAGCGTGGCAAATACAACTATCCGCGTAATCGTATCTTCTTCGCCTGTAATTTTGCTTCGTTCAAATTTATTCGGATAAACGTTGCCGACAATCTCGCGCAGTTTTTCAAGATGTTCGCGCCGCGCTTCGGTCTGGTCATTCGGTTCAATAATTTCATTATATTCGGGAATATTCATAAATTTTGTGTTTTCATAAAAGAAAAATTATAAACCACAGTTTGTGAATTACGAATTTAGAACAACACAAATATTTCTTAGTTCGTAATTTGCAATTCGTAATTCGCAATATGTTAATCTGTGATTTAAGTTTTTATGAGTTTTTCGGTTGAAACCAAATCAGAATTTGAGCGTCTGCAGAGTGAAATCAAACGCGGAACGCGAATTGTTTCGCTAAGCGGTTTAACTTCAATCGCGGCAAAAGCATTTGTTCTATCAAAGCTGCAAGCCGAAACGCAAAAAACCTTTGCGGTCGTCCTCGATTCCAATAAGGAATTGGAAACCTGGGAATGCGATTTGGATTTTTTTAATTCCAAATTCCAAATTTCAGATTTCAGATTGGATGAATCTGAAATTTGGAATTTGGAATTTGGAATTTTAAGTTTGCCTTCGATGGAGTCGGACGTTTATGCAGGCGTTTCGCCTCACGCCGAGACATTGGAAAAACGTGCGCTGGCGCTTTGGAATTTAGCAAATGAACAGCCTGATTTTCTGCTCGCTTCTGCAAAATCTCTTATCACACCTATGCTCACGCCTGAAGAAATAAAAAATCTCGGCGCAAAATTAGAACGAGATGCGGATTTTCCGCCCGAAGTTTTGATTGAAAAACTTGTCGCGTGCGGTTATGTGCGCGAAGAACCTTTAAAGAATATCGGCGAATTCTCAGTTCGCGGCGGTATTTTAGACGTTTGGTCGCCCGATGCCGAAAGCCCCGTGCGAATTGAATTTTTTGGCGACACAGTTGATTCGATTCGTGAATTCGACCCGGAAACTCAACTTTCGACACAACAATTAAAAGCGACTTCCATTGCGCCGATGCGCGAATTTGCTGCTACCGCAAAAGACTTTAAGGATTGGGCATTTTTTGCGCGAGAAAGATTTACTGACGAGAAATTTGCGCGGGCTTTGCTTGACAGAATGCAGTTTGCCGACGAAGGCGAAGACTTTTCCGGTTGGGAATTTCTTTTTCCGCTTGTTCAGGCGAGAAACTCAAGCGTTTTCGATTTTCTTCAAGACGCGGTTTTTGTTGTTGACGAGCCTTCCGTTATTGAGCGGAATCTTTCCGCATTTTACGAAAATCTGGAAAATCATTTTGCCGAAATAACCGAAGCGGGCGAGATTGGTTTAGAGCCGCGAGAATTGTTTTTTGACGCTGCAGAATTGCGCGGCAAACTAGAAAAAAAACAAAGAGTAGAACTCAGAAGTTTGGGAACTCTCACCTCTAAAACCGATGAAGAATTTCAGGTATCAAACGAAAACTTTCAATCCTCAGAAAACCTACAATTCGCAAGCCGCAATCTGCAATCGAAAAATCCGCTTTTTCTTTTTCCAACCGCCGAAATTTCAAAAGAGTTTGAAATCGGGTCGCGTTCAACCAGAAAATTTCACGGTAATGTAAGGGAATTCGCTGATGAAATAAAATCTCCAACTGAAACTCAAAATCTGGTTGTGATACAAACGCACGGTTTAGCTGAAAGATTAAGCGAGATTTTGCGCGAATACGCCGTTTCTCTGCCGGAAAATTCTCTGCTGATTGGCGATTTATCAGGCGGTTTTGAAATACCGTTTTTTGATTTGAAAGTTTATTCGGAAAGCGACATTTTCGGCGAGACTTCACAAGCCGTCGCGCCGAAAACAAAGGACAAAGGACAAAGGACAAAGAGCAAATCTTCCGCATTTATTTCGGATTTCAGAGATTTAAAAACAGGAGATTTTGTCGTTCACGTTGACCACGGTATCGGGCGTTTCGAAGGCTTACAAACTCTGGAGACCGGCGGCGTTTCGCGTGAGTTTATGTTTTTATTTTACGCCGACAACGCCAAACTTTTTGTTCCAGTCGAACGCTTGGATTTGGTTTCGCGTTATTCGTCGGGCGAAGCGACGCAGCCGACTTTGGATAGACTCGGCGGAATCGGCTGGCAAAAAACAAAGGCGAAAGCGAAACGCGCGATGCGCGATATGGCGGACGAGCTTTTGCGGCTTTACGCCGAGAGAAAACTTGTCGAAGGTTTTGCTTTTTCGGCTGATTCGCCTTGGCAGAACGAGTTTGAAGAATCTTTTCCGTATCAATTGACCGCAGACCAAGCCGTTACGATCGAAGACGTTAAAAGCGATATGCAAACTGCTACGCCGATGGACCGCCTTGTTGTCGGTGATGTCGGTTACGGTAAAACTGAGGTTGCGATGCGAGCTGCGTTCAAAGCCGTTATGGATTCAAAACAAGTCGCAGTTTTAACACCTACAACGATTTTGGCTTATCAGCATTTTGAAACCTTTAAACAGAGATTTTCCGCATTTCCCGTAAAAATCGAGCTTTTATCGCGCTTTCGTTCCAAAAAAGAACAAAAGGAAGTTGTCGAAAAAGCTGAAAAAGGTGAGGTTGACATTTTAATCGGTACACACCGAATTTTATCGAACGATGTGCGCGTTCCGAAACTTGGATTAGTCGTGGTTGATGAAGAACAACGTTTTGGCGTCGCGCATAAGGAAAAATTAAAACAATTAAAAAAGAAAGTTGACGTTTTAACTTTGTCGGCAACGCCGATTCCGCGCACATTAAATATGTCGCTGATGGGTTTGCGCGATATGTCTTTGATAGAAACGCCGCCGCGCGACCGGTTAGCGATTCACACGCAGGTTGTGCAATTCAGCGAAAGCGTTATTAAATCGGCGATTGAACTTGAACTTTCGCGTGGCGGGCAAGTTTTCTTTATTCACAACCGCGTCGAAACGATTTTCGCTATTGCCGCGCACGTGCAAAAAATTGTTCCAAACGCTCGCGTCATTGTCGCTCACGGACAAATGAACGAAAAGGAAATGGAACAGGCGATGCTCGATTTTATTGATAACAAATACGACGTTTTAGTGGCGACGACGATTATCGAAAATGGTATTGACATTCCGCGAGCGAATACAATTATTATCAATCGCGCTGACAATTATGGGCTTTCGCAGCTTTACCAATTGCGCGGGCGCGTCGGTCGTTCAAATCGTCGCGCTTACGCATATCTGCTTATTCCGTCTGAACTTGAATTAACGCCGATTGCGCGGCGAAGACTTTCAGCAATCCGAGAATTTTCAGATTTGGGCGCGGGGTTTCGCATCGCCGCTTTAGATTTAGAGTTGCGCGGCGCGGGAAATGTTTTGGGCGGGCAGCAATCCGGTCATTTGGACGCGCTTGGATTTGACCTTTATACAAAAATGCTCGAGCGTACGGTTCAGGAAATTCGCGGCGAAGAAATCGAAGACGACGTAAGCGTTTCGATAAATCTCGGCATAGACGTTTCGATTCCGCAGGATTATATTTCTGAAACCGCGCAGCGTCTCAGAACTTACAAACGCATTTCTTCTGCCGAATCCGAAGAAGCCTTGCGACAAATTTATTCGGAAGTAAATGACCGCTATGGCAAAATGCCCGAATCGGTTGAAAATCTTTTTGAATACGCGCGGCTCAGGCGTTTTGCCGAACAAATGCGCGTTGTTTCGATTGATAAAACCAAAGACGGCTTTGCAATCAAACTAAACGAAAATGCGCGTGTCGCGCCGGAAAAATTGATGGAGTTTGTGGCACATAACGAAAGCGCGAACTTTACGCCGGGCGGGGTTTTGAAGATTGTTACCAATGAAGAAAATTTAATCGAATCGGCGCGGCAGGTTCTCGAAAGGATAAAGGAGAAAGGCGAAAGGAGAAAGTAAAAATAATTCCTTAGCTTTTCTCCTTTATCCTTTCGCCTTTACCCTTTCTATGATTCTTGTTCTTTCCCGCTTGGCTTCTGCTTTTCCGTTGCGGCAGGCGGCGAAGGTTTCGGTTTTTCCGCCGGTTTAGCAACCGGTGTTTTTTCGGTTTTCGGCGTCGGGGTCGGTTTCGTGTCCGGCGGCGGTGTTTGCTTATTGTCTTTAGGAGTTGGCGAAGGTTGCGTATTCACAGCTGGCGTCGGCGATACTTTACCGCCTGGCGTTGGACTTGGCTTCACATTCGCATTTGTGTTTGTCGGAATAGGAACGAGAACAGTTCCGTCCTGCATAAAAATACTATTCGGATTATTCGGGTCAATCATTTGTCCGCCCGGTGGGATGTATTGAGGAGGCGCACCCGCAGGCGGCACACCGCCACGCGCCCAAGGATTAAGACCATCGCCGTAACCGTCACCGCCCGGCACAGGTTGCGGCACATTCATATCAGCAACATTTCCTGTGGTTCCCGAGGCAGCCGGCAGCATATTTGACAAGCCTTGCTCGCTCATTCCGGTTGCCGGATTAAGCGGTTGGACGGGTTGACCATTGGCGTCCGTCTGCAATTGTGTCTGCACGTTGGTTTGCTTAACCGATGTTGCGTAAATCAATCCGATAGCCAGTAAAGAGATTCCCGCCAAAACGACAAACGCGGTTTTCCACAAATTATTTTTAGTATTGTCACTAGTTCGCGGAATAACAATTGTTTCCGTTTCACCAAAGTTTCTCGCAACGCGGCTTAAGTCATCGGAAAATTCGCTGACCGATTGATAACGGATTTCAGGATTTCTCGACAACGCCTTCAAGGCAATAAACCCGATGCCGTCCGGCAAATCATTGCGAAAAGCGGAAATTGGCGCAGGTGGATTTTCTGCTTGTTTTTTTTCTAATTCCGTCGGATTTTCCGCCGCGAAAGGAAGCTCTCCCGTTAGCATTTCATAAAAAATCACGCCGAGCGAGTAAACGTCGGAGCGTTCGTCCGCTGCGGAAACGGAAGAGTTTTGTTCGGGCGCAAGATATTCAAAATTCTTAACCGAATTTTCGTCAAACGCATTGTTCCGTCCATCATTTTCAATTGAGCCGAAACCTAAAATTTTTACAATTTCCGCACCGCGCGTCGCGCGTGTAAGCAAAATATTTTCGGCGTTTAAATGCGAATGAATTACTCCGTTATTGTGCGCGGCGGAAAGCGCGGCGGCAATTTGTTGGACAATTCTGACGGCGCGTTCAAACGAAAATTTCCCTTCTCGTTCAAGCGATTCTTTCAAAGTTTCGCCTTCGGCATTTTCAAAAACCGTAAAAACCGCGCCGTTTTTGTCTGTGCCAAAATCGGTTACGTTTAAGATGTTCGGATGTGAGAGTCGTGAAACGGTTCTCGCTTCTGCGGAAAACTGTTTAATAATTTCATCGTCGGCTGCTGTTTCAGGCGGGAGAATTTTGACGGCAACCGGCTTTTCCATTAAAAGGTGTGTTGCGCGGTAAAGTTTGCCCGAACCGTTTTCGCGTATCGCTTCTTCGATTCGATATTTGTCCGATAAAGTTTGTCCGATAAATTGGTCTAACATTTTTAATTACCACGGGTGAAACATTTTATTTTTATATCATTTCAATAATTATTTACACGCTTTAAATA
>JAIVJJ010000397.1 GCA_020200095.1 Acidobacteriota bacterium | reverse complement strand
GAATATAAGCATGATAATCCTCTGCTCTCGTCGGGAAAGATAAGCATTTATTGGATGTATGAGGATTTTTCAAGGTCGTATAGGCGAATGCCTAAAGATAAGTTACCCGTCAAAGAAGTTGGCGATGCTGTCTTGCGGCTTATGCTTGATGTTTGGCATTCGTCCGTACCAATCCTTAATCACGGAAACGCTTTGTCAAAGGTAGGCTCGTTCATAGAGTCAGAATTTGCCGTGTTTGTTTGGCTGAAGAACGGCCTTATGAGAATTTCAGAATTTGATGAATCAGAACAAGAAGAAATAGTCGAATGGCTAGATAAGGCATAATGGGAATCCCCGCTCGCACAACAAGCTATCTGAGGGTGTCGTATCATCGGAATGGAGCGCATGATGGTGTGCTTTCTACGCGCCTTCGAGTCCAAACGTGACTTGATGCCCTTTTTGTCGCTTCAAAATTGAAAAAACCCAAACGAGCATTACCGCGCGAGGGTCAACTGAATGACTCTCTCTTTGTGTTGTGTAGTTTCGTGCGTCTGTGCCTGCTGGTTGCGGTGGTCGTGAACCGGGGGAGTGAAGTGACGAGGTTGAACTGGATAAATGCGTCCAAGACGTGATGCGACTTTCTGTTCGACGAACTCATCGTCGAAACTTTGAGCGATTTCCACCGCTTGAAGATTACGCTTCGTTTGCTCCGGGTCGCGCGCCGCGCGGCTTTCTTGTAAGTCTTGCTCTCGAAAGCTGTGCGCCGAATGCGGCAAGGCGTGATGTTCGCGTTCGCCGGTGCGGTCGAAACCGTTGCGTTCCATTATTTGCTCTCTGTCGAACGCAGCGTTACGCTCTCTCTCTTTTCGCAGGTCGCGTGGCAAATTGCCGACGATCTCATGCGCCACCCGGTCAACTCGCTCACCATCGAGATTCAATGTTGAAAGGCTGATGCCGCGCTCCTTCAATCCGTCTTTGATGATCGCTCCGACCATCGCGGCATGATGCGCTCCACCATACCCACTCTCAAATGCCGTCTCGCCGTGATCGCGCAGCACCGTCTTTAGGTATTCGCTAACGCGCTGTTGCAATTCGGGACGGGCGGCAGTGAACAGCTTGACGCGCTCTTGCGTTTGCTGTTCTTCCCGGTCTTTAACGACATCAGCGCGCGTGAGGATGAAGTCTCTCTGAGCTTCGTCAATCAACGCGAACGACGAAAGAAAGTTCTCTTTGATTTGATGGTTATAAGCGCGAAGCTCCGCCAGTTTGTCCGGTGATTTATCTGGAGAAATTTGTGCATCCGTTTGGGCGGCGTGAGCGACGGCTAAACGTTGTTGGAGCGTGGTTGCAGCATCAACCTGTTGACGCACATTAACGGCAGCTTTCTCAAATGTTGGCTCATTCAATAACGCTTGCGCCTCATTCGATTCTATCAAGTCAAACGCCCTCCAACCGTCTGCGATAGCCGTGCGGCGAATCTCCTGCGCTAGTGCCTTTGGAATCTCATCGCGCAGTGCAGCGCGCTGTTCAGTCAGTTGCGGCTGAATGCGGTCAAAGAGTTGTCGCCAATCCTCGCGCGGAATCGTCGAGTCTTCCGGTATCGTGATTTGATATTGTTGCTGACCACGCTCATTCATCGTGCGCTTCATGTCTTTGAACGCGATAAGAATGTCTCCAGTGCGCTGCCCTTCAAGGTCGCCGGATGCGCGTAAGTGTTCGGCGGCATACATCGCTTGGTCAGACTTAAAATCGCGGAGCAGCGTGACGACTGTTTCCAAGTTTCGTTCGGAAACAGTTTCGGAAATCGCTTGCTCTGTTTGATTGTTACGCTCGCGGCTTTCAGGCGAGTTGGCGCGTGCAGCAACTTCGGTAAGCAGTTCCGCTTCACGCCAAGCGACTGCGCCGGTGTAGCGGCGGAAACTCGCGCTCTCCGTCGGCAACCGTAAAGGCTTTAGCTGCTCGTGAGGCTTGCGAACATCTCCGTCAAGAATCTGTCCCAAGCGATCCCGGTCACGAGTGTCAAGCGCGTTCTTTAGCGAGTCTTTCTCTCCGTTGATGATGCGAAATAGATAATTGCGCTCGGTGGTCGAAAGCTGTTCGTGGATGCGGTAAACGTCAACGCGGCTAACTCTGGTCGCCCATTCGCGCGGCGGGTTGATTAGCTCGGCGATGAAAAGGTTGACGTTGCGTAAGTGCTGTTTGCGATCTCGCGCATCGGTGCGCGCAAACTCTGTGAGCAGGGTTCGCAGTGCGGAAGACGGGTTAATTGCGCCCCGTTCAAGTTGCTCGATTGTGCGTTCGCGCTCCGCACGGCTCATGCTTTTGTCGTAGCGGTAACGGCGCATCTCGTCCGTGTAATGCTGCGGCGGGGAGGCGAGAAATAACCCGCGCATCTCGCTTTCGGTGAGCGGTCGCTTTGCACCGCCCGCGTATTTATCTTTCGTCTCGCGTTCGTGAGCATAAGTTTCCGGTCGGTGTTCGCGGTCGTAGTTTTCGCGGCGAATGTCGTTTGCGACGTGGCGCAGTTCTCCAATGTCGCGCGCTGAGTTGAGCCTATGATTGAATTCGCGGTAAAGCGTGTTTTGATTCAACAGGCGCGTTTCCGCATCGCGCATCCGGTACTGCACATATTCTTTTTGAAAATTATAAAGC
>JAIVJJ010000396.1 GCA_020200095.1 Acidobacteriota bacterium | reverse complement strand
CTACAACACCGACGAAAGATTAACGCGCGTAACGCCGGAATTTTGTCGTCGCACAATCTCGGAAGTCGAAGCCTTGCAAAAAGAATTTCGTAAAAATCTCGGCGTTACATTCGCTTTTCTCGGTGATGAAATTTACATCAAAGCCGGCGCGCCGATTCCTTCAAGAAAGCATTACGGCAATTACCCGCAAATCGAAGATGGCGTCGGAATGATTCGCTCATTTCTCAATTCGTTTGAAAGTTTGCTGAAAAAGGCGGAAGCCCGCGTGTCGGCAAGGACGGAATTTGACCACAGAAATACAGAGACGCGGAGTTTTTTATCAAGCAATGCGAGGAGTGTGAGAACACATCCGATTGCGATTGTGCCTAAACTAAAAGTTCAAAGTTCAAAGTTCAAAGTTCAAAGTTCTTTGAATGGAACGATTTTAACGGGCGAAATGTTTGCGCCGATTCTTGCTCAACAAATCGAAAAGTTAAATTCTCTGATTGGCTCGCGCCTTTACGTTCTTGCCGTTCCGAATACATATTTTGGCGGCGATGTCGCTGTTGCCGGACTTCTTTCGGGACAAGATTTTTTAAACGTAAAAGATAAAATCAAAGGCGATTTTGCCGTTATTCCAAGACATACAATCAAATCGGACGAACCGGTTTTTATTGACGGGATGAATTTTGACGAATTTAAATCGCGGTTTGACGTTCCAGTTTTAGATTTGGATGTTAAAGGTTTGATGCGAATGCTTTCGAGCTACATTTAGATAAAACCGCAAAGCATAAAAAGCTAAGTGCGTTCGATTTATGAAGTGCACTTCATAAATCGAACGCACTTTTATGTTCAGCACTAATTCATTGAAAATTTATAAATAATAATTCCGCTGACTTTGACGGCTTGTTCGGACAAAAAAGTCGGGCTGAATTTTGCGTTTCGCGCCGCTTTTTCGGCTTCCGTTTTAAGCAGCGGATGACCATTTACCGCCTTTGCCGAAACAACATTTCCCGTTTCGTCAATCGTTACTTGAACGCTGACCTCGCCGCCCGCTTTGACGGCTCTGGCGGCTGCCAAATAAACGGGTTTCGGAAGATATGTGGCTTTTCCGTTGACTACACCGCGGGAAACGACAATTGTTTTTGTTTTTGCTATTGGTTCTACCAACGGCTTTTTCATTTGCGGCGGTGGCGGCAATTTCGTTTTTTCGGTATTCTCGACTTGCAATGGTTGGTCTGACAAACCAACGGCAGTTTCATTTCCAGCTCTTCCATCTTTTGAATTTGAATAAAAAACTTGACCCTCTGTTTCAGGTCCATTTGAAAATTTAAAAAATCCTTGCGGACGCGACTTTTGCGTGTTTGGCGTAACGGAAATTTTATCCGGCGCCGATTGCGGTTCGTCAATTCTTGCCATATTGGTTTGTCGCGTAATCTCAAAGCTCTTCATCTTTTGAGATTGTTCGGGCTTTGCCTGTTTTTCGATTTGCGCGGGCGGCGCTTTCTCAGGAATCGGGATTGGCGCACCCAGATTTGAAAGTTCAAAACTTTCACTTCCCATTTTTAAATCCTTTGCGAAAAGACTCCACACAACCGCGCTGAAACACAATCCGACAACCAGCACAGAAGTCGTCAGTAAGATTCCGCCGCGACTTTTATTTTCTCTTGTATTATTTTTTGATTCGACTAATTGATCTAACATTTCCTTCCTCCCTTTTTCCGGTGCCAAACTAAGGCGAAGATGACGAAACACCGCGTTTACCGCGATAAAATAAGGCGAACGTTTTCCGCCTGTTACTTAGACACCGTAATTTGCGATTTGTTCCGCGAAGTTAAAGAAAAGTATTTTGCAGTAATTAGTATTTTTGACGAGACGAAGCTAGAGTATCTAAAAGCAAAAGTTGATTTGGTTAGGATATAACTTTCGCATTTTTTACCGCAATAATTTCCGCCGCAATGCTGATGGCGATTTCTTCGGGTGTTTGACTGTTGATTTTGAGACCAATCGGTGTGTGGATTTTATCTAACCTTTCCGCCGCAAATCCTTCTTTGCGCAAATTTTTCAAAAGCGTCGCCATTTTTGCACGACTACCGAGAACGCCAAAGTATTTGAAATTTTTGTCGAGAAGTTTTCTAATCACAATTTCATCGGTTTTGTAGCCAACTGTCATCACGACAACATAAGTATTCGCACCGGAAGAAACAAACTCGTCAATCTTTTCATAGCTTTCGATGATTCGCTTTTTGTGAATGAATTCGTTTTTAGCGAGAGTATTTAGATTCGGTCGGTCGTCGAAAAGCGAAATGTGAAAATCCATCTTCGATACAAGTTCTGACAATGCCAACGCGCAATGCCCGCCGCCGATGATGAAAAGTTTGTTTTTGAAGCCGAGTTTTTCTTCAAACAGAAAATCATTTCTGTTTCGTTGCTCAAATCTAAAATCGAATTCGATTGATTGATTTTCTGCGATTTGAAATTTGGAATTTGAAATTTGCAAAATTTTCGATTGATGATTTTTTAGCGCGCGAATGATTTCACGAACTGTTGTTAAATTGTTTGGATTTAATTTATAAAAAATCACAGTCTGCTTACCCGAACAAATCATTCCGCTCGCGCTTAGCGAATTTTTTTGATGAATTTGTGGTTTGATTAAAGTTTC
>JAIVJJ010000030.1 GCA_020200095.1 Acidobacteriota bacterium | reverse complement strand
AAGCCGTCGTGTTTGATAAAGGCGGCTTGCATTGGATGCAGCTCTTCGCCGATCGCTAGTCCTTCCACCGTCGTAACTTCCTTTCCTTCACAAGTCGCTGTTAATGTCAGGCATGACAAAACACGTCGACCGTTGACGATCACCGTGCATGCTCCGCATTGACCATGGTCGCAGCCCTTTTTTGTGCCCGTTAAAGCCAGCCGCTCGCGCAGAGCGTCAAGGAGGGAAACGCGTGAATCGAGATTCAGAGTTTTTTCGACGCTGTTAATTTTAAGCTTCACGGCGACTAAGTTTTCTTCCGTGACGGGAGGTGCGAAAACCGCTCCTTCGGACGCTTCCATAGAAGCTAAGATTTGCTCTTGCGCCAAAAGCTGAAGAGCGAAGATTCCGAGTCCGCTGGCGGCAACTTGTCCTAAAAACTTTCGTCGTTCTCCTCCGAGCTCCGTCAGTTCCGGCATTTGCGATGATAACTCCTGCTCATCGGCAGACAACTCTAAGCGCAGTTCCGGGTGTAGTTCGTAGTCAAATTCATCTTTCACTTCGCTTTCTCCTTTGAGATAAATTAGGGAATTTCATTAACAACTAATTTTACTGATTTACGAAATAAAATGTTAGTTTAAAAACTAGTTACGCTTTCTCGCAAACAATCAAGAATTCAAATTATTTATTATTACTTGACTATCAGGATGATTATAAAATTACCACTTCACATTAGGGCTAATAATCAACTATTATTATCTGGCAATATTTTTCATTTAACAAGCAGCATGGTAAAAAATGTAGTAATCACTTGCCCTCGCTGGAGAACAAGGAAGAAAAACAAATTTTGATATGCATTTTATTGAAACAACAAAGAAATCTTTAGCATTTTTATTTTTGTGCCCAATTTTTTTTGGAATCAGTACTATAGCCCAAGAAAAAGATATGATTTTAAAAAGTTGGAAAAAGACCAGTGCCTGTAAAATCAGTTTTCTTATTCCTAAAAGTGTAAAAAATCTAGATGCTAAAGAAATAGATTCGTGTGTTGCCGAATTTGAAAATAAAACTATCAGAATTTCGATTGATTATGGTTGGTATGGTAGTAACTTTACAAAAATTGATACAATGCTTGAATTTAATGAGGAAACAATTGAAATCGACGGCAAAAAAGCTCAATTAGTAAGTTATATTGACGGCAGTATATTTGCAAAGCAACATCCAAAAGAAAAATATGTCATGGGCATTTATGTCAATTTAAGTGAAGGTCAAACCCAAGAAATAATGAAAACCTCATTAAAAATGAAAGTAGCAGCTAAAAGCAAAAAAGAGATGCAAACGGCTAAACAAATTTTTCACAGTATCAAATTTCAGTAAATATTCTTTTAGAAAATCCCGCAATTAAAATAGCTAATTTAAAATTACTGGTTTTTGCAAAAATCTTTTTATTTTGGTGCGGAAGTTCTGCCCGTGCGTGTAAGGGCAATTCTTTTTTCTTTGTTTGTTCCCTCGGTTACAGAAACTTTTATTTTTCGGAATGTTCCGTCACGATTTTCATTCGTCGGCATATATGAAATCAAGTATTGCGTGCGAAGTTCGCCGGAAATATCAGAGGCTATTTGCTGAAGTTCATCGATTGAATTTGGAAAATAAACCTTTCCTCCCGTTTCCTGGGATAATCGTGTTAAGAAAGTTTTGGCTTTTTCCTGTCTGCTTAACCCGTTCGCGTCAATTTCTTTACTTAAATTATTAATAAATCCAACTGCGTAAATCTGCACGCTGGATTTACGAAGCAACTCGAAAAGCTGTTGTTCGTTATAGGAACTGCCGCGGTCATCGCCGTCTGAAACCAAAATTAAGGCGCGCAGCTTTACATCATCTTTTTTCTCGGAGTTTTGATATTGCTCAACCTTTTTTGCCGCTAGGTAAATCGCATCAATGATTGCCGTTTGTCCGCCTTCCACGAATAAGTTATCCAGTGCGTTATTCAATAAACTTTTATTCGTCGTAAAATCCTGCACAACTTCGATTTTATCTTTGCTGACAAACCGAACTATAATTGTTTCATCTTTTGGGTGATTTGCACCCACAATAATTTTTCCGGCTTCGATAACCTTTCCGAGTTGTGAGCGAAGAGAACGCGAATTATCAATTACGAGAGCGTTAATTACTGGGACTTCGGTAGTCGTGAAAGAAGTTATCGGCTGCAAAACGTCATCTTCGTAAACTTTAAAGTTTGATTGATTCAAATTGTTCACCGAGCGATTATTGTCATCAACAACGCGCACGTTTAAGCTGATTTCTTCTGTTTCAATGCGCAGAACTTCTTCCTCTTCAACGGGTATTGGTGAAGCTATCGGAGAAGGTGCAGGGCTGGGCGAGGGACTTATAGCGGGTGATGCGCTAACAGTTGGTGATGCGTTTATAGTTGATGTTACGCTTGCAATTGGTATCGGGGTCGGAACGGCTATTTGCGATACTTTTTTAATAGTCTCAGCGTTTGCTTGCGGACTTTGTTTGACCGCCTCTGTATTAGTTACTGAACGAACGGTGTCTTTGCGTATCCAACCTTTAACTGCTCCGTTCATTACGGAAACGAAATACCAACCGTTTGTGTCTTGAGATTTTTCAAATGTAATTCTCTCCCCTTTTTGAACCGTTTGAATTTTATCTGAACTAGAATCCGGCGATTTACGCAAATAAGTTGTTGTAACGATTATTTCCGCTTGTTTTTGAGCAAAAACTGAAAAAGCAAACAATAAAGTTAAAACTATAGCGATAAAAATTTTCATAAGTTTATAGTCTTCCGAAGTATTGAAAGCAACAACCATTGCCCCGTTCACGCAGCGAAGATTGGTTTTTCTAAGCCCGAAATCCGCTCAAAATTTAAATAACGCTATTTAAGGGCGAAAGAATTAAAATAGTTGTCAATTGCGGGAGTGTCTATTTCACCTTCGGGTAAAACAACAAGCAGCATATAAAATCGCCTGCCGTGGAAAAACATACGAAGACGTTCGACTCGATACGTCGTTTTTACCTGACTTTCACTACTCAACAGTTTGCCTTCCGGCATTTTTATACGAACCTCACGACCCTTTATATCACCGTTTGAAAATTCCTCATCTTTGAGCAACTCACCTCTTGTGCTTTTTATGAAACTGTTTCGAACTTTTTTGTAATGAGCTTTTTTAAAAGGTTTCCACAGGACATTCCCTTTTGGAGTATCCCGGTATATGACAGAGAAAAACCCATTAAAATCATTATAAGAGTAGCTGCCTTCGATGCTGGGAGATTCCAGAGCCTCTGCGTCAGGCTTCATAACTCCCGGCGCGAGAATACTCCACTCACCACTGTCAGGACTAAAAGTTTTCCACGTTCTTTCCTGAGCAAAAGCGCCAAAACATAAAACAAGAAGAATCCCGAGAGATTGTAATAATTTGTCCAGCCGAATTTTTCTCATAAACATAATTTTACAAATAATTTATTGAATCAATTACACAACAAAATCTTTAAATCAAATCTTTGAGAAATTAGGACTGTTTAGCACGAAATTTCCCGCGGGCGCGAACCACAACGTCTGGGCGGTCAACTTTAACAATGATGTCGTGAACAGCCGAGTCAGTTGCAGCATCCTTTGAATGAAAGCCAAGTCGGTATTGTTGTCTCAATTCGCCGGCAATTTTTTTAAAAATTTCCCGCAACTTTGGCGTATCGCTAATGTAGAATCTTCCGGCGGTGGTATCGGACATTCCCTTTAAGGAATCTATTGCTTCAACATCAGCGTTTCTTTCGAGAAATTCAATTGCCTCCTGAGAAGGCAAACCGGTTTGCGCGGGAATAAAAACCGAATATCCCTTTTTCTTTTTTTTAGGTTTCTTTTTTTGAGGCTTGCTTTCCTTTTTTTCTTTTACTGTTCCGTCCGAATCGATTATTACTTTATTAGAACCTGCGCCTGTTTTATAAAATACTGTGTAAATCAATACGTCTGATTCTTCAAGCTGACTCAATAACGCATCTTTTGTTACAGAACTTCCGAAATCTTTCCCGTCCGAAAGAAGAACAATTACCTTACGACCTTGAACATTATTAAAAAACTTCTGAGTGATTTGTTCGACTGCGCGGTGCATAACCGTTCCCTCTTGCTGGGCGGTTTGAATTTTATCAAGAGAGTTTTTAAGTATCTGCTGATTGGAAGTAAACGGATTGAGAATGTTTACTTGAGAATCGAATGTCGCTAACAGACATTGGTCGATAGGATTCAATAATTCTACAAAATCTTTGGCGGCATCTTTGATTTTTTCTAAAGTATCTTTAGTGCTGACGCTAGTGTCAAGTAACAGAGCAATATTGAGCGGTTCGTCATATTTCGCAAAAAAGGCAATGTTTTGCTTTATCCCGTCTTGATAAACGGTAAAATCTTCCTTTTTCAAACCCGGAATATAACGCCCTTCCCGGTCGCTTACAGTAACCGGGACGCTTACCAGCGTCTTGTTTGTTTTTTTAATTTTTTCGGGTTCGGTAGTTTGAGCATGCACTTTAAACGGCAAGGTCAAAACCATTAAAAAAAGTAAGACAAAAATGATTTTCATGACTTTCTGTTTAATTTAAAGAAATAAATTTTTCAGCCTCCGGCACAATATTGTTTAAAGAGTATAGTTAATTTTTATCAAATAAGTAAAATTGTGATGCTTAACGTGTCAACCGATAAATAAATAGGGCTGCACGTTTAATCTTCTTGGTAAAGTATTAAAAACAGCAAATTCACCCTGTGCGTGAGCCTTTCCGCCCGTAACACTTAAACCGTCAAACCCCAAAAGCAGGTTTGCAATATACGTGGTGTCGCCGACAGCTTCGAGTAATTAAGATCGAATTTCTTTCCAGATTACATTAAGTAAACGGTTAAGGTTCCGTTTCGTGCCTTTGCGTTGACCATCTTAATTTGGCTTGCACCGAAAGCGAAGTGTAGAAGTATAAAAATACTTCTAGAATACTTATGAAAAAACTTTGTTAAGTAATAGAATGCTTGATTTTATACACAAATTTTACTGTTAGGTCAAGATAATTTTTTGGCAGTTTACACTTCTCAAGTTAGGTTAGTTTCTAAATGGCAAGCGCATCAAACTTAGCCAGCCGGAAAATTAGATTTGCGCCGAATTAATTAGAAATTTGAATTCAATAAATCTTGAAAAGTGTTTGACACGCTTTACAATTTTTACATAATTTTAGGTATGGAAATTATATCTTCAATCCCTTCTGACTTGAAAATCAAGTTTGAATCGGGCACATTAATTTTAGAAGGCGCAAGTGAAAACCACTCCGTTCCGAAGGCTTTTATCTGGGACAAACGAACGTGGCAGCATCGCGCTCCCGGGTATCTTTATCGTCAAGTAATCAAAGAATTCGTCCGCACTAAAACGCCTTACATAGATGAAGCAAAAAAATACTTTACATTCGATTTCAAACAAAAATTCCGCCTCGCTCCAAGACCATATCAAACATCATCAATTGAGGCATGGAGAAATAATGAGCGCTGCGGAGTAATTGTTCTGCCGACAGGGGCGGGTAAAACGCATGTCGCAACGATGGCAATTGAGCTGTGCAAACGTCAAACGCTTATAGTTGTACCCACCATTGATTTGATGAATCAATGGTATGACCTTTTACTTTCAACCTTCGATGCAGAAATTGGGCTTATCGGGGGCGGGTTTTATGAAATTGGGGCAATTACCGTAACAACTTACGCTTCAGCCTTTCGTCATCAAGAACGCATCGGTAATCAATTTGGTTTGATTATTTTCGACGAATGTCATCATTTGCCTTCGGAAGGTTTCAAATACGCGGCTGAATTCGCTATTGCACCATTCCGACTCGGACTTTCTGCGACGCCGGAACGCGCAGACGGTAACAACTCATTGCTCGAAGAACTTGTCGGAAAATTTGTATATCGCATTGAAGCTCAACAATTAGCGGGCGAGTATCTGGCAGATTACATTGTCGAAAAGGTTGAGGTGGATTTGACTGACGAAGAGTGCGATGCTTACCAACGCCAACGCGATATTTTTCGCAGATTTGTGCGGGCGAAAAACATTCCGTTTGGCTCGATTAATGGCTGGAAAACTTTTGTTATCCAGAGCGCGCGGAGCGAAGATGGAAGACGGGCGATGAAAGCCTACCGCGAGTCAAAGAAAATCGCGCTCGGAACTAATGCCAAATTGCGAGTTTTACGAGACTTGCTAATTCGCCACAAACACGACAAAGTTTTGATTTTCACCGCCGAAAACGAAATGGTTTATCGCATTTCAAAAAATTTTCTCGTTCCCGCCATCACACACGAAACAAATATTAAGGAAAGACGTTTTTGGCTCGAAGCCTTAAACAAAGGCGACGTTTTAGTACTTGCCACCTCAAAGGTTTTGAACGAAGGCGTAAATATTCCTGATGCGCGAGTGGCGATAATTCTTTCCGGCTCGGGTTCTTCGCGTGAACATATTCAACGTCTGGGAAGAATTCTGCGAAAAAAAGAAAACAAGCAGGCAATTTTGTACGAAGTAATTACACGCAACACGACCGAAGAACACATTAGCCAGCGTCGTTCCGATGTCAGACAATTTCAAGGCAGAAAAACCCCAGATGATAGAGATTTGTTTGCACAACGCAATAGTTGAACGCGGAGGCACGAATGCCTGTACTTTACGAGTAAAATCCTGTAAGTTTTTTTGCTGTTTCTTCCAAAACCTTCGGTACAATTTTTGTTTTGTAAAAAAGGACGTTTTCATTTTCCCAGAGCGGTTCTTCACGACTCCCCCGCAGTTCTTGCCCGGCAGCGAAGATAAAATTTCGGAAATTTACCGCTTTAAATTCGGCTAGTCTTTTCTCCAGCGATTTTGGCGTCCAGAAGCCCAAAACATCGAGATAAACTTTATCTCCTTCCGAAGAAATTAAAACAAAGTCTGGAATAAAAGCCGTTTTGCCTAAATCAATTACTTCCTTATTTTCATTTAATTGCCAGATAACATTTGATTTTTCCCAGTTTCTTTTCAATGTGTCAATGTCAGAATTCTTGTATTCCGGTACGTCAGAATAATAAGATTTCAACTCCGTTTGTTCACCCGATAATTCATAAAAAGCGTTTCCACCTTCCTTTTGAATCACTTCGGCGGACATTTCCCAATCTTTGCAAAGCAACAGAGCGGGCAGAAAAACTGCCATTTGAATTCCGTATTTTTGGGAGCGGTGAAAAAGTGAAGCCGCGCCCGTCAATGTTATTTCGTAGCCCTTAGAAGAATTTCCTCGAACCGTATGAATTAAACCGAAATGTTTTATCCAGCCAAAAATTGAGCGATAATTTTCAGCTTCAGAAGGGGCAACTTTTATTTTCATTTCGACGCATTTGTATAAAAGGGCTTGCGCCTGAGCCAGGTTATAGCGGTCAAGCAAATCCTCGGGCGCAATCGAATCAAAAGAAATCAATTTTTGCTGGTGGAAAAGATCGGCGTAAACACTTGATAAAAGTAAGCCAGGATTTGTCTCAAATTCTTTAGCGACGGATTCCAAAACCTTGTTTCTTTGTTCCGAATCAGGCAAAACAGGTTGAAATTTTCGCGCTTCCAGAAAGAGCTTCTGCCGGATTTCGCTTGGTTCGGCGACGCTTGAGATGTCGAATTCTGCTCGGTCAGAAAGTAGTTTGATAAACCCGCGCAAAATCCGGTAATCCGTACCTGCTCCAACATATTCTTCTAACTCGAGTTCTAATTCACCTCGCGTTTTACCTTTAAATTCGCTAAAAATTTCAATTAAAATTTCGGCATCGCGCAAATATCCAACATTGTCGGTTTTGATAAACCAGGGAACTATTTTATCGCCGCGTCGCCAATTGATTGCTAAGTCGGAAGTAAGCATTTTTAATTACAGGTCGGAAGTAAACGTCTTTAATCAGTTAAAATACCAGTAACACTATTGCCTTGGAATATGACGCAAGTAAAACAATAACTCAAGAACTAATTTCTACTAGCCGCTTATCTCTTTTACTACAAAAAAAATTGATTTATTACACTTTGAATAATGAAGACGAGCATTATCAAAACAACCAACCAGCCGGCAATTTGTAACCACAACGAATGTTGATAATTACCCACAATTTTGCGGCGGCGTGAAGCAAGCAAAATCAAGGAAAGCGCGACTGGCAAAATAAAACCGTTAAGCGTTCCCGCCACCACTAATACAGTTACGGGTCTGCCGACCAACAAAAAAATCAAAGTTGAAACAGCGATAAAAACAATGATGAAATACTTGCTTTTAGCTTCTATTTGCGCGTGAAATGTTTGGAGGAAAGAAATGGAAGTGTAGGCGGCGCCGACTACGCTGGTTATCGCCGCGCACCAGATGACCACACCGAAAATTTTGTAGCCGATGTCGCCCGCCGCATGTTGAAAAACGGACGCCGGCGGATTTTCTTTGTCAACTGTCAAACCCGCAGCAACTACACCGAGCGAAGCCAGAAACAGCAAAAATCGAATAATGGCAGTAAGTATTATTCCGGTAGTTGCGCTGCGGTTAACCTCCGGAAGCGCCTGTTTACCTTTGATACCGGCTTCAATCAAGCGATGCGCTCCCGCAAAACTGATGTAGCCCCCAACCGTGCCGCCAACTAATGTAACCGTTGCAAGAGCATCAATTTTGTCAGGCACAAAAGTCTTTGTGATAGCTTCGACGAATGGCGGTTGTGAAACGAAAACGACATACACAATCAAAAGAATCATCACTAAGCCGAGCAGTTTGGCAAAAGCGTCCATCGCGCGACCAGCTTCCTTAAAAAGAAAGATCGCTACGCCTATAACAGCGCTCAGCACAGCGCCGATTTTTACATCAACACCGAACAAAACATTCAAACCCAGTCCCGCTCCAGCGACATTTCCGATGTTAAAAGCCAGACCGCCGAACGCAACCAGTAACGCCAGAACATAACCGCTGCCGAAAATTGTTTCATTAGCTACGTCCTGCGCTCTTTTTTCGCTGACCGTCAACACACGCCAGATGTTCAGCTGTGCAAAAATATCCAACACGACCGAGAGCAGAATCACGAAACCGAAACTCGCGGCAAGCTGCACTGTAAAGACTGTCGTCTGCGTTAAAAATCCAGGTCCGACAGCCGATGTCGCCATTAAAAAAGCCGCGCCCAAAATTGCCGATGAAACTTTCTTCTTTTCCATAATCTTTTAGGAAAGTAGAATCTGAAAAGTAAAAGATAAAAAGTAAAAAGTAATATGTGAAAAATACATTTCTTAACTTTATTTTTTTATTGAATCGCTCTGATAGCTATTTTATTTTCAATCAACTTTTGGCCAATTGCCGCCGCAAATTTGAGGGCATTTTCGCCGTCGCCGTGAATGCAAATTGTTTCCGCTTTGAGAGAAATATTTTCGCCGCTGACTGCTGTTACAGTTTGCTTCATTATCATTTGCAAAACTTGCTTTACCGCTTTTTCCGTGTCGTGAATCAAAGCGTTCGGCTCGCTTCGAGGAGTTAAACTGCCATCTGTTTGATAAGTTCTGTCAGCGAAAACTTCGCTTGCCGTTTGCAAATCAAGCTTTGCGGCTTCGGAAATCAAAAAGCTGTTTGATAAACCGTAAAAAATTAAATCATGGTCAACTGCTTTTACCGCTTCGGCAATCGCCGATGCAGTTTCAGGATTTTTAGCCGCTTGATTATAAAGCGCCCCGTGCGGTTTGACGTGATGAAGTTTTGCGCCGAATGCTTCACAGATACCTTTTAGAGACGAGATTTGATAAAGCGCAACATCAAAAATTTCCTG
Organism: Acidobacteriota bacterium; assembly: GCA_020200095.1. Lineage (GTDB taxonomy): Bacteria > Acidobacteriota > Blastocatellia > Pyrinomonadales > Pyrinomonadaceae. The sequence continues at coordinate 1,292 of JAIVJJ010000030.1, read as the reverse complement.
CGGTGACATTTTTATATCGCGTCTTCCAAAGCCTTGCAAATCGGGAAAACTTGGATGCGCACCAATTGCTACGCCTTTTTCAATCGCCATTTGAACCGTTTCGCGCATTACGCTCGCATCGCCCGCGTGAAATCCGCACGCTACATTAATCGAACTGACAATATTCATCAACGCCTGGTCGCATCCCATTTTCCATGCGCCGAAACTTTCGCCCATATCGCAGTTCAAATCAATATAAAACATAAAAATTTACAAATTAAAATTTACGAGCGTTTTTGAAACTACACGCAATTCGCAACAAATTCAAATCTTTTTCGCGCCGCATAATCAAGTCTTCCGCTTCGGCAATTGTTATCAACTCAAAATTTACCTGATCGTTTGAACCGAGTTGAGCAACGAGCGGTAAATCAACTTCCGCGATATGCGCGAGGCGCGGATAACCGCCAGTGGTTTGATGGTCAGCCATCAAAATTACCATTTGCCCGTCGGGTAAAAGCTGGATTGTACCGAAATCAACCGCCGAAGAAAGCATTTCGAGCCTTTCTCCTAAATACAAATTTTCGCCGTGCAGACGAAAACCCATCCGGTCTGATTCGTTGCGAACTTTGAAATTCCCCTCAAAAAAATTCATCCGACTTTCAGCAGTTAATTTACCTAGTTCAGAGCCAGCGACAACACGCACTTTCGGCAGCGATCTGTAGGGTGGAATTATACTTTTGGAGATTCTGTAATCAGGTTTTTGAAATTCAATATTTGTCTTTAGCTTGAAATATAAGCGGTCATTTTTCTGTAGATTTCTGCCTTCTAAACCGCCGATTTTGGCTTTTAAATTAGTGCTTGCGCTGCCCAACCAATTTTCAATCTGAAATCCGCCTTTTACCGACAGATAACCTCGATTCCCGATTTTTTTCTGTACAAAACTTAAAACATTTCCTTTTTTTACAGCAACGCACCTCCAACTTCCAATTTCTTCTCCATCAATTTCTGCGCCGAAATTCCCGCCGCCAAGCGCAATTGTCACACTTTCCACAAACAAAAATTTTGGCGCCGGAAAGTGCATTTCCAAAACGGGTTCGGTTTCATTATTCCCGAGTAAGATATTAATGAGACGCACGGCGGTTTTATCCATTGCGCCGTTTGGATTGATTCCGAAACTCCGGAAACCATTTCGTCCCAAATCTTGAACTGTAGTTGAAATTCCGCTTTTTTGAATTAAAAGACTCATTGGATTAATTTACCTAAAAAATTCAAAAGAATAGACAGATTAAGAAGGTAAAAAATTGTTTTTATTC
>JAIVJJ010000395.1 GCA_020200095.1 Acidobacteriota bacterium | reverse complement strand
GAATTAAGCTCAAAATTAAACCGGGTCAAGACATCAAATTCGTGTCTTTTGTGCGCTCGCATTTTCCCGATATTACACTGTCGGTTGACGCTAATTCGGCATATCAGCTCGAACGCGACATTGAACTTTTCGAGCAACTCGACGAATGCAATTTGCTGATGATTGAACAACCGCTCGCCGCCGGAGATTTGGTTGACCACGCCAAGCTGCAAAAACATTTGAAAACACCCCTCTGTCTCGACGAATCAATCACGTCTTTGATGGATGCCAGGCACGCTCTCGAACTCGAAGCGTGCCGGATTATGAACATCAAATTAGGTCGCGTCGGCGGACATTCCGAGGCGCGAGCGATTCAGGCTTTTGTCGCCAAACAGAACATTCCCGCTTGGTGCGGCGGAATGCTCGAATCAGGAATTGGTAGAGCGCATAATATCGCTATGTCCACGCTTACGGGCTTCACTTTGCCGGGTGATGTTTCCGCTTCCTCCAGATATTGGGAAGAAGATATTATCGAGCCGCCCGTCATTGTCAGTCCTCTGGGGACAATCATCGCGCCAACAAATTTCGGTATCGGCTATGAAGTTAAAGAAAATCTAATCGAAAAGCTCGCCGTAAGGCGAGAAAGCATTTCGCTCACTTAAGAATGCGACTTTAAATATATGAAAAAAACAAAATCAATCTTAATCTTTTTAACGCTTTTCATCCTATTGGTGAACAATGCCGTTTATGCACAAATATCAACCAAGGAGATAGACGCGCTCGTTGAAAAAGCGATGAAGGAATTCAATGTCGCCGGAGTTGCTGTTGCCGTTGTCAAAGACGGCAAAATAATTCACGAAAAGGGATATGGAGTAAGGTCAATAGATTCAAAACAGCCGGTCAACGCACACACCAATTTTCAAATTGCTTCCAACAGCAAGGCTTTTACCACTGCGGCTTTAGCAATTTTGGTTGAAGAAGGAAAGCTCTCCTGGAAAGATAAAGTCAAAACACACATTCCTGAATTTAAAATGTATAACGAATATGTCACGGAAAATTTTTTGATTGAAGATTTACTAACTCACCGGAGTGGACTTGGTTTAGGCATCGGTGATTTGATGAGTTTTCCTGACGGAGCAGACTTTACCATCAAAGATATTTTAAACAGTTTTCAGTATTTTAAACCTGTTTCAGCTTTCCGAACTCAATATGATTATGACAATCAACTCTATATTGTCGCCGGTGAGGTGATCGCCAGAGCAAGCGGAATGAGCTGGGAGAAATTTGTTCAAACAAGAATTATTGAACCGTTACAAATGGATAGTTCTTTTACATCATTTGCTGCGATAAAAGACAGAAGTAATGTCGCAACGCCGCATTCAACGGAAACAGGAAAGATTAGAACAATTTCATTATTTAAAGATCAAATTATCGGTGCTGCCGGTGGTATTTTTTCTAATGTTGATGATATGTCGAAATGGATGCTTGTTCATTTGAATAAAGGTAAATATGGACAAACCTTGGATAAACAACTATTTACGGAGAAAAGCCAGCGGAAAATGTGGAAAATTCATACCGTCAGAGAATCAAATCCCGACCCGCGATACAATCAACATTTTAACGGCTATGGTTTGGGTTGGAATTTAAGTGATATTAAAGGAAATTTAAGTGCTTCGCATACCGGGGGATTACCCGGAATGCTCTCAATCGTCACAATGATTCCTGATTTAAAACTAGGCATTGTAATTTTAACCAATACAGAAAATGGCGGTGCCGGAGTTTTTCGTGCCGTAAGTCAAACTATTATTGACAGCTATTTGGGATTAAGTAATTTCGACTGGATAGAAAAGTATTCCAAAGATTTTCAATCTCGACAAAACAAGGGGGATTCCGTCACCAAAAAAGTTTGGGAAACTGTTGCCGCCGCTAAAAACACACCCGTAAAAAATGAAGATTTCATAGGAATTTATGAAGACAAATGGTTTGGGAAAGTTGAAATATTTTTAAAAGGCAACCAGTTATGGTTTAAATCCCTTCGTTCACCCAAACTAAATGGAGCTATGCAATTTTATAAAGCGAATACATTTGCTATTAAATGGGAGTATCAAGATATGAATGCTGATGCTTTTGCTATTTTTAGTTTAAATGAGGAAGGAAAAGCCCAAAGCATAAAAATGAAAGGGATTTCGCCAAACATTGATTTTAGTTTTGATTTCCAAGATTTAGACCTTCAAAGAATAAAATAACAAGCTGGAAACGATCAAGGGTTTGGAAAAAGGAAATTCATATTTCATTAGAGGAAACCGAATGAAATCTCTCAAAGCGCTTATCTTATTTTTACTGTTTTCCAATCTGTTTTTAACTACAATGAACGCGCAAACCGGCGATTTTTCCGACGCTTACAAAAAATTCAAAGCCGTTTACGAGCAGGAATTAAATCAAGCCGGAAACGATCAAGGGTTTGGAAAAAGGCGATCAAAAGTGTCGAATTCAGCATTTACAATTCTAAAGAATATTCTGCACCAGCGGAATTCATATGATAAACGGCGCCTTTATCGCCGCATAATAAACAATTTGATATTAACCTGAGTTCGAGATAAAAATTAAATAGAAATCGGCTCTAATTGCCAATTTTCATTCAAATTCAACGATGGCTTTTTTTCTCTGAAACTGTAGGCAATCAATCC
>JAIVJJ010000394.1 GCA_020200095.1 Acidobacteriota bacterium | reverse complement strand
CATTACAGCCCAACGATTGTTGACCATTTAATTCAGCGCAGCGAATTTTTAACTTCTTATACGCCGTATCAACCGGAAGTTACGCAAGGGACTTTGCAATATATTTTCGAGTTTCAAACGCTTGTCTGCCAGTTGACCGGAATGGAAGTCGCCAACGCTTCGATGTATGATGGATCGACGGCGATGGCAGAAGCGTTTTTGATGGCGCAGCGCGTTACGCGCAAAGATAAAGTATTTATTGCCGACACGGTTCATCCCGAATATCTCGCCGTTGCAAAAACCTATACGCAGCACGGCGATTTGAAAATCGAAACCGTCGCTTTCGACAAAGAATCGGGACGCATTTCGGCGGACGACTTAAATGTTTTGGACGATAAAACCGCCGCGCTTGTCGTGCAGTCGCCGAACTTTTTCGGCTGTATCGAAGATTTGCAAAGTCTGGCGGAAAAGGCACATGCTGTCGGCGCTTTATTTATCGTTGTCGTTACGGAAGCAATTTCGCTCGGTTTGTTAAAAACTCCGGGCGAATGCGGCGCTGATATTGTCGTCGCCGAAGGTCAAAGTTTCGGCATTCCTTTATCATACGGCGGACCTTACGTCGGGCTTTTCGCCTGCAAAGAAAAATACGTTCGCAATATGCCGGGCAGGCTCGCCGGAATCGCTTACGATAAAAACGGCAATCGCGGTTTTGTTTTAACTCTCGCAACTCGCGAACAGCATATTCGCCGCGAAAAAGCCACGTCAAACATTTGCACAAATCAAGGTTTGATTGCGCTTGCCGCGACCATTTATATGGAAACGATGGGCAAAAAAGGCTTACAGGAAGTTGCGATGCAAAACGCGCAAAAAGCCGCTTATGCTTCGCGTCGCATCTCAGAAATAGAAGGCTTTTCGCTTCCCTTTTCCGCGCCGAAGTTCAATGAGTTTGTCGTGCGTTCACTCAAAAATGCGGCTGAATTACTTGAAAAACTTCGCGCCGGAAAAGGAGTTATCGGCGGATTGGCTTTATCGCGATATTACGCGGACAACCCGAACGATTTTCTCGTTTGCGTAACGGAAATGAATACAAAAGAGCAGATTGATAATTTAGTGAATGCACTTTCCGAAATTAGTAAATAAAAATGAGCATAACAAAAGTTACATCACACCCGACACAAAACGAAGCATTAATTTTCGAGCGTTCGCAAACCGGCAGAGTCGGTTATGCCTTGCCGAAACTCGATGTTGAAGAAACAAATATTGACGAAATTTTGCCCGTTGAATTAAGAAGAACCGACGATTTGGAAGGCGTGCCGGAAGTCAGCGAGGTTGACGTGGTTCGCCATTTTACCAGAATGTCAACGTGGAATTTCTCGATTGATTTGGGAATGTATCCACTGGGTTCTTGCACGATGAAATACAACTCGCGTTTGAACGAAAAGGTTGCGCGAATTGCCGGATTTGCAAATCTTCACCCGCTCGCGCCCGAGAAGGAAGCGCAAGGCGCGCTGGCGTTAATGTTCCGAACACAGTCGGAATTTTCGAAAAGAATATCAAGGAAATCTGCGACTTGATTCACGCAGCGGGTGGCTTGGTTTATATGGACGGCGCGAATATGAACGCGCTTGTCGGTGTCGCGCGTCCGGGCGATATGGGCGTGGACGTAATTCATCTGAATCTGCACAAAACATTTTCCACTCCGCACGGCGGCGGCGGTCCCGGTTCGGGTCCGTGCTGTTGCACCAAAGAACTCAAATCGTTTCTGCCCGTTCCGCGCGTTGTCAAAGAAGGCGAAAATTACAAATTAGATTTGAATCAGCCAGATTCAATCGGGCGCGTCAAGGCGTTTTATGGAAACTACGGAATGTTTATTCGCGCTCTCGCCTACATTCAAACGCACGGCGCGAGCGGGCTTCGAGAAGCAACCGAATCAGCCGTTTTGAACGCGCGTTATGTCGGACATTTTTTAACCGAAGATTTTGACAAACCGTTTTTGTCCGATTCGATGCACGAAGTCATCTTTTCGCACAAAAAACAATCGCGCAAAGGCGTCCACACATTAGATATTGCCAAACGCTTGATTGATTATGGCTTTCACCCGATGACGATTTATTTTCCTTTAATCGTCGAAGGCGCGATGCTTATCGAACCTACCGAATCGGTCGGCAGACAAGACCTTGACGCTTTTATTGACGCTATGAAATCTATCGCGCAGGAAACGATTGACGATCCCGAACTCGTCATCGGCGCACCGCATTCGACGCGCATCGGACGACTTGATGAAGCGACCGCCGCGCGGAAACCCGTCTTGCGTTGGAAACCTGATATGGAAACTTTAACAAAAACTGCTTGAAATAAGTTTTGTTATTTTTTGATTTACCGAAATTGTAGTGTAATAAACTAAGAGTACGTTTATTAAGGTTTTATGACAATACGAAAAGTTTTAACTCTAATCTCTTTGTCAATAATTTTACTTACCGCCTGCGAAATATCAAACCAAATCACTGACAAAAATGAAATGGATAAATTCATTTGGAATATTCAATTAGCCGGTTACGACTTTCAACGATACGACGACAAAGGAGAAACCGATTACACAAATTTTATAAATGAATTTGATAAGTTTCCTTGGATTGAACAACTTGAAAACAGAAACAAAATGTCTGACGGGACTTCACCGACACTTTCCGCTAAAGACTTGAAAAATAATAGAGATTTTTGGGTTTCGATAGCCGGAGATAAAGACAAATACGTTTATCTTGTTGGTTATGTTTATCCAAAAGAGATAAAAGGATTTTTTGGTCTCGGAAAAGCACATACAAAGCGTTGGTGTGAAATTTATTTGACAGAAAATTCAAGTAACATAAAAGACCTCTTTAAATTATTTTTCAACAGGCAATTCCAAGACCTTGAAAATGAAATCAAACGACTCGAAAAATATGATGAATTAGAAGCTCAGAATTAAACCGAAAAGGTTTCTAAGACTATAACTTCAACATTTGCTTTATGTCCGAGTTACGCAATCTTACATCGCAAGAGGTATTAAAAAAACGTCTCGAAACCGACGCCGAACCGCGAAGGACTTTGTCATTTTATCAATATCAACTGATTGAAAATCCGCAGCAGTTTAGAGATAAGTTGTATGAAAAACTCGAAAAGCTAGGAGTCTTAGGAAGGATTTATATTGCAAACGAAGGCATCAACGCGCAAATCAGCGTTCCCGAAAAAAATTTTCAAGCGTTCAAAGATTATTTATATTCGATTGATTTTTTAAATGGTGTGCGGCTCAACATTGCTCTTGAAGACGACGGCAAATCCTTCTGGGTTTTGAATGTGAAAGTTCGTAAAAAAATTGTCGCAGACGGTATTGACGACCCGAGTTTTTCGATGCAGAAGCGCGGCGCATACCTTAACGCAAAAGAGTTTAACGAATTAACCGAAAATCCAGAAACGGTTGTCGTTGATGTGCGGAATTATTACGAATATGAAGTTGGGCATTTTGAAAATGCGCTGGAAGTCTCAAGCGATACTTTTCGAGAGCAGTTGCCGAGAGCGGTCGAGATGCTCGAAGACAAAAAAGACAAACCGATAATTATGTATTGCACCGGTGGAATTCGCTGTGAAAAGGCGAGCGCGTTTTTGCTACATTATGGTTTCACCAAAGTTTTTCATCTCGAAGGTGGAATTATCGAATATGTGCGCGAGGTCAAAGAGCAAAATCTGGAAAACAAATTTAAAGGAAAAAATTTTGTTTTCGATAACCGGCTCGGCGAACAAATTACCGATGAAGTAATCAGCCATTGTCACCAATGCGGCGAAAAATCGGACACGCACCGTAACTGCGAAAACATAGCGTGTCATCTTTTATTTATTCAATGCGACAATTGTTATGAAAAGTTTCAGGGCTGTTGCAGTGATGAATGTGTGACGATTAGCAATTTGCCTCGCGAGGAGCAAAAAAAATTGCGGCGCACGCAAAAAGGCAAATCTGATACTTTCAACAACAGCCAAAGCCGTTTGCGGGCGAGATTTTTTGATGTACGCAACAAATAATGTTTTTAAAAATTACAAATTGACAATCTAAATTTTATTTATCTGTAATGCAAAAACCGGGAATTTTAATTATTACCGACGGTCTATTCTATTTCTGCTTTTCATCTTGCGTGAATAAACAATTTCAGTGGCAAATTAG
>JAIVJJ010000393.1 GCA_020200095.1 Acidobacteriota bacterium | reverse complement strand
GCGTCAATATTAAAAGCCAGCCAATTCGATTTGCCAAAAACATTTGCCATTGCCGCGCCATCAGCATAAGAAATATCATTTCCGCCGCCTAAAACGATCAAACATTTTCCATCCCGTAAGATTCGCTCAACAATTTTTGTATGAAGGTCGTGGGTTTCTTCCAAAGTTTTCTGAATTTTTATATCGCCCAAATCAAAAATTTGCGAAGAAATTCCAAAGTCGGTGAGTTTGTAAAATTGTTGGCGTACGGCAGCAGGAGCTTGTGCCGCGCCGATTCTACCTTTGTTTCGAGCAACGCCAGTGTCCTGCGGACAGCCTAAAATTACAATATCGGAACTTTTATAATCATCAATTTCAAACAAAACAATTTCGCCCAAACGCACATCGTTCGAGTCATTCTTTTGAAAAAATAAATCTTTGTTTTGTCGCGTCGTGTTTTGAAAAATATCAAACATAATTTGCGAAAAGCTTTTGACTGAGATATAAGTATCTTTCAGGCAAACTGTTTTAGTCAATTTTTTGTGTTTTATGGAAAACAATCGCAACGTTAAAATCAATAACAATTCAAATTGCTGTTTGTGGCGAGGAGTTTGGAGTTGGCGTGTGATAGTTCTTCTAAGCGAACGCAAAATTTAAGTATTTGCTTACAAATAAAAAATTAGAAGACCTGTTGCGGAGAAACTTAATTTGCAGCAGGTTTTTGTTTTCAATAAAAAATTTATGCAGGATTTAGATACGGCAGGAACGGGTTCAAGTCGCGTTAAAACTTTTAATGTTTCAACGGCTGCTGCTTTTGTTATTGCAGGAGCAGGTTTGCCAGTCGCTAAACACGGAAGTCGTGCCGCAACAAGCCTTTCGGGAAGCGCAGACGTTCTTTCGGCATTAGGAGTAAATGTTGGGGCAAGTCCCGAAGTCTCGGAAAAATGCTTGAACAAAATCGGAATTTGCTTTATGTTCGCGCCACTTTATCACGCTTCGACGGCGCGCGTTGCGGCTGTCCGTCGGGAACTTGGCACCCACACGACTTTCAATCTTTTAGGACCGCTGACCAACCCGGCAGATGCGCCATTTCAGATTTTGGGCGTGTGGCATTCGGCTTTAGTCGTTCCGGTTGCAAAAACGCTCGCCGCTTTAGGAATAAGACGCGCTTGGGTTGTTCACGGACTTGACGGTTTGGATGAAATTACTGTCAGTGCCCAAACAATGGTTGCAGAAGTTACCCGTGATTATATGAAGTTTTTTGAAATTGAGCCGGAAAATTTAGGAATCGAGCGAGTAGAAACAAAAGAATTAGAAAATTTGCGCGGCGGTAATCCTGAGCAAAACGCCGAAATAATAAAGGAGGTTTTGAATACAAAGAGAAAAGACGCGGCATGTTCTCTAGTTTTGTTAAATGCTGCAGCTGCTCTATTTGTCGGCGGAAAGGCAAAAGATTTAAAGTCGGGAATTGAATTGGCGCGCGAAAGCGTAGAAAGCGGAAGAGCAGGGAAAAAGTTAAAACAATTGATTGATTTTACCAATGCACACTGAACAGACAACATACTTAACAAAAATTTTAGAGAAAAAGCGTGAAAGAATTAATAAGGAATTTGCAAATTTTTCAATTCAAGATTTGCGACGCGAAGCATTTGAAAAACGAAAAGGTTTTGTTCAATTTCGTTTACAAAATGCACTGCAAGGCAAAGAAAAAACAAACGTCATAGCCGAATTCAAGCGCGCCTCGCCTTCAAAAGGAAAAATTAATGGAAACATTAGTCCCGAAGAAATTGCCGAAAATTATTTGAATGGCGGGGCGGCAGCGATTTCGGTTTTGACCGAGCAGGATTTTTTTAAAGGTTCGTTCGTGGATTTAAAACGAATAGTTCGGGCTATAGACGATAAACTACCGGTTTTATGTAAGGACTTTATTTTTGATGAAAGACAGATTTATCAATCGGCGGTTTCCGGCGCTTCGGCTGTTTTATTAATCGTTGCGGCTTTCAAAAAAAGCGAAACTGAAAAACTTTTTGATTTATATAATTTAGCGGAAGAACTTGCGTTAGACGTTTTAGTTGAAGTTCATACACGGGAAGAAATAGAAACAGCCCGCACGATCGGCGCGAAAATAATAGGCATAAATAACAGAAATCTACAAACTTTTGAAGTTTCATTAAAGACATCCGAAGAATTAATTGGATTTACGCCTAAAGATTCTATTTTAATCAGTGAGAGCGGAATAAAAACGAGAAACGATATTCTACGTCTGAGAAATCTCGGTTTCAGAGGTTTTTTAATCGGAGAGACACTTATGCGTTCGGAAAATGCGCAAATAGCATTAAAAAAATTTATCGGAAGCTAATATTTCATCACCAAAGCAAGTTATTTTTCAAATTTCAATTTTGGTATTCGACCAAATGATTTCTTATAAAACCTCTGGGCTTTATCTTTTGAAAGTCCGTGTTTGTGATATAAATCTTTAGTTTCCTCACAGGTAAGAGCCAGTAATTTTTCATCAATCACACCTAAAACCTGTTTGGAGCGAAGGCGCCAAAGCGGAAGTGGCGGCTCGCTGCGCGACAACATTAAAAGATGCGTGTCTGGAGTCAGAGAATAAATCAAAGTATTAAAAAAATTATTAAACCAATCACAATCAAAAATATGATGAATGTCATCAAGCACAATTAACAAAGGCTTTTTTTTACCGATAATACTCAAGCGTGAAAAAAGACTTTCGACAAACCACGCAATTTCCGTTTTCGTTGCGTTACAATTTTCATTTTTCTTCAAGTTAAGCCGTGATTCATTAAAACCTGCATGCAGATAAGCAGAAAAAACTTTCCAATCGCAATCGCTTGCTCCGATCGAGTACCACGCAACCTGTTCATATCTTTTCGCAAAATCAGAAACCAATGCCGTTTTTCCGGTACCGGCACGACCTGTAATAAATGTTGCGCCGAAATGTTCAGAGTTCTTTTCGAGAAGTTTTATTAAACGCGGACGTTCGAGAAAATCTTCACACTCCGGGATCTGAAGTTTTTCAGCAAATATGTGAATATCTTCAAAATGAATTTCCGGCGCCGAGGTAAACTCAATGCGATTTTCTGCACCGTTAAAATCTAAGTTTTCATGTAAAGAAAAATTCATCGCCATAACAAGACGAAATTTAACAAACAATACTTGAGAAAAACTTGAATTTTCAAATTGCGCAAAATTTTGACTATGAAACTTTTATTTTTTTCGCTCTGTTAAAAATAACTGCCATAACAAGTTGAAGTTTTAAAATTTGAAAATGATAAATAACAAAGCTTAATTTGTTCAACGCTTTTCAAATAAAAGTTAAGTTCAATGATAAATTTGAATCGAACCGATTTGCATCAAACCAAGATAATAACTATAATAAACACTATTTGAAAAATTTTGATTTATAG
>JAIVJJ010000269.1:15841-22616 GCA_020200095.1 Acidobacteriota bacterium | reverse complement strand
TGACCATCCGGGCGCGAATGACGAGAAATATCGAACGCGCCGCGATTATATCGCCAGCCTTTCTAAGCGTTTCCGTGAAGATTCGGAACACAAAATTATTGACGTTGAATACACACCCGAAGAACAGCGGATCTGGCAGATTGTAGCGACGAATCTTGAAAAGGTTCAGGAAAGACGCGCTTCAAGAATTTATCTTGAAGCGAAGAAAAAACTCGGCATTAGCAACAAGCGTATTCCGCAATTGTCGGAAATGAGCAAACGTCTTCAAGAACTGTCGGATTTTCGTCTTGCCCCGATTGAAGGACTGGTTGAGACCCGCGCGTTTTTGAGTTGGTTAGCCTATCGGACAATGCTTTGCACGCAGTATATTCGCCACGCTTCGCGCCCCGAATATACGCCCGAGCCGGACATCGTTCACGAAGCCATCGGGCATATTCCAATGTTTACAAATCGTGATTTTGCCGACTTTTCCAGCTTCATTGGCGAAGGCGCGAAGATTGCAACCGACGAACAATTGGAAGAACTCGGACGACTTTACTGGTTTACAGTTGAATTCGGTTTGATTCAAGAAGGCGATGAAATAAAAGCCTTCGGCGCGGGCTTGCTTTCATCTTTCGGCGAACTCGAAAACGCTTTCACCGATAACGTCGAGCGGCGACCGTTTGATTTGGAGCAAGTTATAAACACGCCATACGATTATTCGGATATGCAGCCGATTTTATATGTTATTCCGTCGTATGGTTATTTAAAGGAAACGACGCGCAAATATATCGAAAGTTTCGGCAAAAAGTAGTATTTTTAAAATTATGGAAAATTTAATCGAGTGCAATCCGAAAATAATGCTCGGCAAACCCGTAATAAAAGGGACGCGCATCACGGTTGAACTGATTTTAGAAAAACTTGCGGCGGGCGAGAGCGTAGAAGATATTTTGTCGCAGCATTCGCATTTGACAAAAGAAAAAGTTTCTTCGGCGGTGCAATTTGCCTTACAAACTTTGCGAAGAGATTTTCCGCCGCGTTCTGAGAATCGGAAATTACTGGATGCGCTCAACGACGCTTACGCAAACGACACGGATGAGGACGAAAAGGGATTTTTGCGGTTGATGAAAACAAAGCAGTCGGAAATTTTGGACGAATGGAAATAAATCAAGGCGATGTTTTCTGGTTTGACGCCGGAGAGCCTAGAGGTTCATCGCCCGCTTATTCGCGTCCGGTGGTTGTTATTCAAAACAATGTTTTCAACCACAGTCCGCTCGGCACGGTTTTGGTTTGCGCTTTAACGACAAATCTTCGCCGCGCCAAAGCACCCGGAAATGTTTTGCTGGACGAGAACGAAGCGGACTTGCCGAAGCAAAGCGTGGTTGTCGTTTCACAGGTATTGACGGTTGATAAATCGGAACTGATTGATAAGATCGGCGTTTTATCAAAAGAACGGATTAGAGAAATTTTGGAAGGCATCAAACTTTTGACCGAACCGCGAGAGATTGACGAAGAAGTCGAATAGAAATTTATGCTTTACATTCAGCGTTCAATTTTGCTTTTGATTTGTCTGACGGTTTTGTTTGCGTCTTTTGTCGGGGCGCAGGAAAAACAGTCAAGTCTGAAACCTAATTAACCTTTAACATTTTCTTTAACTCCAAATGAAGAAAAATCATTTGACTTGCAGATGAAAGAAGATGGTTTTGCGGAAATTTCGTGGTTGGCAAACGATAGCTTAATTTTGTCTTTTGACGTTTATGATTCGGCTAAGAAAAATTTGCTGAATGCAAACTCTTCTGAAGATGAATCAGTATTATTTGTCGCGCCAAAAGACGGCATTTACACTTTGGTTGTAAGGTATGATAAATCTTCGGAAATAACTGAAAGGCAAAATATATCGCTTGAATACAGTAACAAATTTAAATTGCCCGCCGGAACAAAACAAAAGGATGTTAGGAAAATAAACGGTTATGACGTAAAAATTATGACCACACCCGAAACGGAAACTGAAAGCGGCGATTCGATTGTTTTGATAGAAAAAAACGGGCGATTAAAGAAAATATTGAAATCAGGCGCGGGCGGCGTTGCCGGATTTTCTTTCGGCGACGACATAACGAAAGCGTATTCCGCAAAAGCAAAGCGAGTTATTCCGTTAATAAAAAATACTGTTGATAAAACCGGCGACGGCGTTCCCGACGTAATGATTGATTATTATTCCGGCGGCGCACATTGTTGCTTTGAAACATATTTTATTAACTTAGGCGAGACTGTCGAAACGGTTGAATCTATTGGGACAGGACATGTCGGAATGACGGTCAGCGGGAAAAATCCAAAAGGCGGTTTACTATTTGAAACTGCTGATAATGGATATGCTTACTGGTTAGGAGGATTCGCAGGCTCGCCTTTTCCAGACGTTATTTTGGAATTTAGAAAGGGGAAACTTCAACCAAATTTCGAGTTAATGAAAAAGCCTGCTCCGTCTTTGAGTGTTCTTAAAAAGAAAGCCCAAGTTGCTCGTCAACAGTTAAGTCTTGAACCTTATAAAGGTGAAGATAACGAAGATTCCGTTTTATATAAGCAAGATGTTTTTCCTGAAACAGTTTTTTGGGGAGTTATGTTGGATTTGATTTATACCGGACATGAAGATTTAGCTTGGCAATATTTAGATTTGGTTTGGGATACGAGAAAGCAGGGCAAACAATTATTCATCAGAGATTTTAAGCAACAGTTATCTGATAGCCAGTATTGGCAAATGATTGAAGAAGATAGAAATTCTAGGAAATAAATTTGAGGCAATTATGACAGACAAAAATCCTTTAGGCTTAAAAAAAATACATCACGTCGAGTTTTACGTCGGCAACGCCAAGCAAGCCGAGTTTTATTACCGCAAAGCGTTCGGCTTTTCTCGCCTCGCGTATTCGGGACTTGAAACCGGAAACCGCGAAACGACTTCGTATGTTTTGCGGCAAAACCGCGTTAATTTCGTTTTGACGACGCCGCTTAATCCCGAACATCCATCAGCCGAACATATTAAATTGCACGGCGACGGTGTGCGCGACATCGCTTTTTATGTTGAAGACGCTGACCACGCTTTTAATGAAGCGGTGAAGCGCGGTGCGAAACCTTTTATCGAGCCACACGATTGGCAGGACGAAAACGGCTCGGTTCGCAAAGCCTCGATTCACACTTATGGCGACACGATTCACTCGTTTATTTCCTATAACACGAACAACGGACACAATTATAACGGCACGTTTTTACCTGGATTTATTCCGCAGGAAGTTGTCGGCGAGGAAGTCGGAATCGTTTTGGTTGACCACATCGTTGGTAACGTCGAACTCGGAAAAATGGAGTTTTGGTGTGATTTTTACCGCGACGTGATGGGCTTTGAGCGTTACATCACCTTTGACGACAAGGATATTTCGACCGAATACTCAGCGCTGATGTCGATCGTGATGTCGGACGGCGGACACAACATCAAATTCCCGATAAATGAGCCTGCCCAAAGCAAAAAGGGCAAAAGCCAAATTCAGGAATACATTGATTTTTATCGCAGTGCGGGCGCGCAGCACGTCGCGCTGTTGTGCAAAGATATTCGGCGGACGGTTGCGAAGCTGCAGGAAAACGGCGTTGAATTTTTGACCGTTCCCGACACTTACTATGACGAACTTCCGTCGCGCGTCGGTGAAATTGACGAAGGTGTAGAAGAACTCAAAAAACTCGGTGTCCTTGTTGACCGCGATGATGAAGGCTATCTTTTGCAGATTTTTACAAAACCCGTCGAAGATAGACCGACGGTTTTTTATGAAATTTTGCAGCGAAAGGGCTGCAAAGGTTTCGGCAAAGGCAACTTCAAAGCGTTATTTGTTTCGATTGAGGAAGAGCAACGCCGTAGAGGAAATTTATAGCGATTTACGAAAAGGGTGATTTGCCGAAACTTTCTTTATTATGGTAAATCGTCGCTTTGTTCCTTATCTAAAAATCTATTAAAATAGCTATCTCTTCTTAAAATTTACCTTGAAAATAGGAGGAATCGGGGATGAATTTTCTTAAAAAATTTGTGACGGCTACTTTATTTTCGGCTTTATCCTTTGCAGCGGCATTTGCCCAAAATGCTCCAACTGCTTGGACGCCGGAAATGCAGATAAAAGTTAAAGCTCTTGGCGCGCCACGTATTTCGCCCGACGGTAAGCGCGTTGTTTATACAGTGGTTAATGAAGTGATGGCTGCCGACAAAAGCGAATTTGTCACGCAGATTTATTTGGCGACAACAGACGGAAAAGATTCGTACCAAATCACGTTCGGCGATAAATCTTCGACCAATCCGAAATGGTCGCCCGACGGCAATCGGATTGCCTTTACTTCAAATCGCAAAGACAACAAAAATAATCTTTATCTTCTGCGTTTGAACGGCGGCGAAGCCGAACCTCTGACCGATTTGAAAAGCAACATCAACGATTTTGATTGGTCGCCCGATGGTCGCTCAATCGCTTATACGATGACCGACCCAAAGACTGAAGACGAAGAAAAAGCAGATAAAGGTAAAAACGATTTTCGCTGGGTTGACGAAAACGTTAAGATGCACCGTTTGTATGTTATTCCGGTTGCAAAAGATACGAACGGCAAGCGTGAATCGCGCAAATTAACGACAGGTAATTTTACGGTCAGCAGTTTTGATTGGTCGCCTGACGGAAAACAAATTGTTTTTGCCCACGGTAAAACACCTGTGGCAAACGATTGGACTACTTCGGATATTTCGATTGTCGAAATGGCGAGCGGTAAAGTTACGGTTTTCGCCAATACTCCAGCCGCCGAAACTTCTCCGACCTTTTCGCCCGATGGTAAATCAATTGCTATGCTCGTCAGCGACAATCCGCCGCGATGGGCGCAGAGTGGTGTGGTGCAAATTTTTTCTGTCGCGGGCGGTGCGCCGAAATCACTCGCCGCGTCTTATGACGGACAACCGAATATAGCGGGCTGGTCGGCGGACGGAAAGCGGATTTATTTCAGCGAAGCCAAAGGAACAGGGACACAGATTTACGCGATTGATATTGCGGCAAATAAAATTAAGGAAATCAAAACAACCGGCGCGGTTTACCAAAGTATTAATATCAACCGCAACGGCACAATGTTTGGCTTCGTAATGCAGACGCCCGTCCGTCCGCCTGAAGCCTTTGTTTCAAGAGTTGATAATTTTGCGCCCGTTCAAGTGTCTCGTGCCAATGCGGATTTGCGAATGCCTTCGCTTGGCAAAACCGAAGTTATCAAGTGGAGAAGCACGGACGGCAAAGAAATCGAAGGTCTTTTAACTTATCCGGTGAATTATCAAGCGGGACAAAAAGTTCCTTTGATTTTGAACGTTCACGGCGGACCAGCCGGAGTTTTCCAGCAAACTTTTATCGGCGGTCGCGGCGTTTATCCGCTGGCAACTTTCGCCTCGCGCGGCTACGCGATTTTGCGTCCCAATCCGCGCGGATCATCAGGTTACGGCACTGAATTTCGTCGCGCTAACATCAAGGATTGGGGCGGGGCAGACTATCAAGATTTAATGAAAGGCGTTGATAAAGTGGTTGAAATGGGCGTTGCTGACCCGAATCGCTTGGGAGTAATGGGTTGGAGCTATGGCGGTTTTATGACGAGCTGGATTGTCACGCAAACTCATCGCTTCAAAGCGGCTTCCGCCGGAGCGCCGGTGACAAACTTGATGAGCTTTACCGGAACGGCAGATATTCCTTCGTTTATCCCGGATTATTTCGGCGGGCAGTTTTGGGAAAATATCGAGGTTTACCAGAAACACTCGCCGATGTTCAATGTTAAAGGCGTGAGGACGCCGACGATGATTCAACACGGCGACGCCGATATCCGCGTGCCGATTTCTCAAGGCTTTGAGTTTTACAACGCTCTTAAAGCGCAAGGCGTCCCGACGCGAATGATTGTTCTTCCGCGCCAGCCGCACGGACCGAACGAGCCGAAAATGCAAATTGCCGCAATGCAGGCAAATCTCGATTGGTTTGAGAAATATCTGGGAAGCGGTAAAAATAACGAATAGTTTTAGGTTTCAAAACAGGTTCAACAAAAATAATTTCAAAGCGTCGTTTGTTTTGATTGAAGAACAACATCACAGACATTTATGAATGTTGAAAAACCAATTAACAGATATTGTCCGCGTTCCGGCAAGCGTGTCGCCGAAGATTCACTAACAAGTTACAGAGGTTTCATCGTTGGATTTTGCAACACGAATTGCCGCGATGATTTTCAGGCGAATATCACGAGGCGTCCGAATGATACAATTTATTTTGATGTGGTAATCAAAGAGTTAGAACTTAAAACTTTTGCTCAAACTTCGGAAAAATATGACATCACCGGCAGTTGAACAATTCCAATATCAAACGGGCTTCGGCAATGAGTTTGCTACTGAAGCAGTCAAAGGTGCGTTGCCGGTTGGACAAAATTCTCCGCAGAAAGCGCCTTTAGGTTTATACGCCGAACAATTTTCGGGGACAGCTTTCACCGCGCCTAGAGTTCATAACCGTCGCACTTGGACATATCGCATTCGCCCGTCAGTAATGCACAAGCCGTTTGAGAGAATTGATAATCGGCGGCTCGTTTCAAAATTTTACGCAATTGAAACGACGCCGAATCAATTGCGTTGGAATCCGATGCCGATGCCGGAAACGAAAATTGATTTTATTGAAGGCATTACAACAATTGCGGGAAACGGTGATTTGTTCGCGCAAAGCGGAATTGCCGTTCACATTTTTGCCTGCAACAAGGAAATGAAAGACCGATTTTTTTA
>JAIVJJ010000269.1:0-15828 GCA_020200095.1 Acidobacteriota bacterium | reverse complement strand
GGCGAGATTGCCGTTTTGCCGCGCGGTTTGAAATTCCGCGTCGAACTTCCTGACGGCGAAGCGCGCGGTTACATTTGCGAAAACTACGGCGCGCAGTTTCGCCTTCCTGATTTAGGACCAATCGGCGCGAACGGTCTTGCCAATCCGCGCGATTTTGAAACTCCGCAAGCGTGGTTTGAAGATAAAGACGGCGCGTGCGGAATCGTCGCTAAATTCGGTGGAAATCTTTGGGCTTGCGAAACCGACCATTCACCTTTAGATGTTGTTGCGTGGCACGGAAATTATGCGCCTTACAAATATGATTTGCGAAGGTTTAATAC
Source organism: Acidobacteriota bacterium (assembly GCA_020200095.1). Taxonomy (GTDB): domain Bacteria; phylum Acidobacteriota; class Blastocatellia; order Pyrinomonadales; family Pyrinomonadaceae. The sequence goes on along the minus strand of JAIVJJ010000269.1, from coordinate 15,508 downwards.
AATAGGCTCAATCAGTTTTGACCACCCGGACCCGAGCATATTCACGGTTTTAACTTCGCCTTCAAGCGAGCAAGGCGTGGCAAACTGCGATTTCGTAATCTTTCCAGACCGTTGGCTTGTCGCCGAAAATACGTTTCGTCCGCCGTGGTATCACCGAAACATTATGAGCGAATTTATGGGTTTATGTTACGGACAATACGATGCGAAAGAAGAAGGCTTTGTTGCGGGCGGCGGAAGTCTGCACAATCAAATGAGCGCTCACGGACCCGATTTGGAAGCATTTGAAAAAGCGAGCAGTGCAGATTTAAAGCCCCAAAAACTTGAAGGCACAATGGCTTTTATGTTTGAGTCGCGCTACATTATTCGCCCAACGCGCTTTGCAATGGAAACGTCCGAATTGCAGCACGAATATTTTGAAGTCTGGCAGAAATTGAAAAAAAATTTCAAAGCCTGATAATTGTTTAAATTATTTTTATTTTTTCTTCGGTTTTGACCAACTTATCTTAACGGCAAAGAGCCGATGCCACGTTTTCTTCTAAGCGTTCTGCATTTGCTTTTTTTCACTCAGCGAAAGAATCTTTTCATAAAATCTCAAATACTGCGGAATGATTTGTTCGGAGCTATAACGCGAAACAGCAAGAGAGCGCGCTTTTTTGCCGAAGGCGAGACGCATTTCTTCATCTTTAAGAAATTTCAGCGCGTCTTCGCTCATTTTTTGCGTGTCGCCGACATCGCTCAAAAAACCCGTTTCGCCGTCCGTCACAACTTCGGGAATTCCGCCGATGCGCGTTGCGATAACCGGAACTTCGCAGGCTTGGGCTTCGAGCGCGGCGAGACCGAAAGATTCAAGCTCGGAAGGTAGGAGAAAAACATCCGCAATACCGAGATAGTCGGAGATATTAGCCTGTTTGCCGACAAAAACGGTTTCGTTTTTTACGTTTAATTTCTCGGCGCGGTATCTGCAAGCGGAACGCTCCGGTCCGTCGCCGACCATTACGAGTTTCGCGTTTGCGTCCTTTTCCCGAACTTTCGCCAGTATTTCAACGCAATCTACGGGACGCTTGACCGAACGAAAATTTGAAACGTGAACGAGAAGTTTTTCGCCGTTCGGCGCAAGTTCCGCCCGCAGAGGCAAATCCGCATTGCGCCGATAATGCTTCGGACAGATAAAATTCGGAATCACTTCAATTTCGTCAAAATCGAAAGTTTCGATTGTCGCTTGTTTCAGAAATTTAGAAACCGAAGTTACGCCGTCGGATTGCTGCAAGCCGTAGCGCGTAATCGGCAAATAAGAACGGTCGGCGCCAACTAGAGTTATATCCGTTCCATGCAGAGTTGTAATGACAGGAACGTAACGTTTTTGTTTGATTGATTCGCGGGCTAAAATCGCGCTTATTGAATGCGGAATCGCGTAATGCACGTGCAGCAAATCTAATTTTTCCGAACGCGCCACGGTCGCCATTTTTGTCGCTAGAGCTAGGTCGTACGGCTGATGCTCAAACAGCGGATACGACATCATCTCGACTTCGTGAAAATGCACGCGCTCGTCGAGTTCAGTCAAACGAGTCGGCAAAGCGGAAGCAATAAAATGGACGTTATGACCTCGATTTGCCAATTCGCGCCCGAGTTCCGAGCCGACAATTCCACTTCCGCCGTAGGTTGGATAAACCGTAATTCCAATGTTCATTATTTGAATGTTAAATAGTGAAATGTGAATAGTAAAGGCAGGTTGATATGATTTTTTGTAATTTATTTTTGTTCATTCGTAGCTGCTAAGTTAACTGTTCCGCCACTTTTTCTTAAATTTTCCTTTTCTTTCGCTCCACCAATTTCGCCATTCCTTGATTGCTTTTTCTCTTGCCATTGGCGAACTCGCCGGTTGAAAATTTAGTCACATGTTAGTCGCCTCGCGCAGACACATTTCCGCTAGAAAGCGCGTTTCCAAGATTTCATTTTCAAGCAAATCAATCAATTTGGGAATTGAATTTTGTGATATTGCGCGTCGCTTTTTGGCAAACTCTTTACGATTCATAGTAATTTTTAAACAGGATGAACACGATAAAAAATATCTTGAAATATCCTGAAAATTCTGTTCATCCTGTTAATTTAATTCCCTTAAAACGGTTCGCGCCGGTGCGCCATCGCCTGTTCCGCCGGCAATTTTCAGGGGCAGACAAATAAGTTCGAAAGTGCCACCGGAAACTTCGCGCAAATCCAAGCCTTCAATAATGATGACTTGGTTTTTTAAAAGCGTCGTATGCGTGGTGAAATCTTTCGCACCGAATTTTTCAACCGAAAGATAATCAATTCCGACAAGTTTCACGCCCGAATCAACCAAACTTCGCGCTGCTTTCGCTTCGATATAAGTAAAATCTTTTCGAAAGCCTTGCGACAAATCATTCCAAAAAGCTGAATTTCGAGTTTTGAACAAAACGCGCTCGACGCCGTTTAAATCGGCATTTTTAATATGCTCGGCGGAAATTGACATTTCATTTTCATCAATCTCAACAACTCGCGCGGAGCCGATTAAAATTTCCAAAGGAAGCGCGTCAACTTTTCTCATTCCTTGTATAAAATGATTCGGCGCATCAACGTGCGTTGCCGTGTGAACGCCGAAACAAAGCCGCGAAACGTTTGCCGCGTCGCCTTTGGCAATTGAATGCGCCGTTGTAATTTCAACATTTGGGTCGCCTTCATAGACAGGCGTTTTTTCATTTATCGGAACTGACACGTCGTAAATTTTCATAAAATAAAGATAATCGAGCAATTAATTTCAAGCAAGATTTGCCGTAGCGAAAACGGTTTGTTAGAAATAAAGTTAAGACAAATTTTATTTTTGGGAAATTATGAACATTCAAAGAGAAGAACATGGAAAAAAGGGAGCGTTCTTTATTGAAAAGGACGGCGAATGGATTGCGGAAATGACTTACCAGCGCGAAGGCGCGAGAAAAATGGTTGTTGACCACACAGAAGTTGACGAGTCTTTGCGCAACAAAGGCATCGGCGAAGAATTGGTCGAAGAAGCGGTAAAATATGCGCGAGAAAATAATTTATTGATAAAACCCGTTTGTCCTTTTGTCAAAGCGGTACTGGAAAGATCAGAAGATTATGAAGACGTTTTGACCAGATAAATGTTGACTCCGCGAATCTCAGCTTCGAGTTACTCAAACACGGCGCCATTAATTTGGAGCTTTCTTTACGGCTCGCAGCGCGGAAAATACGAATTAATTTTGGACAATGCGCCCGCGCGTTCCGCGAAACTTTTAGCGCAAAAGCGTGTTAGCGCGGCGCTCGTTCCGGTTATCGAGTATCAAAGAATCGAAAACGTTTTGCTCATTCCAAATGTTTGCGTCGGCACGAAAAAACGAGTCAGAAGCGTTTGTCTAGTTACCAAAGGCAAAGATTTAAAGAATGTAAAAACAATTTCATTAGATGTTTCTTCGAGAACTTCCGTCGCGCTGACGCAAATCATCTTTCGTGAATTTTTCGGTTTTGAGCCGGTTTACAAAATTTCAAAACCGAATCTGCGGGAAATGTTAAATGATTCTGACTGCGCTCTTTTAATCGGCGACCCAGCTTTGACGATAGACGAAAGTGCGTATCGCAAATTCGATTTAGCCGAAACGTGGAAAAGTTTTACCGGCTTCGGATTTGTTTTTGCGATGTGGATGGCGCAAATTTCAAAAGCGGAAATTGCCCGAAAAATTGATTTTGCAGAAGTGCGCGATGAAGGCTTAGAGCATTTGGACGAAATCATTGCCAACTACGAAACGGAAATTTCAATTTCGCGCGAAGATTTTAGAAAATATCTAACGAAAAACATCTCTTTTTCAATTGACGAAAATATGTGGAAAGGTTTGGAGCTTTATTTCAAATTAGCTCACAAAAACAATTTGATTGAGCGCGACAAACCACTTCGCTTTATCGAAAACTATTGAAACAAACCGGATTGGAACAATAAAAGCCAGCCGGCAACGACGATAAACAAAATTAAGGTAATGTCGTCCATATTTATTTGAGTTTCTTGATTGCGCATTTCGTTTCTCCCGTCGTTTAAATTTCCTTCCAACTATAAACGCGCAATTTGCTCGCAAAACGTATCAATAAATTTTGAGAAATACAGCGATAACCGACAGATATATTTTTGAGGTAGTTTATGATTAGTGAACGAATGTTTTCAGATGCGAAGCTGAAGAGTTTTGCCCACGCGCGTTTGTTCATTTGCGGAAAGTATATGCCGCGAAAAAAGAGCCGCGCGACGAAATGACCGATTTTGTATTGAAGCGGTTTGTCGCTGATAAAATCAATTGCTTCGGCGTTGCGTTCCGGGCTGTATGAAGAATTCCAGGCGTGAAATGTTTCCGCTTTCGCTTCTTCAATCGTCATTTTCAAAGGATTGTGCGCCATTACAAACGGCGCGAATTCGAGCCAGTGTTTCGGGCGATGAAGGCGTCCAGCTTTTTCCAATCTGTCATAAAGCGGTGTCGCCGGAAACGGCGTTAGTTGACCGAAAACTGGAAGTCCGGGCTGCCAGCTGTTTATTTCTTTCAGCGTTCGGTCGGCGACGCCCGGCGTGTCGTTATCCATTCCGAAAATAAACGATGTAATCGCGTAAATGTTGCGCCGCGCTAAGCCTTCGAGAACGTCTTTGTAATTCGCCGGTTTGGAAAAAGTTTTGTTGACATCCGCCATATTCGCCGGGTCAATTGACTCCATTCCGATAAAAATCCATCTGCCGCCGGATTCGGCAATTAAATCAACCAATTCTTCGTCGCCGAGAAGATTTGCGCTGATTTGCGCGACCCAAGGAATTTGTGCGCCCGCCGCAATCATATCTCGAAGCAGAGATTTGACGCGCTTTTTGTTGATGGCGAGATTGTCGTCAATAAAGAAAACGGCGATTTGTCCTTTTTCGCGTTTGGCGCGTTCTTTTAACCGCAATAATTCTTCGATGACACTTTCATTTGTGCGAAAGCGAATCGAGTCGCCAAAAAATCCGGTAACCGTGCAGAACTCGCAGCCGTATGGACAACCGCGTCCGGTTTCAATCGGGACGACGTGAAAACTTCCCCAACCCGCGCCCATTTTTGAGAGATATGGTTTGAAAAATTTCGGCACGAGGCTGAATTGTTCCAAATCCAAAGTTTCCCATGGAATATGCGGATACGGCTGTAAACTTGGCTTTTTGTCGTTGCCTTTCGCGTCAATTCCGGGCTGATAAACATCTTTTAATTCGCCATTTGCCGCGTCTTCAACAATCAAGCCCCAGGTTTCATCGGCTTCGCCGAGCGCAACCGCGTCGGCGTGTCTTTTTCCGCCGTCTCGCCCTAACGCTTCGTCCGGGCATTCAGTAACGTGCGGTCCGCCCATTACAACTTTTATTCCAGCGTCGCGCAAGGCGTCGGCGACTTTGTAAGCGCGAGCAACCATTCGGGTCATCGCGCCGATGCCGACGAGTTCGATATTTTCTTTTTTACAAAAATTAACAAGCTCTTCGCGCGTCATCGCTTTCGCGTTGCCGTCAATTAAAATTACTTCGTGTTCTTTCGGCGTTAAGGCTTGCAGGAGAAACATCCACAAATGAGGCATAAAATTGCGCGTGATGCCGTTGTCGGGATTATAAAGCAGTATTTTCATTATTATTCTTTTCGGCGCTTTTACAGCGATTTTTATTGATTGCTCCGAACTCGGCAATCAACGGTTCGGGCTAAAAGTGTTTGACAAATTTTGTTTCTGCCTTTTTACCACATATATTCCGTTTTCTCCAACGCAATGGTCGGAAAACCAAATTATTTATGCGATAAAGATATTAAGGGAGAAGCGAAACAAACAGCAGAAAAGAGCGGTAAAATTCAAGACTCAATGCTAAAAGTCAGTTTCTTGAAACGGATTATAACATTACATCGGTTTTCATACAATAAATAATTTCCCCTGAACAACAGTTTCATTTTTTTGCATAAAACAAATATCAGGATAAAAGCGTGATTTCAACTGAAATCCGGCACGTCTTTTGCTAAAATAATTCGTAAAGGTTTTATGAATCGTAAAAAAACGCGCAAAAATTCACTGTTCACAGTTTATCATTCACCGTTAATTTCGCGTTTTGCGAACTGATTTTGCAATGAAAGAAAATATCCAACCGATTTTAGATAAAGCACTGGCGGGCGAAAGATTAACCGCTCAAGACGCGACCGCGCTTTTGGAGTCAAACGATTTTGTGCGAATCGGACTCGCCGCGCACGAAGTTCGGATGCGGAAAAATCCGACTGATATTGTTACCTACATCATTGACCGCAACATCAATTACACAAACGTCTGCAACGTCGTCTGCACATTTTGCGCGTTTTATCGCCGACCGGGAAAGCCTGACACATACGTTCATTCGATTGAAGAAATTTGCAAGCGCATTGACGAAACAATCGCTCTCGGCGGCACGGGCGTTTTGATGCAGGGCGGACTTCATCCCGATTTTAATATTGAATGGTATGAAAATCTTCTTTCGACGCTTCACGCAAAATATCCGAAGTTTCAACTGCATTGCTTTTCGCCGCCGGAAATTCACAACATTTCTTTGATTTCCAAACTCGATTACGAAACGATTTTGCGCCGTTTGAAAAATGCGGGTTTATATTCAATGCCGGGCGGCGGCGGTGAAATTCTCGACGACGAAGTTCGCAAAAGAGTTTCGACAAAATGCACAACGCAAGAATGGCTCGACGTGATGCGTGCCGTTCACAAAGTCGGTTTGCGCTCGACGGCGACAATGATGTTCGGCATCGGCGACAACATTTCACATCGCGTCAAACATCTTCAAAGAATCAGAGATTTGCAGGATAAAACCGGCGGATTTACGGCGTTTATTTCGTGGACATTTCAGCGCGAAAACACCGCGCTCGGACGCAAAATAAAGGAAGAACCGACGGGAATTGATTATCTGAAAATGGTTGCCGTTTCGCGTCTTTTTCTCGATAACATCCAGCACATTCAATCATCGTGGCTGACGCAAGGTCTGCGTCTCGGACAAACCGCTCTGCGTTTCGGCGCGGACGATATGGGTTCGATTATGATTGAAGAAAACGTCGTCTCGGCGGCGGGCGCGAGCGCGGAGGCGAACGAAAAAGAATTACGCTATCAAATCTCCGAAGCCAGTTTCGTTCCGCAACAGCGCGATATTTTGTATGAATATGTTAATCGTGAAAATGTTGACGAATTGGACGCGAGAAAATCAATGCCGCTCAAACAATTGAGCGTTGCTTTTGCGGATTAGGATTTTAACCGCGAATTATACGAATCAGCACGAATGAATCTTTTTAATTTTTGGTTAGTTCGTGCTATTTTGTGTTTGATTGTATTGGAGAATTTTATGTCAACAACCGTTGAAGAAATCAAGAAAACCGAAATAAAAAAAGAGAAAAAAGACGAACTGCTTTTAGACTCGCTCGAAATCAAAGGTTTTCGCTGCTTTGAGCATCTATCGATTCAAGAACTCGGTCGGGTGAATTTGATTGTTGGAAAAAATAATGTCGGCAAAACCGCTTTTCTTGAGGCTTTGTGGCTTTATACAAGTCGTGGAAACATAAATACATTAATCAGATTATTACTGTCAAGAGATGAACTGTCTCCATACACAGGTCAACATACATCACCAAGTATTTCGGGCAATGATTTTACTATTAAAATAGAAAACTTATCGTCTGAATTAAGAAATTTGTTTTTTGGACGTAGGGATTTTGGTTCAGAAGGTAGAGATTTAGCTTTTATTGGATCAAAAGATTCTTACTTGAAAATAAGCACTATACAATTACGAAACGAAAATGGATCGCCCAAGATGGAGAGAGGTCCCTATTTTGATGATATATGGATAGTTCTCTCCAAAGGATTAAGTTTATCAGTTAGTTTGGTAGAAAATGGTGAAGAAACTTATTTAGAGTTTTTCTCTTTAACAAATTTCCAAAATCTTTTGAGAAAACCACTACCACAAATGATGATACAAAGCACTTTTGTTAAATCTAATGGGTTAAATCATACACTGCTTGCCAGACTTTGGGATGATGCGTTAAGGAAGGGTCTAGAAGAAAGAGCAATACATTTTCTTAAAACTATTGCAGAGCAAATTTCATATATTAATTTTGTCGGTGCAGAAGATGATAGTTCTACTCGCTATCCAATAGCGAGTATTCAAAATTCTATGCAAAGAGTCCCATTAAAAAGTTTCGGTGAAGGTTTGGCGAGACTACTTGGTTTATCACTATCTTTTGTGCAATGTGAACATGGAATTCTTTTAATTGACGAAATCGAAAGCGGTTTGCATTATTCGGTTTTGCCTGATGTTTGGAAATTAATTTTCAAAACGGCGAAAGATTTAAACGTCCAAGTTTTTGCTACGACGCACAGTTTCGATTGCATTGAGGCTTTTGCACAAGCGTCGATTGAAGACAAAGAATCAGAAGGAAATCTAATTCGTTTGGAAAATAAAAATGGCGCAATCAAAGCGGTAACTTTTAGCGAAAATGAGCTTGAAACTGTTACGCGAAGGAATATAGAGGTGCGCTAACGATGATTGAAAATCGGGTTTTGCTGGTTGAAGGAACTGACGATTTGCACGTTTTAGCTCACATTTTCAAATCTCACGGCTTTGAAGGCAAAATTTTTATTCGTGATCAGGAAGGTGTTGAGAATGTAAAGAAAGGATTGGACGAAAACTTTTTCGACAATCTTTTAGAAGATTTACCTGTCGAGCTTAAAGGAAGCGAAGTTATTGCGTTAGGCATCGTCGTTGATGCGGACTTTAATTTAAACGCGCGTTGGAGAAGTTTTGCAAACAAATTAAAAGATTTAAAATATGAAGATGTTCCCGATTTGCCTGAACCGAACGGAACAATTTTAACTCACAGTGAGGATTTACCGAAAATTGGGGTTTGGCTAATGCCTAACAACACTTTGCCAGGAATGCTTGAGGATTTCGTTAAATTGCTCGTGCCTGACGAACAGAAAGAACTTCTGCAAAGAGCCAATGAAGCCGTTGACGCTATACCAAAAGAAGAACGTCTATTCGTAACTGAAAATTCTGACGAAACCTCGAAAGCGCAAATTTATACTTATCTGGCTTGGCAAGAGCGTCCCGGAGTTCCTTATGGAGTAGCCATTAGAGAAAAATTCCTGAAAGCCGATTCGCCACATACTCTAAACTTAATGACTTGGATTAAAGAATTATTTAATTTATAATCTCTCAATTCTTACACAACTATTACGATTGCCCCGCCCGCAACCTGCTAATCTTAAACTTGCCATATTTTAGCAATCGTAAAAATTATAAATGCAAAACGTCATCGAATTTGAGCAAGCGCGCCGAAGTATAAATTGGAAAAATTTATCAATCGTCATCGTCTTTCACCTTTTAACCATTCCGGCTTTGTTCGCATTTAGCTGGCAAAACCTGGCGGCGATGCTCGTCGGAAATTGGATTGTCGGCAGTCTCGGCGTCGGTCTCGGTTATCATCGCCTGCTGACGCATCGCAGTTTTAAAGCTCCGAAATGGCTCGAATACACGCTGACCGTTTTCGGCGCGTTGGCGATACAGGACGACGCGCCGAAATGGGTGGCGACGCACCGCATTCATCACCAGTTTGTCGAAACCGAGCGCGACCCGCATTCGACTCGTCCCGGTTTTTGGTGGGCGCATATCGAATGGATTTTGCGCGGAACGGCGCAAGACCACGACGAAGCGACTTTGCAAAAATACGTGCCGGATTTGATGAAGGACAAATTTCACGCGACTTTTGCAAAGTATTATTACATTCCGCTGATTCTTTCGGGTTTTATTTTGTTTGCCATCGGCGGCTGGTCAATGGTTTTGTGGGGCGTTTTCGCGCGTGTCGTCTTCGGCTGGCATTCGACGTGGCTGGTTAATTCGGCGACGCATTTCTTCGGAAAGCGGCGTTTTGCGACGAAAGACGATTCGACAAATAACGCTTTGGTTGCAATTCTCACATTCGGCGAAGGCTGGCACAACAATCATCACGCGCAGCCCGCGTCAGCGCGGCACGGTTTGAAATGGTTTGAGTTTGATATGAACTGGCTGACAATTCGCTTCTTCGAGAAGCTAGGTTGGGCTAAGGAAATTCGTGGGTTTGAAATGAAAAAAGCACCGGTTGAATTAAAACGCGCGGCATAAATCAGTATGGAACTGCTCTCTGGTGCTGGTTAAAATCTTTATGAGATTGCCAACGATTGCCCGATTATTTTTATGCGCCGTCTTGTTGATACAGCCAATCGCTGCCTTTGCCTTCGAGACGGATCAATACAATCTACCGCCGAAACCGCTTGCCGACATCGGCGACGAAGTATTCGAATATACAGAACAGAATTTGAGAAAAGCTGTCAGTAAGATAAACGCTGAAATTCTTTTGCGGCAATCTTGTCTGGAGAGTAATTCCAAAAGGCTTGCCAAGACAAAATGCAATTCTCCTGAAAATGAACGAGCGAAACTCGGATTTCTTCGTTCGGAAGATGCTATTGCGCGTGAAGTCTACAATCTGCTTGGCGGCGGCATTCCTCCTTTCACGCGTTCAGGCAGTTGGATGGATTCACATCATTTCAGTGCGCAACCCGCACGCTACAAGACCGGTTATGAAAAATCTATCTTTTTCATCTTTCCGACTAACTATATAACGATAAGTCCGACGGTGAATATCTATGGTTCGCATTTTGGTACAGACAAAATCGCGCATTTTTTTCAACAAGGCTATACCTACTACAAGATATATAACCGCGCCTTGGCTGAAGGATTGTCCACTGAAAAAGCTGCTCGGAAGGCAATTCGATGGGGACAAAAAACCGAACGAACTTACTATGGAACTCTTGTTTCGGGGGTTTATTCTAATGCTGATCTGTGCGCCAATTATGTCGGGATGAAGTTTTATCAAGGATTAACGCAAACGATTAAAATCGGAAACGAGACGCGACCCGCCGTTTTGCTTCTTCAAAATGGAGTTTGGACATTCAACGAAAGCGCCAATTTGCGAAAATTTCTTATCAAGCCGTTTCTTTCGGAACATCTAAACGAGGCACTTAATCCGTCTATATTTACTAAATACTTTGGACTGCGCTCGTATGTGCGCCGAACTGTCAGAAAGCAAAGTTGCAAACAGTGGCTTAATCAGCATCCAAATTTTTCTCAAACAGATTTCAATGTTGTTTCGCGTTCGTTGAGATTATGGAACGGCGAAGATTACGGATTCACCGAAAGCGAAAATTTTGTCACGATTTCAAATACCTGTTTTGCGGCTGCCGGGATTTAATCATTTACCCATTGAATTCTGCTTTTCGGGACGACGAATTTCATCTCGCGCTTGTTGAAATTCCTGCCACTGTTCAGGCGTCAAAACGCGTTGCAATTGCTCATCGCTCTGGGCACGGATTTCTTGAATGCGTGGTTCGCCTTCTTGTCTTAATCGCTGTATTTTCTCGCGCGTTTCACCAACTATTCGCTGTACTTCGATTCTTTGCGTTTCGTTTAACCCCAAACGATTAAACGCTTCATCATAGCGTTGGTGTCTGGACGGCGGTTTTGCCGCGCCCGACCATAAATGATAAGCATTAAGGGCAAACGCGCCGGCAACGAAGCCGAGCAGAAAGATGCTCAACGTCGCTAACCTAATCTGCCATTTGTTTTTACTTTCGATGTTCATCTTTGTTTTCCAAAATCGTTTTTTGTTTCGTAAATCACTTCGAAAACCTGCTCTGTCGTTAAATCTCGCGGCGGTTTTTGGTCTAGAATAACCATATCAGCCGAATAAAGATTGAAATTTGGTGCTCCAGCTTGCGCCTGGTCTGTATCAGAAGCGGGCGCAAGCACAGTAACTGCGATTAAACAGGCGAGGGTTAGTAACATCAAAAAAACCATCGCGGCAGATGCTTGCCACCAGCGTTTGAATGCGGCAATCGGTTTGCGTAAATTTTGTCTTTCGCGCAAAGCGTTGATGACTTTTGCTTGAAAAAAAGCATTCGGCGCGACTGGTTCGAGCGCGGCTTGAGTTTTCAGCAGCACAGAAGAAATTTGCGCGGCTTTGAACGCTCGCCGGCACTCTGCGCAATCCTTCGCGTGAAGATTAACAATTGTTAAATCTTCTTTGCTCAATTCGGCAAACGCCGCTCGGTCCAGAATTTCTGTAATGTGTCTGCTTTTCATTTTATCGTCTTTTCGCTTTTAAAAAATTTGTCGTCCTTCGCTTTTAATAATTTTTCCAAGGCTTCACGCATCCGCTTTCGCGCCCGGAAAGCCTTAACTTTTACCTTTGATTCGCTCCAACCGGTTAATGCCGCAGCCTCTTTAATTGACGCTCCTTCACCGTCAATCATTGTCAAAACGAGCGTGTCTTCGGGCGGCAAAGCTTCTAAAACGCGATTGACCAAATCGGCGGCAATTAATTTATCTTCTTCGCTTCGATGCCGCGCGGTTGAAAGGTTTAAAAGTTTTTCTTCGAGCCACGACGTTTCATCATCAGTCAAATCCGAAATGGTCAATTCGGGTTGTCGTTTAGCGGTTCGGAGCAAATTTATGCAAGTAGTTACGGTAATGCGCGTCAGCCAGCCTTCGAGCGAACCGCGCCCTTCAAAATTTTTAAGCTGAAGAAAGGCTTTTAGGAAAACTTCCTGCGCCGCTTCTTCGACGAGGCTATATCGGCGAAAAAACCGCCCGGCAAAGCGAAAAACGCGCGGGCTGTAACGGCGGACAATTTCGGCAAAAGCATCTTCGTCGCCCTGCGCGGCGCGGCTTGCCAGTTCCGTCTCGTGCAAATTTTCATATTCTTGAGCCAAATCATTTTCCTGCTCGTAAAATTTGTCCGGGCAACCGCGTCCGTCGAGAAACCGACGCTTTACGCTTACCGATGTTTATAAGATTAAACCCGGTGTTGAGCTTTTTCAAATATCTGCTGTTTATCTTTCCAATAAATAAAGACACCAAAGAAAGCAAAACGGTTACAAACAACAAAGCGAATTTTCCGCCGCGATAATTTTGTAACCGTTTTGAGATTTAAAGTGTCTATTTTAATTAAGATAAATTTAGACGTTTTTTTAAATCGTTTTGTCGTTTGTCTAAAAAAGCGTTAACGTAACAAGCTATGATTTTTTCAAAATTCGAACAGAATTTTTGTATTCGATTGATTATTTTGACTTTAATTTTACCGGCATTCTTTGCCGCTTGCGGGCGTTCTGAATCGAAAACGACCGAGCAAAAAAATACCGGTGAGCAGACGCGAGAGGAAGTTGTCACCGTCACGCAAACGATTGCCGTCGCTCGTCAAGTGCCGTCGTATGTGCAGACGACGGGCAGCCTCGTCGCCGCTGAAACTTCGGATGTTGCGCCGAAAACAGCCGGAAAGGTAACGAATACGAAGGTCAGTGTCGGCGATTTTGTTCAACAAGGTGCTGTTTTAGCCAAACTCGATGAAAATGAAGCCCGCCTTCAGGTGCGCGAAGCGGAAGCCAATGTGCGGCAAGCGGAAGTCGGCGTTTTGCAGGCGCAAGCGCGGCTTGGTTTAAGTCCAAACGGAAGTTTTCAAGCCAGCCAAATTCCCGAAGTTCGCGCCGCGAATGCCAGTTACGAACAAGCCGTTGCCGAGTTAAGACAAGCTGAAGCAAACGAAAGGCGTTACCGCGATTTAGTCGAAACCGGTGATGTTTCGATTCAGAATTATGAAAATTATCGCACCTTGCGCGATACGGCGCGTGCGCGTGTAAACAGCGCCAAGCAACAACTCGAAGCGGCGGCAAATGCCGCGCGGCAAAACAATCAAGCGATTAAAGCGGCGCAAGCGGCGGTAGATGCGGCGCGAACGCGTGTGGCGACGGCGCAACAAGCCGTTGCCGATACCATTATCCGCGCTCCGTTTTCCGGTTTTGTCAGTAGTCGCGCAGTTGCCGTCGGCGAATTTGTAACGACTGCTACACCGATTATTACGCTGCTCAGGACTAATCCTTTAAAGCTGCAAATGCAGGTTGGCGAAGCCGATGTGCCGGGCATTACAATCGGAATGGGCGTGTCCTTAGAAGTTGAAGCCTTTAAAGACCGTAAATTTGCCGGAACTGTAACCGCCATTAATCCTTCGGTTGACCCAACTTCACGGTCGGCGATTATTGAAGCATCGGTTGATAATTCAGGCAATTTGCTTCGCTCAGGAATGTTTGCGACGGCAAGAATCGCCAAGCAAGGCGGAAATACGGGAATCTTTGTGCCGCGCTCGGCAGTACTGTCTGACCCGACTACCCAGTCATACCGCGTTTTCGTTATTCAGGAAGGCGTGGCAAAACTTCGCGTCGTTCAGCTAGGAACAGAGGAAAACGACACGATTCAAATTTTGAACGGCGTGAACCCGGACGAAATGGTGGCGACCAGTAATTTACCGCAACTTTACGAAGGCGCGAAAGTTCAAGTGCAATGAGTCCAAAGACCAAAGTCCAATGTCCAAAGATGTTTGATTTTGGTAGTGAGTAATCTGATGGCTAAAAGATTTGAGGATTTGGAAGTGTGGAAATTAGCCCGTGAGGTTACAAAGCTGATTTACGGCGTTAGTTCAGGCGGAACATTTAGTCGTGATTTTGCGCTGGTTAATCAAATTCGTCGTGCTTCGATTTCAATCGTTTCAAACATTGCTGAAGGCTTTGAGCGTAACGGCGATAAAGAATTTTCGCAGTTTTTGGCTATTGCGAAAGGCTCGTGCGGCGAAGTTCGCGCTCAACTTTACGTTGCTTTAGATCAAAACTATATTGACGAAAAAGAGTTTGCTTTAATTGAAAATAAATTGATTGAAACGAGTCGGACTCTTTCCGGCTTGATGAAATATCTCCAACAATCCGAACTCCGAGGAAGTAAATTCAGATAACTTTGGACTTTAGACCTTAGACTTATAACTTATGCAATGGTTAGCTGAGATTTGTGTTCATCGTCCGGTTTTCGCAACTGTTATTGTTCTATTTTTAACAGTTGTCGGCGGATTTAGTTTTTTTACGCTTGGCGTTGACCGCTTTCCGAAGATTGATTTGCCGACCGTTTCAGTTTCGACTTCAAATCCTGGCGCGGCGCCCGAACAAATGGAATCGGAAGTTACCGATATTATTGAAGGCGCGGTCAATACGGTTCCCGGCATTGAAGAAATGCGTTCGACTTCTTCGCAAGGTCGTTCAAACGTTACGCTGACTTTTAATCTCGATAAAGACCCGGACGTGGCGACGCAGGAAGTCCGCGACAAACTCAGCGGTGTTGTTAATCGTCTGCCGGAAACTGCCGACCCGCCTGTTGTCCGCAAATCCGACCCGGATTCGCAGCCGGTTTTGATATACGCCATCAGCGCGCCGCGGAATGTGGTGGAACTTACCGATCTGGTTCAAAATCAAATTCTGGAACGTATCGAAAATGCTGAAGGCGTCGGCGAAGTTCAGATTTTCGGCGGACGCCAGCGCGAGATAAAGGTTTTTCTTAATCCTGACCGGCTTCGCGCGTTTAATC
>JAIVJJ010000146.1 GCA_020200095.1 Acidobacteriota bacterium | reverse complement strand
CAATCAAGGCTTACGCATCAACGACAACCAAAACTCTTTGAAAGCGGGCGAGCGCGGCGCGACGCTTTTGGAAGATTTCATCCTGCGCGAGAAAATCACGCACTTCGACCACGAACGCATTCCCGAACGCATCGTCCACGCACGCGGCGCGGCGGCGCATGGAGTTTTCCAAGTCTATAAATCAATGGCGAAATACACGAAAGCCAAATTCTTGTGCGACCCAAGCCGCCAGACGCCCGTCTTCGTGCGGTTTTCAACCGTCGCCGGTTCTCGCGGCTCGTCGGATTTAGCGCGCGACGTGCGTGGCTTCGCCGTCAAGTTTTATACCGACGAAGGCAACTTCGATTTAGTCGGCAACAACATTCCGATTTTCTTTATCCAAGACGCGGTGAAATTCCCCGACCTCATTCACGCCGTCAAACCCGAGCCGCACAACGAGATTCCGCAGGCGGCTTCCGCCCACGATACCTTTTGGGATTTTGTTTCGCTGATGCCCGAATCAATGCACATGATTATGTGGGCGATGAGCGACCGCGCGATTCCGCGCAGTTTCCGCATGATGGAAGGCTTCGGCATTCACACCTTCCGTTTCATTAACGAAAAAAACGAAGCGTGCTTCGTCAAATTTCACTGGAAGCCGCTGTTGGGCGTTCACTCCGTCGCGTGGGATGAAGCGACCCGCATTTCCGGCAAAGACCCGGATTTCCACCGCCGCGATTTGTGGGAAGCGATTGACGACGGCGCGTTTCCCGAATGGGAATTCGGCGTGCAAATCGTGCCGGAAGCGGACGAACATAAATTTGAGTTCGACCTGCTCGACCCGACGAAAATTATTCCTGAAGAACTCGTGCCCGTGCAAAGAATCGGCAAGTTGACTTTGAATCGTAATCCCTACAACTTTTTCGCCGAAACCGAACAAGTCGCGTTTCATCCCGGACACCTCGTCTCCGGCATTGATTTCACGAACGACCCGCTCCTGCAAGGACGTTTGTTTTCTTACACCGACACACAGCTTTCGCGTTTGGGCAGTCCGAACTTTCACGAGATTCCGATTAATCGTTCCGTCGCGCCGGTTCACAATAATCAGCGCGACGCACACATGCGCCAGACGATTAACAAGGGGCGCGTTTCCTACGACCCGAACTCAATCGGCGGCGGCTGCCCGTTTCAAGCGATGATGAAAGACGGCGGGTTTCACACGCACGAAGAACGGATTGATGCGAAGAAAGTCCGCGCCCGAAGCGAAAGTTTCCGCGACCACTTCAGCCAAGCGACGCTGTTTTTCAACAGCCAATCGGAAGCCGAAAAAAATCACATCGTTGATGCTTTCAGCTTTGAACTCAGCAAAGTTGAGATCGTTGAGATTCGCAAGCGTGTGGTCGGCATATTGTCGCAGGTTGAGATGACGCTGGCGGAAAGAGTCGCCGACAAGTTGGGGTTGGAAGTTCCCGCGAAACCCGAAGAACCAATCAATCGTTCGTTCGGCGCGGATACTGACCCGCAATCGGTGCAGCCGATGAAAGTTAAATCTTCAATTGAAAAATCCGCCGCGTTGAGTATGGCGAACACCGTCAAAGATACGATCAAGACGAGGAAAATCGCGTTTCTCGCGGCGGACGGCGTGGACGGAAAATCGCTTTCGGTAATGAAAAACGCACTCGAAAAGGCGGGTGCGAAGACGAAAGTTATCGCTCCGAAACTCGGCAAAATCAAATCTTCGGACGGCAAAGAAATCGCCGTTGACGAAAGTTTTCTGATTGCCACGTCCGTTGTCTATGACGCGGTGTTCGTTCCCGGCGGCAAGCAAAGCGTGGACCGGCTCAAAGAAGAAATGGACGCCATTCATTTCGTCAACGAGGCTTTCAAGCATTGCAAAGCGATTGCCGCCGTCGGCGAAGGGGTTGATTTTATCGGCGTGACGTTCGCGGGCCAAGCCACAAAAGACAAAGCCGTCATCCTGAGCAAAGACGGCGCGAACGATGCAGCGAAGAACTTCATTAAAGCCATCGCCGAACATCGCAATTGGGAGCGCGAAACGGCGAGAAAAGTTCCGGCTTAAGCGCGGAAGCCCGCGCGTCAGCAAGGGCGTTGCGCTCGCGCACACACGCCCTTGCTGACGCGCGGGCTTCTCCCTCTCTTTTTTCCCAACAAAGGGGATTTTATGGCAACCACAACCAACTACATCGGACGACCGCAAAGCCGCGTTGACGGACGCGCCAAAGTCACGGGCGAAGCGAAGTATGCTGCCGAATATAACGTGCCGAATCTCGCTTACGGCTATGTTGTTTCGAGCGAGATCGCCAAAGGAAAAATCACCAAGATTGACGCTGCACGCGCGCTCGTCCTTCCCGGCGTGCTGCAAGTGTTCACACACGAAAATCGTCCAAGCCTCGCGTGGTTCGACCGCAGTTATCAGGACGAAGTTTCTGTGCCGGGTTCGCCGTTTCGCCCGCTATACAACAACGAAGTGAAGTATAACGGACAGCCCATCGCGCTCGTCGTCGCCGAAGAATTTGAGATCGCGCGTTACGCGGCGACGCTCGTCCGCGTCGAATACGAAGCTGAACCGCACGTCACCGATTTGAATGAGCAGCGCGAGAAAGCCTACGAGCCGAAGAAAACTAGATCGGAAGTTCTGAGCGAAATCTCTAAACCTTTTGTTTTCAACTAAGAGCGTGTCTGCAAACTGGTAAAAGTTGATAAGCTGTTAGGATG
>JAIVJJ010000392.1 GCA_020200095.1 Acidobacteriota bacterium | reverse complement strand
TGATTGAGAAAACTCAAATTCAAAGAGCGAGTCGAGTGCGTTCAACTAACGGCTTACTGATTCATTGTTTCGGAAAATTGACTTTTGCTTTGCTTTTGTTAGTTTTCTACTATTGATTCACATCTTCTATATTTTCAGGAGTAGAATTTTCGTTTAGCAAAGGTATTGCTTCTTCAGTAATGTCTTCGATATTCTCTTGTTTCTTACCTTCCTCTTGCACAAAACGAGATAAAGCTCGCCTTTGCAAAGCCGTAATTTCAATTTGAGATTCTGCCTTTATTAATTCAGCATTGGCTTCTGCCTTTGCGCGTTTTCTAATCCGACGAGGCTCATACAAAACGCCTGTTGCGTCTGCAATTTTTTCAATCAAAGTTGTTACAGGTTTTGCAAGGTCGCCAATATTTACTAGAGAAGTCTCATCAGGCATAATTTATTTTCAGACACAAATTTTAGCATAAAACAAGTTATGTTAAAATTTTTGTTCCTATATTCTGTTTTTAAAAAAATGAAAAATCTCGATTCAAAATCGCACGTGCGCGGTGAATCAATTTATTTAGACGATATTCCTCTGACTCAAGGGACGCTCTACGCCTGTGTTTATGATTCGACAATAGCGCACGGAAAATTAAAAAATCTTGACACGACAGAAGCCGAAGAGAGCGGGGGGGTGGTCAGAGTCATCACGGCGAAAAATTTAATCGGAGAAAATCAAATCGGCGGAATTTTGCCGGACGAGCCTTTGTTTGCCGACGAAGAAGTTCATTTTCAAGGAATGCCGATTGCGCTCGTTTTGGCGGAAACCGAAGAACAAGCAAGACACGCCGCGAAGAAAATCAGGGTGGAAATCGAGCCTTTAGAAATTATTACCGACCCACGCGTTGCTTTTGCGAAAAATGATTTAATCGTTCCGCCGAAACATTTCAAATTGGGCGACACGGAAACGGCTTTCAAAAACTGCGAATACGTTTTTGAAGGACGCGCTGAAGTGAATGGGCAAGAGCATTTGTATATCGAAACGCAGGGCGCGTATGCGATTCCAACCGAACAAGGCGGAATAAAAGTTTACTCTTCGACGCAAGGTCCGACGGCGGTTCAGCGCTGCGTTTCGCGTGTTACTGCTTTGCCCATGCACCAGATTGAAGTTGACGTAACTCGTTTGGGCGGTGGTTTCGGCGGCAAGGAAGACCAAGCCAATGCGTGGGCGGCATTGTGTGCGGTCGGCACGCAATTAACGAAACGCCCCGTCAAATACGCGCTTCATCGAATGGAAGATATGCGGATGACCGGCAAACGCAATCCGTATTCAGCGGATTACAAAATCGGTTTGGATAAAAGTTTAAAAATCGGCGCTTACGAAGTTGTATTTTATCAAAACGCGGGCGCGTCCGCCGATTTGTCGCCGCCGGTTCTGGAGCGTACTTTGTTTCACTGCACAAACGCTTATTTTATCCCAAACGTGACCGCGACAGCTTACTGTTGCCGCACGAATCTGCCGCCGAACACGGCGTTTCGCGGCTTCGGCGGACCGCAAGGAATGTTTGTTATCGAATCGGCGATTGCCCATGCGGCGGAAAAATTGAATGTTTCGGCAAGCGAGATTCAAAGAAAAAATTTAATCAACGACGGCGAAGAATTTCCATACGGTCAAAAAGCCGAAAGCGAAGCAGTAACAAGTTGGACGCAAGCTGACGAGAAATTTGATTTCGCAGAAATTCAAAAAGGAGCAGACGAATTTAACCGACAAAATAAATTCTTTAAAAAAGGAATCGCGGTTCAACCGATTTGTTTCGGCATTTCTTTTACGAAAACACCGATGAATCAAGCGCGTTCGCTCGTTCACGTTTATACTGACGGAAGCGTCGCGGTTTCGACCGGCGCTGTTGAAATGGGGCAGGGCGTGAATACGAAAATTGCCCAAGTTGCTTCGACAGTTTTCTCGCTGCCGATTGAAAGAGTAAAAGTTCATACAACGAATACTTTGCGAATTGCAAATACTTCGCCGACTGCCGCGTCTGCCGCTGCCGATTTGAACGGCAGAGCGACGCAAATAGCTTGCGAAATGATTTTGCAAAGACTGAAAGAACTTGCCGCGCCGCTTGTCGAAGCCGAGACGCCGGACGACGTTTCAATCGAGAACGGTTTCGTTTTTCGCAAAGGCGAACCGACAAATTTAGATTGGCTCGTTCTAGTTAACGAAGCTCATTTTAATCGCGTCAGTTTGAGCGAACACGCGCATTACGCCACGCCCGGAATCAATTTCGATTGGTCAATTGCCAAAGGTCATCCGTTTGCTTATCACGTTTATGGAACGGCAATTGTTGGAGTTACGGTTGATTGTTTGCGCGGAATTTATAGGGTTGATTTTGTGAAAGCCTGCCACGATTTCGGCAATTCGATGAACACATCAGTTGATTACGGACAAATCGAAGGCGGAATTGTGCAAGGCATCGGTTGGATGACGATGGAAGAAGTTGTTTTTGACGAGTCGGGAAAACTTCGCTCAAACGCGCTTTCAACTTACAAAATTCCAGATATTTATTCCGTGCCGAAAACGATTGAGTTCATTCCTTTAGAAACTGACCGTGAAAACTTGGCAATCTTTAATTCAAAGGCAGTCGGCGAGCCGCCTTTGATGTATGGTATCGGCGCGTATTTCGCGATTCGTGAAGCGGTGAAAGCCTTTAATTCCGAAAATCTGCCCGCGTTTGACGCACCATTTACGCC
>JAIVJJ010000268.1 GCA_020200095.1 Acidobacteriota bacterium | reverse complement strand
CTATGAAAGGCTGTGAAAGTCCCTTGGTTAGCCGAGTTTGCCAGGTGCTGGATACGATTTATGTCGGAAGCACGCTTTTAGGCGCAGACGGAGAATTTGTCAGTCGTGATTACCAGAAAAGCGAACTCGAAGACGCCGATATTACATATATTGATGTCAGCGGGCAAAGTCCGCCGCTGACATATCCTGAAGGTTATTTCGCGCTTGCCAATCCTGAACAGCAAATTGCCGCGATGCAAAATATGAACAGCGATTTTTCGACGATGCCTTCTTTTGATTCGGGTTTTCCTTCAAACCCGACCATCTCAAATGGAACTGATTTGATGGCTACGCCTCAGGTTACGCCGACGCCGAACACCAATGCGGTTACCGGAACAATTCCCGATTCGCCTTTTGATTTTGGCGGAAATCCGACCATTACAAAACGCGGAAAGAGTCCGCGCATTTATACGCCGAAAAAGCCTAAAATAAAAAATGATTCGCCCGTAAAACTTCCTTCTGATGATGAATTGGCTGAAGGTAACGACAAAGAGAAAAAAGAGAAAAAAGACGAAAAACAGCCTGACGCAACTCAGACGACAGTTGATAGCGAGGCGGTAACGGATTTTAGACCAAACAAGAAACCTTTAGAAGATTTTGCCCAAGAAGTTTTAATTAAACGCTCCGAAAAGGAAAGCAAGCTTGATTTAACCAAATCGTTTAAGGTTGAAATGTCCGGTGTTTTAACCGAAGACGGAAAACTTGACGATAAAAAATCGAGATATCTTAAAGCCGAAGGCGATGAAGAGATGGTTAATGTTGCCAAACGTGCGATTGAATCCATTAGTGATAGCGGATTATTTTATTACCTGAAAACTCTCGGAGTAGAAAAGGTAAATTTTACGCTTGTTCAAGACGACAAACAAATGTATGCCGTTATCACTTCGAGTCAGAAAGACGAAAACAAAGCTAAATCAATTTCGAGCGGCTTTAACACGCTTCTTTCAATCGCTAAAACTACAATCAAGGAAGAAGAACTCAAAACATTAATAAATTCGGCAAAAGTTGAACCGCAAGGAAAGAATTTTGTCTTGAATTTTAAGATTGATAAACCGGTCGCTCAGGAAATGATAAATAAAAAACTTAACGAGGCGCAGGCGAAAAAAAATCAACCGAACTCGACGGCGCAGAACGACAACACAAATCAGAAAACAGTTAAGTGAGCAAGCGAAGTAAAAACAACTCAATAATTTTTCTCACGACTCTGAGCGTTTATCTCGGCTTAGTGCTGGTCGGTGCGCCCCCAAGCGCAGATCCGTCCGCCGATAAATATCTAACAAAGATTATTGAAGGCAATTTCTCCCAAAAATTTGAACCTAAGGCTTTTCCGTTAGCTGATTATCCCAGACCTTCAGCAAAACAAATAAAGTTAAGTCTACAGGCAAATGAAACAGATTTGTCGCTGAAAATTTCTTTCGGCAAAACAAACGCCGAACAGTTTGCCGAATTTCTTAGTCAAGAATTTTCTTCCGCTTCAATTACGGTTAAAGACGCGTTAACCAAACAAATCTACGAAAACACCTCTGTTTCGTCTGAAAACAACCAAGTTTTCATCGTTATTCGCCTTCCGCGCGGCTCGCTTGATGCGCTTCTCACCGACAGCGCAAAATAAGCGGCGAACTGAAGGCGAAAGAAGTCTTTTTCTTTCCCGAACACACTCGCCTAAACTTTAATAATTTATAATTTTATGCGCTAATAACTGTTTGCGAACGGTTTTTGGCGTATTTCGAGGATAAAAAAATGGCTTTAGTAGATAAATTTTTCAATAAGATTTTAGGCAGCAATACTGACCGCTACCTGAAAAAAATCGCACACATTGTTCAGCAAATTAACTCGCTCGAACCTGGCTTGCAGAAACTTTCCGACGACGAATTAAGAGCGCGAACCGATAAATTCAAAGAACAAATTCAAAACGCGCTCGCGGGAATTGAAGATAAAGTTGAACGGCGCAAGAGCGAGCAGGAAATCCTGCACGAGATTCTGCCTGAAGCGTTCGCCACCGTGCGCGAAGCGTCCATCAGAGTTACGGGAATGCGTCATTTCGACGTGCAGCTTATCGGCGGAGTTGTTTTGCATCAAGGTAAAATCGCTGAAATGCGAACGGGCGAAGGTAAAACGCTGGTTTCGACTTTGCCCGCATATTTAAATGCTTTGACCGGACGCGGCATTAACATCGTTACGGTCAACGATTATCTAGCTTTAAGAGATGCTGAATGGATGGGCAAAATTCACCAGTTCTTAGGTTTATCAGTCGGCTGTATTCAAAACGATATGGACGATTACGAACGCAAAGAGGCTTATGCGTGCGACATTACATATGGCACGAACAACGAATTCGGCTTCGATTATCTGCGCGATAATATGAAGTTCGACCCGGAAACGCTTGTCCAGCGCGACCATTATTACGCGATTATTGACGAAGTTGACTCGATTTTGATTGACGAGGCGAGAACACCGCTGATTATTTCCGGCGCGTCGGACGAAGCAACCGATAAATACTACACGGCAAACGAAATTATTCCGCGTCTCGAAAAGGGCGAAAAGAACGAGGAAACAAAAGTTACAAGCGGCGATTATCTCTTGGACGAGAAAAACCATTCATCGGTTTTGACCGAGCAAGGTGTGACGAAAGCCGAAAAACTTCTGGGCGTTTCCAATCTTTACGACCCGGCGAATATGGAGTTATTGCACTGTGTCGAGCAGGCTTTGAAAGCGCACACATTGTATAAAAATGACCATCATTATGTTGTGCAGGACGGCGAAGTTATCATCGTTGACGATTTCACCGGACGTTTAATGCAAGGTCGGCGTTGGTCTGACGGTTTACACCAAGCCGTCGAAGCCAAAGAAGGCGTGAAAATCGAGCGCGAAAATCAAACGCTCGCCACGATTACGCTGCAAAATTATTTCCGAATGTATGAAAAACTTTCGGGAATGACCGGAACGGCGGAAACCGAAGCCGAAGAATTCGGCACAACTTACGGCTTGGACGTAATTATCGTTCCGACCAATCGCCCGATGATTCGTAAGGATTTTCCCGATACGATCTATCGCACTCTGCCCGAAAAATGGAATGCGGTAACCGATGAAATTAAACAACTGCACGAAAAAGGTCAGCCTGTTCTGGTCGGCACAGTCTCGGTTGAAAATTCCGAACTGGTCGCCGATCGGTTGAAAAAAATTGGCATTCCGCACAACGTCCTAAATGCGAAATACCACGAACGCGAAGCTGAAATCGTCGCGCAAGCCGGGCGCAAAGGCGCGGTGACGATTGCAACAAATATGGCGGGACGCGGAACGGATATTATTCTGGGCGGCAATCCTGAATTTCTCGCCAACGATTTTCTGAAGAAAAGTGAAATCAACCCGGACGAAGCTACACCCGAACAATTTGAAGAAGAGTTGGAAAAGGCGAAACGTATTGTTGACGCGGAACACAAGGAAGTTGTCGCAGTTGGCGGTTTGCAAATTCTGGCAACCGAACGCCACGAATCGCGCCGCATTGACAATCAGCTTCGCGGACGCGCCGGACGACAGGGCGACCCCGGAGCGACGCGCTTTGCTCTATCTCTGGAAGACGATTTGATGCGGATTTTCGCGGGCGACAAAGTGCGCTCGATGATGGAATGGCTCGGAATGGAAGAAGGCGTCGCCATCGAATCGAAAACCGTCTCCAAGCAAATCGAAAGAGCGCAAAAGGCTGTCGAAGCTCGCAACTTTGAAACCAGAAAGCACGTCTTGAAATATGATGACGTGATGAACAAGCAGCGCGAAACAATTTACGGTCTACGCCGTCAATTGATGATGGAATCCGAACACCGCGAATACCTTCTAGGTGAAAACGGTATGGCACGTGATTTGTTAGCCGATTTAACCAATCAATATTTAAATCCGCAGGTTACGCCCGATAATTGGGATGTTGACACATACGCGGCGGAGATTCAAAGCATTTACGCGGTTGACCCGGCAATTGACGCGGGCGTTGATTTCAAAAAAATGACAGCGCAGGAAATTGAAAACGCGATTTGGGAAAAAGCGGTTGCCAATTACGAGGAAAAGGAAAAACTTGTCGGTAACGAGCAGTTGCGCGGCTATGAGCGTTATATAATGCTCAATATTATTGACGGGCAATGGAAAGACCATCTGCTTTCGATTGACCATCTCAAACAAGGCATCGGTCTTGTCGGTTACGGACAAAAAGACCCGCTTGTTGAATACAAAAAGCAAAGTTTCGATATGTTTCAAGATATGCTCGATAGAATTGATACGCACACGACGCGGGCTTTATTCAATCTTGAAGTTGTTGTCAAAGACGAGCGCGAAGAAATGGAACGACTTGAACGCCTTGAAAGACAAAGAGCGCGACGACAAGCAGCAGGAATGGCTTTCACGGGTGCTATGGGAACGGCGACAATGGCGGGCGAAGAAGCCAGAAAAGCAACGCCGTTTGTCCGCGACCAGCCGAAGGTTAAACCGAATGAGCCATGTTTCTGCGGCTCTGGCAAGAAGTATAAAAAATGTCACGGCGCGGGAATTTAGGAAGGGATGAGGGATGAAATTTGAGGGATGAGTAAGAGGCGAAGTGTACGACAACATTTCGCCTTTTTTAATTTCATTATTAATCTACTTTTTCTCGTTGAGTGGCGGCTCTTTAAGCGGTAAATCAACAATCATCGGGCGGTGGTCGGAGATGCGATTTTTGACGGTTTCGTTAACTTGAACGAATGTGCGCCCGAAATGCGGCGCAAAGCGGTAAGAGCCGTTGCGGTCGGTCGGTTTTTTCAAATCGGCAGGCTTGACGAAAATCCAATCGAGTTTGTATTTGCCGATGAATTTTATCGGGCGCGTTACTTGATAGGTATTGACGAAGCCTTTGCTGCCGCGTTCGTTTGAGTTGGCGAGTGGTTTGTTTTTGTTTCGATAGGAACGCTTCTCATCGCCGCGAAAATCGAACGAGCCGCCGTCCGAGAAGCGAAAATCTTCAAGCGTCGAGAAAAACTTTCTTTCGGAGTTCGGCATTAGAAACGAAATGTGGCGTACGGTTGGGTCGGATTGCTTGCGCCAAAAGGTCAATCCGTCTAAAACGGTATCTTCAATCAAGCCGAAGCCGAGCACGTAGCCGATGCCTTTTCTAATCCAGTATTGCGGATTACCGAACCGCTTGGTGAGTTCGCGGCGAACGGAAGTAGGCGTTAAATCTGAGCTTGAAGTATTCATATCGCCTGCAATGACAACTGGATGCCGAATATCTTTGACCGTATTGAGCAATTCCCGAAGTTGTTTAACGCGATTCATTGATTTAGTGCGGTTTTCAAGGTGAGTCGCAGCGATGGTCACGCGCCCATTCGGAAACCGCGCGTGGCTGATATCGGCGAGAAGGGTAGTGCGCCCGCCCCGCCGGACTTCGCGCAGAGTTTCTTCCAGAAAGATTTTACCGGCAATTTTTCGTTTGCCTTTTTCCAACATACTCGCGCTGGCTTTCTCGCTTTGATACCAATCGTACGGCTGATTTTTAAATGGAACAAGCCGCACATTTTCGAGCGAAAAGCGGCTGAGAATGGCAACTCCGTGTAAACCTTTATAACGGGACGGGTCAACTTTAATGACTTCGGAAAATTCCTTTTCTTTCACGCTTGCGTTTTCTAATTCCTGACTAAGATGGACAGGGCTAAGTTCGACGAACTGCACGCCGAAAGCGTAATTCATTTTCAACCGTGCGGCTAAATCGGCAGCGATATGGCGATATTCCGTGCGCTTCATTCCAAAATCAACTTCGTTTAAGATAATCACGTCCGCCGCGCGAAGCATCGCGGCTTGTTCCAACGCCATTTCCCGTTTGTTGCTGTCGAGCGGAAATTCATCTTTGTCCAACATCGCTGCAAGTTGTTCTTCACTGCCGAACACCGCTTCTATTGCGTCGTATTCCAGCCCACACTCGATGTTCCAATGCGCGACGCGCAGAAAGTCGCCGAGCTGAGTTGATTGCGAAAAGCGCAGAGGCGTTGCGCTCGCGTGCGAATTGTCAATGAATGGAATCGTCAGCAATTGATTGAGCTTAGCTTCAATCGGCTTCGGGAGCGTTTCCTGCTCGTAAAGCGTTGTTAATTCCGCATAAGTAAAAAAAGAGGCTGCAGAATGTTCCCGTGCGCTCGCTGATGTAGATAGCAAACACGCGAATAGCAAAAACAAAAAAATCTTTGCACCGCGATACTTATAAATCTTGTTCATCATAGATACAACGTAATTCTTTCACCTTTTGTTTTGGCAGTAAATTAAACCCTAAAAGATTAAAACGATAATGGGTGCGACGGCAAGCGACGGGCGAAGAAGCAGAAAAAGTGATGCCGTTTGTCCGCGACCAACCGAAAGTCAAACCAAACGAGCCATGTTTCTGCGGTTCGGGCAAAAAATATAAAAAATGCCACGGCGCAGGGATTTGAAAGGCGAAAGGGTAAAGGAAAAAGGCGAAAGTTTAGTTGCTTTCGGCTTTTTCCTTGATATCTACTAAAACCTAAAATATATTTTATCAATCTCAATTGTTGAAAGAAGCTGTTATGAAAACATTTTTCAGATTCACCTTGCTTTTTGCTTCGTTCGTTTTCGCAAATGGTGTTTTTGCTCAGCAAATAGAGCGCGAAAAGGGTATCGAGCTTTATAAACAAGGAAAAAATAATGAAGCCGTCACTATTTTAGAAAAAGCAAGTAAACAAAAGGAAAGTGGCAACGATGCGGTTGTTTGGAATTACCTAGGCTTGGCTTATTTGGAAAAAGGCGACCTAAAAAAGGGACGCAAGGCTTTGGAAAAGGCGGTAAAACTTAAACCGCAAGATTCGGCTGTCAGAACGAATCTAGCTTATGCATACCTGCTCAACAACAAATTAAACAACGCGCAGGACGAAATAAACAAAGCCCTCAATCTCGACCCTCAGAACGTCGCGGCTTACTACCTTCGCGGCACGGCATATCTATGGAAACGCAAATTTGATGACGCTCTTGCCGACGCCGATAAAATAATTGCGCTCAATCCGAATTATTCGTCCGCATATATATTAAAATCAGACGCCTTTATCGGGCAATTCGGAAATCGCATCGCGGGCGGCTCAACGGCAAGAAGTGAAGCCGGGTTTCTGAAGCAGGCGGTGGGAGTTTTGGAAGATTGTTTGAAAAACTGCCAAAACAATTCCGAACGGCAAGCGGTGCAGGAAAAGCTCGAAGTGGTTAAAGTTTTTCACGATTATTTCAATCGAGATAAAACGAACGGCACAAATCAAACGCTTTCCGTTGACGACAACACCACGCCTTTAAAGATCTTGTCCAAGCTGAGAGCAAATTATACCCACAGAGCGCGACAAGCGGGAATAAGCGGAACCATACATCTGGCGGTTCTTTTCGCCGCAAACGGTCGAGTTTCGCAAATAATTGTACTCCAAGGTTTAGGTTACGGTTTAGACCAAGAAGCAGTCAAAGCCGCTCGCGCAATCAAATTCGAGCCGGTTGTAAAAGACGGTAAACCTATTTCAGTAGTGAAAATAGTTCAATACAGCTTTGCGATTTACTAGCTGTATTCTCAAAAATTTCGTGTTCAAAATTCAAATTTTAGTTTGTTGCTGTCAGAAAAAGACGAACGTAAACTTTCAATACGAATTGTTGTCTTTGAAAAAACTTTCAATTTCTTCCAAAAATAAAACAACTTTACGCCTTGAATCTATCCCAATCACCCCAAATGGCAAAAGTTGCACCAACAATTTGCAGATTGACGAATAAAGTTTTGCCGTCTTTTGAAAAGGTCGAACCGGCAAACTCGCTCCTGCTAAAATTCGGCGTGATGTTTCGCGCAAAGTCGGCAATTTTGCCGTCGGGCGTTAAAATCCGCAAAAAATTATCGGGCGTTCCGCCTTCGCCGACATAATCGCTGTCTTCGCAAATGAATAGCAAATCGCTTTTCGGTTTCAGACAGATATTGTCGGGCATATCCAAGATTTCGCGGCTCGGCGATTCAAAAAGCAATGTTAGCCGTCCTTCGTTTTTGTTGTGCGGCTCATAAAGCCAAATTTGCCCGCCTTTTACTTCGCCGCCGCTGGTTGAAACAAAATAAATTCGTCCTTCCTTGTCTGGATAACAGTCTTCGAGCCGCGAGAAAGTCGCCCCGCCTTTCGCAAAGCCCTGTTTAAAAACGGCTAAATCGTCAACGTCCGCTTCTGCCGGGTCGGGATTATCAATCGTTACCCAATTTGCCGTATAATTCGCTCTCATTTTTTGTCCGGTTCTGGTGTCAAAATTCGGTTTATCTTTTACGGCAAGCATTTGCAAAACGCCGCCTTCGGCGAGACGTTTGTTGCGCTTCGGCAGAAAGCGATAAAAGCCAGCCTTTCCGTTATCTTCGGTCAAATAAACCGTGCCGGATTTTTTATCTATGGCAATTGCTTCATGAACGAAACGTCCCATTGCTTTGAGCGGAGTGGGCGGAAGATTATTATTCGCCGAAGCCGAGACTTCAAAACAATAACCGTGCGGTTTCAAAAATCCGCCTTCCTTTACGCCTCTGGCGTTGGTGACAACGGTTTGTCCAAGCGTGGTTTCCTCGCAGGAAATCCAGCTTCCCCACGGTGTTCTGCCGCCCGCGCAGTTTATTAAAGTGCCGCTCAAGCTGACAAAATCTCTGACAATTTCGCGTGTTTTCGGATTGATAATCAAAGTTGTCGTGCCGCCACCCGCCGTTTCGTCGTAGTGATTCGTCATGCCGATTGCCGAGCCTTCTTTCGGCACGCGCCTGCCCGAAACTTCGTGGTTGCGAACAATGCGGAGTTCGTTGCGGACTTCAAAAGTCGCCATTCCGTCGTGCGCGGGCGGCGTTTTTTGCCCGTCAGACATTTTGCTTCCGACCTTGCCGAAGACGTTATACTCAAAGCCTTTCGGCAGCGTCATAAAAGTTTCGCCCGTGTTTTTGGTCGCCATCGGAATGAGTTCACCGTAGCCGAAAGCCTTTAGGTGTGATAAATTTTCCGCGTTTGCCAATGCTTCGGCGCGTTTCGCCAAACCGCCGAAAGCGAGAAACGCGCCGCTTGATGCTAAACTTAGACTGGTTAAAAATAGACGACGATTCATAAGAATTTTTTGTGCAGAAACTTTTAAATTGTGTTTCAATCACTTATTATAAACATCAAAAACAAGGACGCAAATTAAAACCGATTCCTCCGACCGCCATTTACCACTACCAATGACAACAGTCATCAAAGCCGAAAATTTATCAAAACTTTATTACCTCGGCGCGGGCAAAAGCGATTCATTACGCGACGCAGTAATGAACTTCGTCAAAAAGCCCGCGCTTTCAAAAGAAAAACATAAACTCTGGGCTTTACACGATGTTTCATTTGAAGTCAAAGACGGCGAGACTTTGGGAATTATCGGCAACAACGGCGCGGGCAAATCAACGCTGCTTAAAATTCTTTCGCGCATTACAAAACCGACAACCGGAACGGCGCAATTAAAGGGGAGAGTCGGCTCGCTTTTAGAAGTCGGCACGGGTTTTCACAATGAATTGACGGGCAGGGAAAATATTTATTTGAATGGCGCAATTCTAGGAATGAAACGCGCGGAAATCGAAAAACAATTTGACGAAATTGTCGCCTTTTCCGAACTCGAAAAATTTCTCGATACGCCCGTCAAACATTATTCTTCGGGAATGTATATGCGTCTTGCCTTTGCCGTCGCCGCACACTTGGAGCCGGAAATTTTAATCGTTGATGAAGTTTTAGCCGTCGGCGACGCGGATTTCCAGCACAAATGTCTCGACAAAATGCAGGCGATTATGAATGAAGGACGCACGATTCTTTTTGTTTCGCATAATATGTCAGCGATTATGCGGCTCTGTTCGCGGGCAATTGCTCTGAAAAAAGGAAAAATTGTGCAGGAAGGTGCGACGCAGACGGTTGTGAATGAATATCTGGGCGCAGATTGGGGAGTTTCCGCCGAAAGGGTCTGGGAAAATGAAAGTGAAGCGCCGCAAAACAAAGTTGTCCGGTTGAAAAGCGTCCGAGTAATTGACGAAAACGGCAAAACCGCCCAGAGCCTCGACATTACAAGACGCATCGGATTACAGACAAGCTATGAAGTTTTGCAAGCCGGACACATTTTAATCACGGCTTTTCACATTTACGGGCGTGACCGGCAATATTTATTCGGCTTGCAAGATGTCATGAGTGATTGGCGGCAGCGCGAAAGAGAGACGGGAATTTACACCAGCACAGTTTGGATACCGAAAAATTTCTTTAACGAAGGCGGTTTTGTCGTGGATGTGGCGATAAGCTCGCATGTTCCGGCAACACGAGTTCACGTTCACGAAGGCGAAGCGGTCGGATTTGAAGTGGTTGACAATTTAACCGGAAGGACGACGCGCGGCGATTATCAAGGCACAATTCAAGGATTTATCCGCCCGAATTTTGAATGGCAAACCGAACTCAAACAAATGCTTAAAACATTGAATAAAAACTAATTTTTCCGCAGGTAAAAACACGCTTGGTCGCCGTCCTGCTGCTCGTTCAACTTCGCCGCTTGTTTTTCCCATTTTATTAACTGTTCGAATGTAAAAATGCTTTCTTCGATGTTGCCGTTAAAAGCCGTTTTGTCGGAAAGCGGAATGTCTTTTTGGTATAATTCGCTGCCCAGAAATTGGAACGCGGTCGAATCATAAACGACTTTTTCGACCGTAAAACCGGCTTCTTCAGCCAGACGGCGAAAGGCGCGTTCGGTAAAAAGAAAAAGATGGCGCGGCGCATCGAGCTGTACCCAATCGGTTTTATAATGTCGCCAGGCGTAAGCCGCGACCGGAAGCCGAATCAAGGCGTATTTTCCGTGTCGCAGAAGGCGGTAGAATTCGCGCAGAACAACTCGCGGATTCGGCAGATGCTCAATTGAATGATGCGCGGTGATAAGGTCGAAAAACAGTTCAATTTCTTTCAATTCGCGTTTGAGAACGCGGACGCTTTTGGAATAAACAATGTCTTTTTCGATGAAAGCGTCAACGCCAGTCAAATCCTCAAAGCCGTACCAGCGCAAATCGAGCAAAAACTCGCCGTTCCCGCTGCCAAAGTCCAAAATTCTCGAACAAGTTGTGATACCGAGATTGACCGGCTCGAAAAGAAAAGGAAATAATCCCCGCGTTTCGCGGCGTCTCTGCGAGAAAAATTTCCCGATTAAGTTTCGCCGGTTGCCGTAATAATCCGCGACCATTTTCTTAACAATTCGTGATTCGAGTTTTTCGGGACGGCTTTCCGAAAGCTGACCGAAAGAATAATAATCAGGCGGGTAAAAACGCGAAAGCTCCGGTGCTTCGACAATCTGTATCGTGCCGCATTCGCCGCACTCAAAATAATCGAATTGGTCGCGCCAGCCGAACATCATTTCACGCGCCCGGTAAATTTTGTTATTGTTTTTGTTTTGACAAACGTAACAGCATTTCACGATTAAATAATAATTGCACAAATATGACAGGATTAAAACCGTACCGAGATGTTCCGTTAAAGCAATAAAATCAGTCGGAAAAAACATAAGCGGAATATGAAATTAATCGAAAAATAAAACGGGTCAAAACTTAAAATGAATGTATTACGCAGGAAAACACGCCGCGCAATTGAGATATGGAAAATGAGAGGCTGGCTCGGCGTCAAAGAGCATACAAAACAGCTTTATCGGAAACGCCGAGAAGAAAAGGTTTATCTGAAATGGATTCGGAAATTTGATACGCTCACTGACGGCGACCGCGAACAAATTCGTCAAAAAATTAGGGGTTTCAAACTCAAGCCGCTCATATCCGTTGTGATGCCGATTTATAACATCGAGGAAAAATGGCTGCGCTTGTGCATCGAATCGGTTATTAAACAACTTTACGGAAACTGGGAACTTTGCATTGCCGACGACCATTCGCCGTCTCCGCACGTTAGAAAAGTTTTGGAAGAATACGCGGCAAAAGACAAAAGAATAAAAGTAATTTTCCGCGCCGAAAACGGACATATTTCCGCCGCTTCAAATTCGGCTTTGGAATTAGCGACGGGCGAATTTGTCGCGCTTTTAGACCACGATGATGAACTCGCCGAACACGCGCTTTTCTACGTTGCCGAAGAAATAAACCGCTTTCCCGAAACCGAAATGATTTACAGCGACGAAGATATGATTGGCGAAAACGGTCGGCGTTACGAGCCGAAATTTAAGCCGGATTGGAGCCGGGATTTATTTTATTCTTTGAATTTAATCACGCATCTCTCAGTTTATCGAACCGAAGTTTTACAAAGAATCGGCGGTTTTCGCGCCGGTTTGGAAGGCAGTCAAGATTACGATTTGGCTTTGCGCGTCATTGAACAAATTCCCGAAAATCATATTCGGCACATTCCTAAAATTCTTTACCATTGGCGAGCGATTCGCGGCTCGGTGGCATATTCGTCCGAAGAAAAACCTTACGCGCACGAACGGGCGCGCGAAGCAATCCGGCAGCATTTGGAAAGAAGCGAAAAAAAAGCGATTGTTCGCCAAACCGTTTATAATCTGCACCGGGTTCAATACGAATTACCCGCAGACTTTGATAAGAATAATTGCCGGCGAAACCCGAAGTGAAGCCGAAAAATATAATTTTGCCGCCGCGCAAACCAACGGTAAAATATTGTGTTTTGTTGACCCGAACCTAAAACCCCTATCAAAAGATTGGTTGAAAGAAATGGCAAGTTTCGCTTTTCAGAAAGAAATCGGCGCGGTCGGCGCAAAACTTTTATACGCCGACAAAAGCATTTTGCACGGAGGCTTGGTTGTCGGAATGAACGGTTTGGTCGGAATCGCGCATCATTGTTTGCCGCAAGACGACAACGGAAACATAGCTCGCACGCAGGTTATAAATAATTTTTCGGCAGTTTCGATTTCTTGCTTCGCCACCAGACGTGAGACCTTTCAGTCAGTCGGCGGCTTTGACGCGGAAAATCTGCCGAATAAATTTTTCGACGCCGATTTTTGTTTGAAATTACGCGAGCGTAATTACCGAATCGTTTTTACGCCTTACGCCGCACTCATTCAGATTGACGAAAAAAAGCGATTGAATTTACAAAAAATTCCAACTGCCGCAGAAAAAAATTATTTCGCGCGGAAATGGAAAAAATTCGTCGAGCGCGACCCGTTTTATAATCTGAATTTATCGAAAAAAGCGGCGGATTTTTCTATTAACGTTTAGAAATACAAATTTGCAAACTTGAAACTTGAAAATTTCAATGCTTTTTTCGCGCAAATTTTTTCTAGCCTTGTCCCGGACTGATATTTTGCGCTTTCGTGCCGAGCGCGAAGATTTTTATTAAAACAAGCCCGGCTATAAAACCGCCGATGTGTGCCGCATACGCGACGCCGCCTTGTCCGGCTGGCGAAAGATAACCCTGCAAAAGCTGCATTCCAATCCAAAGACCGAGCGCGACATACGCCGGAACGGTCGTGAAGACATTAAATAAAAGAGCGCGAACGCGCCGCGTCGGGAAAAGCAATATATAACCGCCGAGAATACCCGATATTGCGCCCGAAGCGCCGAGCATCGGAATTATCGAGCCGGTGTCCATCACGATTTGCGCGAACGCGGCGGCAATTCCGCACGCGACGTAAAAGAGCGCAAATCTAATGTGTCCGAGCATATTTTCCAGATTGTCGCCGAAAACCCACAAAAAAAGCATATTTCCAAAAAGGTGCATAAAGCCGCCGTGCATAAACATCGAACTTAAAAAATTAAAATAGACGGGAAGCGGCGTTGCGTAATTCGGAATCTGCGCGGTTTGTCCGCTTGCCGCGTCGCGGATGATTTGCGGCGCTGTCAAATCAATGCCGGTCGTGATTTCTTTCGGCACAAGGGAAAATGCGTAATTAAAAGTGTCATTCCCGCCGAGTCCCTGCAGAAACACGAAAACCATAACGTTTATCGCTATAAACAAATAATTAACATACGGCGTTATAGTACGGTCGGAATTGTCATCACCGATTGGAAACATTTTTTCTCCTTACAGAACACTGTCAACCTGCAAACTTAAATCCGGCAGAACTTCGGATTGAACAATTTCTCCACGCCGAAAAATCTTGACCGATTGATAAAGACCGACGCTTGGTTTTGTATGAACTTCGACGATTTCATTCAGCAAATTAATAATCCAGACTTCGCTGATTTTCGCTTCGGCATAAAGCGGGAGTTTTTTATTGCGGTCATATTTAACGGTAGAATCGGAAACTTCGATGATTAAAATAACTTCGTCCGGTCGCGGATGACGCTTTCCGTCAAACTTGCGTAAATCAGCAAGCGTCAAGTCCGGCTGAGCCTCGTTAAATTGCGACAATCGCACAGGATTCTGAACGCTGACTAAAATATCGTCAGAAACATTTTTGACAAAGAATCTCGTCAAGAAATTTACTACTGCCGCGTGTTTGTCTCCGACCGTCATTTTCTTTATCAATTCTCCTTCAATGATTTCAGCTTTCTCGTAGTCCTTAAGTATTCCGAGTTCAATCATTTTATAGTAATCGTCAACGGTAAAACGCAATTGAACGGGCTGCGGCATTGTCGTAGTCATCATAAAATTCACCTCGCAAACATTTTAAACTATTTCCGGTTTGCGTGTCTGCAAAAGCTCGTAGCCTTCGGAACGCGCCACGAAAGTTGCCGCCGTTAAATCGCCGACCACATTAAGAGTCGTGCGGCACATATCAAGCAATCTATCAACACCGAGAATAATCGCAATCAGCGCCGGGTTAACACCAATCATCGCTAAAATTCCGATGATAAAAGGAATCGAGCCGCTCGGAACACCGGCGGTTCCGATGCCGCCGAGAATTGCCAGATAAACGACCATCAACTGCTGTCCGAACGATAAATCAACGCCTGCCAATTGCGCCAAAAATAAAACCGTAATGCCTTCATACAAAGCCGTGCCGTTTTGATTCGCCGTTGCGCCGACGGTTAAAACAAAACTATTGATGTGTTTCGGAACACCCAGATTTTCTTCCGAAACTCGAAGTGCGGTTGGCAAAGTCGCGTTTGATGAAGATGTCGAAAACGCCGTAACGATGACGGTGCGAATGCGCCGGAAAAATTCGATTGGATTGATTTTTGATAAAAACCAAATCGAGAGCGAATAGACGCCAAACATATGAATGCTCAAACCGATTAACACGGTCGCCACAAACCAACCCAGCGCGCCAAGAAGATCGATGCCGAAACGCGCCATATTCGTGAAAATCAAACACGCGACGGCATACGGCGCGAACTTCATCACGATGTCAATTATTTTTGTCGTGATTTGAAAAAGCGCGTCCATTCCGCGCACGAACGGCGCGGAAACCGGTTCCGGCAAAAGCGTAATAGCAACGCCGACGATAAGCGCGAAAAACATCAGGTGAAGCATATTCGGGTTTTCACCGGCAATCGCGTTGAAAACATTTTTCGGCACGATTGTTTTAACGACTGACATTAACGCCGAATCTTGCGCGGCGACGGCTTCCGTTTTTTTCTGGTCTTCAACGCGCTTCGTCGCGTCGCCGCCAAATTGCGTTTTCATTTGTTCGGCGGTTTCAGGATTGATACGGTCCCCCGGTCGAATCGTGTTTGCCAGTCCCAAACCGATGACAACGGAAATAGCAGAGATAATCAGACAATAAGCGAAGGATTTCAAACCGATGCGCCCGAGTTTGCGAATGTCGCCGATGCCCGCCACACCGACGACAAGCGATGAAAAAACAAGCGGCACGACAATCATCAACAGCAAATTCAAAAATAATTGTCCGATTGGCTCGGTGAAATTTTTGATAAACCAGACCAGATTCGGATTATCGCCGCCAATGGTCATATTGGCGGCAATTCCGCCAACCACGCCGACCAGCAAACCGATTAAAATTTTCGTATGCAACGCCAATCCTTTCGGCTGGTCGCGCGTTTCGTCGTCTAAATCGGTTCTGAATTCCTGCTCAAAATTGTCTTCGGGTAATTTTCTGTTTTCTTCATTCATTTTTCGGCTTCACCTTTTAAAATTTTGGATTGGATAAAACATTTGTTGACTGAATTTTTGATGAACTCTATTAAACTCTAATTTTGTTTTTTCACAAAATTTAATTTTAGCGTTTGCGATGTTTCTACAGTCGGAAATGAGAGTTTGCACCTTTAACCGCTTACGCTATATTCTTTTTGTGATGAACAGATTAGAAACTTTTTTTGCCGAGTGTTCGCAAACCATTAATGAAAAACTTGGCGAGCTTGTTCTGTCCGAGAAAATCGAGCCGCAAAGATTGCACAAAGCGATTTGCTGGAGTTTGTTTGCAGGCGGCAAACGCTTTCGTCCTGCGCTTGTTTTGGCTGTCGGCGAAACGTTTGGCGCGAAAAGGGAAAAACTTTTGCGAACTGCCGCCGCCATTGAAATGATTCACACATATTCCCTCATTCACGACGATTTACCGGCGATGGACAACGATGATTTGCGACGCGGGCGCGAGACTTGTCATAGAAAATTTGACGAGACAACCGCCGTTTTAGCAGGCGATGTTTTGCAAGCTTTGGCTTTTCAGGCGATTGCCGAAGATGAAAGTTTAAGCGCTAAAATCCGCGTTCGTTTAATTTCAGAAATTTCCCGCGC
This sequence comes from Acidobacteriota bacterium, assembly GCA_020200095.1. Classification (GTDB taxonomy): domain Bacteria; phylum Acidobacteriota; class Blastocatellia; order Pyrinomonadales; family Pyrinomonadaceae. The sequence goes on along the minus strand of JAIVJJ010000268.1, from coordinate 1,088 downwards.
CGCCGGAACACCTTTCGGAATGGTCGCCGGACAGCAGCTTGATTTGGAAGCTGAAGGAAAAAACATTTCAATCGAAAATCTGGAGAAAATTCATCACCTCAAAACCGGCGCGATGATTTTGGTTTCGGCGCGAGCGGGCGCAATCGTTGCCGAAGCAAGCGAAAAGGAACTCGGAGCGGTTTCAAATTACGCTTCGCAATTAGGCTTGCTTTTTCAAATTACCGACGATTTGCTCGACGTTACGCAAACGACGGAAATTTTAGGCAAAACGGCTGGAAAAGACGTTTCGGCGGCGAAAGCGACTTATCCGGCATTCTATGGTTTGCGAGAATCGCAAAACTTGGCGGAAAAAGTATACATTAAGGCTTGTAATGATTTAGATAAAATTGGCAAAGAAACGAATTTATTATGTGAAATAGCCGATTTTATTTTGAATCGTAAAAAATAAGTGTAACGAAAAGGTTTGTTTCTAAGCCGAGAAAAATGGTTTCTTTTTTTGCATTTTTACTTTCGCCTCTAAAAGTTTTAGTTTTACTTGACAGCGACGGCTGATTTTTCGTAGCATTGCAATTCGCCATTAGATTAAAACGGCACGGTTTTTGACAGAAAAATTGGGTAAATGTGCTTAGTAAAAATTTTCGGGCATGTACGTCAATTGGTAGACAGCCTCCCTTACAAGGAGGAAGTTAGGGGTTCGAGTCCCTTCGTGCCCACCAAAGATTGAAAATTCCAGATTCCAAATTTGAAATTTGTCTTGCGGAGTCGTAGTTCAGTTGGTTAGAACGCCAGCCTGTCACGTTGGAGGTCGCGGGTTCGAGTCCCGTCGGCTCCGCCATAAATCTTTTTATTATCAGTAGTTTCAGAGTTGTCCTTGTGGCGGCTCTTTTCTTTTTCTAGAGATATAGCCCATTTTGTGCCATCCACCTCGTCCATCGGTTAACCCCTCGCACAATACTTGACATATCTGTTAATTTTACTGCACTTGGGATAAAACAGCGATGCATTGGGTATAATTGTGAGCTTAATAATCAATTAACTAATTTGGGTAATAAATTATGTGAAAAATGTATAACTAGCCCTTCTAATAT